>JBCDAH010000095.1:0-20008 GCA_039186015.1 Pseudomonadota bacterium
CCCGCGCAGGGCCCGAGCGCAGCGAGGAACAGCCCGTGAGCGATCAACAACCCGCGCTGGCCAGCCGTCGAGCACTGTTTCAGGCCGCGACTGCGGCCCGGCGCGTTGCGCCGCGCCCGCGCAGGGCCCGAGCGCAGCGAGGAACAGCCCGTGAGCGATCAACAACCCGCGCATTAGCCGCGGATGACGCCGCCTGTCGCCTTTTGCACCGCCTTGACGATTTTGGAGGCCAGCGCATCGATCTCTGCGTCGGTTAGCGTCTTCTCTTGCGGCTGAATGGTGACCGCTAGCGCGATGGATCTTTTGCCCGGCTCCAGATTGCCGCCTTCAAACACGTCGAACACCTCGACATTGGTGATCAAAGCCTTGTCAGCGCCGCGTGCTGCATTGAGCAGTTGGCCGGCTGCGACGGAGCTGTCGACCAAAAATGCGAAGTCTCGCGTGAGTGGAAGGAGATCAGACGCGGCCAGGGCGGGGCGGGTGCGCGTCTTCCGCCGAACCGGGGGAAGTGCGGTCAGATCGACTTCAAACGCGACGGCCGGGCTAGCTACATCCATCTGCTCGAGTATCGACGGATGCAGTTCCCCGAAAGTCGCGAGTACCAGTTTGGGCCCGCGGCGAATGACGGCAGACCGCCCGGGGTGAAACCAGCTCGGCGCATCCGTTGTGATCTGAACCGTTCCGGCATCTATCCCCAGGGCGCCTAGCAGATTGATCGCGTCCGCTTTGGCATCATAGGCGTCCACGGGTTCACTGTGTCCGGACCAATGACGGCCCGAACCGTCCAGTTTTGCGCTTCCCACGCGAACCCCGGTAGCCAGAAGTTTTTGCTCGTCCGGCTGGTCTCCTGCATAGGCCTGGCCGACCTCGAAGATCGCGAGATCCTGAAAGCCTCTGTTCCCGTTGCGATGCGCGGCTGTCAGAAGGCCCGGCAGAAGGCTTGGCCGCATCGACGACAAATCGACGGATATCGGGTTTGCGAGATCAAGAACGTCCCGACCGCCGCCAAAGAGTTGCGACTGGTCCTTCGGTATGAATGACCAAGTGACCACTTCGACCAAACCGCGGCCTGCCAGCAGCCGCCGCGCCACACGCTCGCGCTTTTGCGTGTCGGTCAGAACCGGTAGCGCGACACCACGCGTGCGTTCCATCGCGACCGATGGTACCGTCTCAAGACCAACTAAGCGGATGACTTCCTCGACAAGGTCCGCCGGTCCTTCGATATCGGGTCTCCAGGACGGTGTCGTGACCTTGAACTTCGGCGCACGGCCCGAAACGGAACAGCCCACGGCTTCCATAAGCGTCTTCGCGGTCTTGGCTGGAACGTCCACGCCGGTCAGTCTGGCGACACGCGCGACATCGAATGCGATTTGGCGCGTGCCGTCAGGAGCCGTACCCGCGATCTGGGACTTCGACGGCGTGCCACCGCAAAGATCCATCACCAGGCGCGTTGCCAGATCGAGGCCAGGTTCCACGAACGCCGGATCGACGCCGCGCTCAAAGCGGTAGCGCGCGTCTGAGTTGATTTGTGCCTTGCGCCCTGTCGTTGCGGTGCGGATCGGATCGAAATAGGCACATTCGATCAAGACGTTGGTCGTCTCATCCGTGCAGCCCGTCGCCGTGCCGCCCATGATTCCGCCGAGCCCGAGCACCTGCGCGTCATCAGCGATCACGCACATGGACCCATCGACGTCATATGTCTTGCCATCGAGGGCTTCAAAACGCTCGCCATCTCGCCCGAGGCGGGCCCTTATGGTGCCGGAGAGCCGGTCCGCATCGTAAACGTGCAGCGGGCGACCACGGTCCAGGGAGACGTAGTTGGTGATGTCGACCAACGCGCTGATGGGGCGCAATCCCACAGCCGTCAGGCGTTTTTGCAACCAGGCCGGCGATGGGCCGTTCTTAACACCGCGGACATGGCGTCCTGCGAAGATCGGGCAGGCATCCGCCGTGTCTGACGTGAATTCCAGTGTGATTGGAACGGGGCAGGCGTCATCCCCGTCGACTGCGCCAATCTCAGGCTCCGGCTTTAGGGTTCCAAGCCCGGCTGCTGCGAGATCGCGTGCGATGCCCCGCACGCCGGTACAATCGGGGCGGTTGGGCGTGATCGAGACGTCAATCACCGGATCGTTCACGCCCACCACGTCAATGTAACGTTCGCCGACGCGGTCGGCCAGCGCCGGGTCGAGATCGATAATGCCCTCGTGGTCGTCGGAAAGCTCAAGCTCCCGCTCAGAAACGAGCATGCCGTTGGATACGACACCGCGCACCGGTCGCGCCTCCAGCGTGATGTCGGTTCCGGGTATGTAGCTGCCGAGCGGCGCGAAGACGCCAACCATGCCAGCCCGCGCGTTCGGCGCGCCGCACACAACCTCCACCGGAGGAGCGCCTGGCGAAATCTCGACCTGGCAAACCCGCAGCCGGTCGGCACCCGGATGCTGTTTGGCATCAACAACACGGGCAATGGTAAAGACGCCGAGCTTGTCAGCAGGGTCAACAATCTCTTCGACCTCAAGACCGATTGCCGACAGCTTTGCTTCGAGCTGATCGATCGCCGCCGAGGTTTCGAGATGATCCTTGAGCCAAGAGAGCGTGAACTTCATCGCGCCGTGTTCCGTCCAATAGAGAGTGGGTTGATCCGCACTGCGCGGTCATACTGCGTTGTTGCCAGCCAGGGAAGGTGCAGAGCGCGATGAACCAGGGGGGCGTTGTCCCGCGGTTCCATCGTCACGTCCGCGGCGGTGGCACGATCCGGATCTGATCGTCGAGCGCCTGCCGAGCTCTGCGTATTTTGCCATAGATCCACGCGAAAGACAGCAGGATCTTGATGAGCGAAAGCGCATAAAACATGCGGAAGGCGAAGGCGTAGATCACGAACCAAACGTTCTGGGTGTTCATGAGAACGGGAGAGATCCGAAGATCGAAGTGCTCCATAACGTCAAAAAATCCGCCACGTAGAACCAAGTCGAGCGCAAAAAGCGCCGTTGCGATCGGACCGGCAAGGATCGGCACCTTGTCTCCATCAGCGAATATGCGATGCCCTTCGTACTGCAGGAACAGGCAGGAGCATGTGAACAGCACATAGAAGACCAGCATCGAAACGGCCATGAAGCGGTAGTAGCCGAGCGCCTGGCGCAGTGCGGTTCCCGAAAACGAGAAGTCAATCCACTGATCGAGCTGGTCGTGCTTGCGATCGTGGTAAAACACGATCACGATGGATGTTCCCACCATCAAGAGGCCGACGATGACGGCCACAACTCCCGAGCTCGACAAGCCTTGCAGGAGAACCATCGCAGTTCCTGAAATATCGCGGAACCGCGGCCGGCGCGTCCGCCGGGCGCGGCGTCGATCAATTCGACAAACCGCCGGAAATTGACGGGATGTCCAACGGTAAGAAGCCGTAGTGGTGCATCCATCGCAGATCGGCAGCAAACATGTCGCGCAAATCAGGGATGCCGTACTTCAGCATCGTCATGCGGTCGATACCCATACCGAAGGCAAAGCCCTGATACCGCTCCGGATCGAGCCCGCAGTTTCGGAGCACATTGGGATGCACCATCCCGCAGCCGCCGATCTCCAGCCATTCGCCCGGTTTGCCAATCGCGGCCGCGTCGATGTCGACCTCGGCAGATGGCTCCGTGAACGGAAAGAACGAAGACCGGAACCGCATTTTTACGTCGTCGACCTCAAAGAAAGCCTTGCACATTTCCTCAAGCAGCCACTTGAGGTGGCCAAGGTGGCTCACCTCATCGATCACGAGCGACTCGAGCTGATGAAACATCGGCGTGTGCGTCTGATCGCTGTCGGAGCGGTAAACCCGGCCGGGCACCACGATGCGGATCGGTGGCTCCTGCTCCAGCATCGTTCGGATTTGCACCGGGCTTGTGTGTGTGCGCAACAGCATGCGTGGCGCGTTGGCGCCGGTGAGCCCATTTGAGCCTTTCATGTAGAACGTGTCGTGTTCCTGACGCGCCGGATGCTCTTCTGGAATGTTCAGCTTCGAGAAGTTCAAATCGTCCGTTTCGATGTCCGGGCCGGTCGCAATCGCGAAGCCCATATCGGCAAAAATTTCAGCGAGCTCGTCCATGACGTGGCTGAGCGGATGGAGGCGGCCGCGCAATTGTGGGCCAACGCGCACAGGAAGCGTCAGATCGGCAGTTTCATTCGCCAGCCGCTCCGCAAGGGCGGCGGACTCAAGCGTTGCCTTGCGTTCAGCAAGAGCATCTCCAACGCGATCTTTTAAGGCGTTGACGGACTGGCCGAAGGCCTTACGGGCATCCGGCGCCATCTTGCCGAGTTGCTGCATGAGGCCGGCGACGCGGCCTTTTTTGCCGAGCGCAGCAACCCGTACAGCATCAAGCGAAGCCAGGTCGCCACTGGCTGCGATGTCGGACTTCAATTCAGCTTCAAGCGCGGAAAGGTCGACTTCCGCCACGGCATCCGTGCTCATGACAGTCCTGCGGATTAGATTTCGCGGCGCCACTCAATGCCGCAGTTCACCGCTTGGGGCAACCCGCACGTGAGCTTTACGCTTGCCCGGCCGCAGCGGCGCGCTCGACCAGCACCTTGAATGCCGCTTCGTCCCGCACTGCGAGATCGGCAAGCACTTTCCGGTCGATTTCGATGCCGGCTTTATTCAAGCCGTCGATAAATCGGCCGTAGGTCAAGCCATGCTCGCGAGCTGCTGCGTTGATCCTTTGGATCCACAGTGCGCGGAACGAGCGTTTCCGCCGCTTGCGATCGCGATAAGCATACTGATTGGCTTTGTCGACGGCCGCTTTTGCCGTGCGGATGGTGTTCTTACGCCGGCCGTAAAAGCCTTTCGCGGCAGCAAGAACCTTTTTGTGTTTTGCGTGGGACGTAACACCGCGTTTCACGCGTGCCATTGCGCTCTCCTCAAGATTAGGCGAAGTGACCGAATTGCAGCTAAGCCGCGGTTCTAACGGTGATAAGGCATGTACTTCTTAACGATCGTCGCATCCTGATCGCTCAGCACCATCGTGCCGCGCGCGTTCCGGATGAACTTGTTCGAACGCTTGATCATGCCGTGCCGTTTTCCGGCCGCCTGAACTTTGACCTTGCCGGTCGCAGTCATCTTGAAGCGCTTCTTTGCGCCCGCTTTCGTCTTCATTTTGGGCATTTTGCTCTCTCAGGTCAGACCAGCTATGGCGTCTGGCCCGAGCCAAAACGCCAAATCCGTGGATCAGCGCGTCGAGAGACTGGCTGATCGGGCTGGTCAATAGTGAAGCGGATGAGCCGCCACGGCATGCCCTGCCGGGCGACACGAGGTCGTTTCTATATCCAGATCGTCGTCGCAGCGCAACAGGTTACTGAAACATGTCGTCATCTACCTGAGGGCGCGCACTTGCCTCGGTCACGTCATGCGTCATCGGGGCGCGAGGACCATAATCATCTGGCGGCCTTCGGATCGCGGCTCAAGCTCGACTTTCGCCACCTCTTCCGTGTCTGCCTTGACGCGCTTCAGCACCTCCATGCCGAGATACTGGTGCGCCATCTCCCGCCCTCTAAACCTAAGCGTGACCTTAACTTTATCGCCCTCGTCGAAGAATCGCATCATCGCCCGCATCTTCACCATGTAATCATGGTCATCGATGTTCGGGCGCATTTTGATTTCTTTAACTTCGACCGTCTTCTGCTTCTTACGCGCTTCCGCAGCTTTCTTCTGCGCCAAGTACTTGTACTTGCCGTAGTCCATGATTTTGCAGACGGGTGGGTCGGCGTCAGGCGAAATCTCAACAAGGTCGAGCCCGGCCTCAACGGCCCGTTCAAGCGCGTCGTCGCGGCTTACGATTCCGACATTATCTCCCGAGTCTACGATCAATCGGACCTCACGGACCTTAATCTGGTCGTTGATCCGCGGACCTGAGGTATCTCGCTCAGGTGCCCCTCTTGCTGGACGGCGTATGGGCTATCTCCTCATAGCTGTTGTCATCAGACCGAAAGTCAGCAGCGACATGAGACAAATCGCCGCCTAGTTGCGGTCCATGTCGCTAGATTGGAAAAGACGGTGCGCGAGTCAAGCAGTGCCGAACATCCGACGATATGACGATTGCAGTTTGCACAGACGCGGAAAAACCCGTCATCGAAGCATCTTGCCAGACACGAACACAGCAGAACAGATGGTCTGTTACTTGTGTTCCGAACCATTTTTCTGGATTGAAATCAACAGGTTCTCGTACATTTTTACGTCGCGCAGCCAACGCGCGTGGGCCGATGCGCCGGCGACTGCGAAGCCATAGACCCCGGCCCGGAACAGCCCGCGCAGCACGAAGTGCTTGAAGAAATAGAACGGGAACGCTCCAATAATTCTTAGCTTCAGCTCCAACGCTGACCGCGGTTTTGTGTATTTCGCGCGGGCTGTGCTGACGCTGTTGAACTTGCGGGTCAGATCGGCGAAATCGCGAAAGGACCGGTGGATAATTGCACCGTCGAGGCCGGATGGGCGGTGTTCTTTGGGAAGTTGCAATTGATCCCAAGCCGGATGGGCCGGCATCCGCCATTTCCGGCGATCATAAAGTTTGTTGCGCACCGCAAGGCAGAAGTTCGTCCACGGCGGCGTCGCCGGCGGATCTGTAATCAACGTCAATCCATAGACGCTCTCCGGCGGTTCCCCGCGCGCAAACAAGACTCTGATCGCCTTGGCTAGGTCCGCGTCAACAATCTCGTCAGCATCGAGATCGAGTAGCCAGTCGTGTGTGCAGGCCTCTTCGCCGACGCGTTTTTGATGCCCGTTGCCGGGCCAGGGATTCGAGATCACACGCGCACCGGCCGCGGCCGCGATATCCTGCGTTCCGTCCGTCGAGCCGCTGTCCACGACGACAACTTCGCGTGCCACCTGCTGTGCTGCCGTGACCACATCCCCGATGAGACGGGATTCGTTCAGCGTGCGAATGTAACAAGAGACCGGCGGACGGGCCTTGGCATCCGAGGTCTCGTCAGCTTGCGGCAGGTCCATTGTGATCCTCACAAGTTGTCAACCGACTGGCTGCGAAACATTGTGGCCATCTCGGTGTTCAGCAGCTCATCATAGACCTGCAAAGTCGCGTCCTGCAGCTGATGGACCGAATAGTGCGTCTTGACGTGCCGTCTCGCGCGGGCGGCCATTGCAGCACGGGCGTCCGGATCCAGCGACAGGAGCGCCGCGATCGCGCCGGCCAAGGCGTCAGGGTCACCCGGAGCAACCAGACGACCGGTGGCCGCATGTTCCGGGATGCTTGGCGGTGCCAGCACGGTTTCCCGCGGTGCCCCGATGGCCGTCGCAATGACCGGCGTGCCCACGGCCTGTGCTTCTGCAGCCGTTCGGCCAAAGGCCTCGGGTTCCGTCGATGCCACGATCGCGACATCAGCCGCCAGAAACGCAGCTGGCATATCGGAGACATGGCCAGCGAACCGAACATGATCGCTCAAACCAAGCGACTTCGCCTGCGCCTGCAGAGCCTCCGTATAACCGTGACGCCCCTGGTCGTCGCCGGCGAGCACAACTATGAACTCTACAGAACCGCCGTCCGACTTCAGGCGACTGACCGCATCCAGCACCACAGTCTGGCCCTTCCAGCGGGTGAGCCGTGCCGGATGCAGGATCACGCGGGCCTCAGGCGGCACGCCCCAGGAGACGCGCAACGCCGCGATGCGCTCGTGCGACACCGCGGCGGGATCGAACGCGGCCAGGTCGACCCCGCGGTTGATCACCCGGATCTTGCGCGTATCCGTGCCATAGCGCTGTTGAATGAGGTCGGCCGTATACTGCGAGTTCGCGATAACGATGTTGCCCCGCGCCATAACGGAATTATACATGCGCTTCGCGGCGGTCTTCTCACCGTAGGCACCATGATAGGTCGTGACAAATGGCAACCCCGCCCGGCGCGCAGCACGCAGTCCACTCCAAGCCGGGGCGCGGCTCCGCGCGTGGATGAGGTCCACACCGTCGCGTTTGACGAGCGCAACAAGCCGATTGGCATTCAACGCCAATGAGACCGGGTTCTTGGACGCCAGCGGCATGTCGATCGCGACGCCGCCGACGTCAAGCAACTGCTGAACCATGCGCCCCCCGGCACAGGCAACCAATGCGCGGCCGCCGGCGCGGACGATGGCATCGGCAACTTCGATCGCGGACAGCTCGGCACCACCCGTGTCGAGTTCCGGGACGATCTGCAGTATCGTGGGTGGCCGATCGCGCAAGTGAACCTCATGAGCAGTGGAGCCTCAGGTCAATGGAGAATTCTCAACCACAATTCCTTGCCGTCGGCGAGGGGGCAAGCCTGCGGCGGATCGCGTATCTCCAGCAGTTCGGCCAGGCTGCGGGCGTCATGTGGCTGCAAGGGTTCAAGTCCGACATGGTGTCAACCAAGGCGTCGGCCTTAAGCGAGTGGGCAATCGAGTCCGGCGCCGCATTGACGCGATTTGACTATTCCGGCCACGGGCAATCTGAAGGGCGATTTGAAGATGGCACGGTCTCGGCTTGGCTGGCGGAAGCCGAAGCCGTCTTTCGTCAGCTGACACAGGGGCCGCAAATCCTCGTCGGGTCGAGCATGGGCGGCTATCTCACAATGCTGCTGCAACGCAGGCTGGTGGACGCCGCACCAGCGGACGCGCGCCGGATCGTCGGGATCGTGTTGATTGCGCCGGCCTGGGATATGACCGAGGCCCTGATGTGGGATGAATTCCCGGAGGACGTTCGCAAACAGATCCTTACGGCCGGTGTGTGGGAGCGTCCATCGCAATACGGTGAGCCCTACCCGATCACACGAGAGCTGATCGAAGATGGCCGCCGGCATTTGTTTGCCGGCAGCACGTGGACGCCGGACTGCCCCGTACGCATCATTCAGGGTCGGCTTGACCCGGACGTTCCGTTTGATCACAGCAAACGGCTGCTCGAAATAATGTCGCGTGCTGACGTCGAACTCATCGAGGTGCCCGATGGCGAGCACCGCCTGTCACGCCCGGAAGATATCGATCTCCTGATCCGGACGATCGAGGCGATGCGCGGTCAAGCCTGAGCTTCAATCGGCAAGGTGGGCACGGCTCAGTCCGCGATTGAGGAAGTCGATCAACGCATCTGCCGAGAGTGTTCTCGCCAGCTTTTCCGGCACAACCCAGAGCCGATAGGTTTCTGAGTTAAAGACTCTGTCGCAGACCAGGCTGCCGCCGGCCGTTTCGCGGCAGCTGCGATCGGCATGGACCTTCGTCATCTCGCGCCGGTCGTGCCGCAGCCACCGTAAGTCGACCGGTTGCACGATCGCGGTCGGGCCGCCAAGATCAACGTCGCGGAACACGCAATTCAGCTTGCGTCGGCACGCACCGGCGCGCCGTCCAAGGGCATTGATCGTTCCAAACGCTCTGTTGCGGCGCATAACACGGGCCGGTTCGTCGGCGCCTTCGCTGACAAAGCACCGCTGCCCCAGACACAGCACAGGGTCTCCCCATTTCTGGAACCGTCGAATGCCGCGATTCCCGACAACCATTTCAAGCAGGATGGTGACGCGTCGGATCGGCTCATCATCGCCCTGAGGTGCCCCCGGCGCGCCGAACAGGAACGACTCTGCCCGCTCTCCACGTTTTGATGCGAGCGGCGGCTTTCCTGCGAGCGAACCAGTTTCAACGGGAGAGCCGGCGCTTGGCGTCAATTCGGTAACCGACGTCTCGGGCTCGCCCACGCGTGGCGCCGGCTCATCGACAAACTCGGCGGTGTCTTGCGGTGGCGCTTCCGGCATGGCTTGGGCGGAGCGCGGGCTTGGAACAAGAGGACGTTTCGGCGCCGGCTCCTCGGTCCTGCCAACTGTCTTTTCGTCCCGCGGTGGTGCCGGAGTGCGTCGCGCGGTTTCGAAGTCCCGAATCCGCCCAGCAAGCTTGTTCAATATGCGGTCCAGCTTCTTGCGATGGTCCGCAGCACGCCCACGCGGCGCGATTGTCGCGATCGGTTGTCGCGGTGTGTCAGTTTCAGAATTGGCCTTGGCGGACGGTGCGGTGGCCCGTGTCTTAGCATTTGTCTTGGCCTCTGCCTTGGCTTCCGCGGCCTTGCGTGCCCGTTCCGCGGCTTCGCGCCGCGCGCGTGCCAGCATCTCCGCTTCGTCGGCTTTGCGGAGTTTGTCGAACGCCTTGGCCTCGTCCGCGCCGGGATCCGGCGGTTCAGGCGCGAGAACGGCATCCGGCTCAACCCGGCGACTGCGAACTGGCCGCACGGTGATGGCCTCGCCAGAATTTGCGGACCTTTCGGAATTTGCGGGTGTATCCGTTGGGGCGAAGCGGTCTGCGATGGAATGTGCGGCATCGCTGGCCATTGCCGGCCCGATCGGTGCGGTGATCAGCACGACGCCGGCTATCGCGGTTGCAGCGGCGGAAACCGGAATGTGTAGGATCGCCTGCATTGCCTATTGCCTCCCAGGTCCCCGACTGAACGTGGATCGGCGCGGAGAACCGTTTGCAAAGTATCAGTTAGGTGCATGCCGATAACGAGCGCGCGGACCACGGCTGATCTCGTCTGCCGTCATGCTCGAAACAGACATGCGACAGGACTTTGCGTTTCAAGCGGCAAACGACTGAACTGTGAATGAACGCAACCGCAATTACCGGCATGAACCAGCAAAGCGACCCTGCGTATGGCGGAAATGATCTAGGATTTCGCGAGCGCCGTCAGCCCCTCGCGATAGCTTGGATACGCGAGGCGGACGTCGAGATCCTGTTTCAGGCGGTCGTTCCGGACCCGCTTGTTCTCGCCATAAAAGCTGCGGGCCATTGGCGATAGGTCGGCTGTATTAAAGTCGATTTCCGGCGGCGGATCGACACCAATGAGTTCCGCAGCGTATGCAATGACATCCTGTGGCGGCGTCGGCAGGTCATCACAAACATTGTAAACCTGCTTGGAGCCTCCACCGCGCATTCCGCGTCCAACCGCCGTGGCGATATCGTCGACATGGATGCGATTGAAGACCTGGCCGGGCTTGACAATGCGACGCGCCGTGCCGGCCCGAAGCCGATCGATTGCGCTCCGCCCCGGCCCGTAGATCCCGGCAAGACGAAAGATCTGCAGGCGTATGCTGCGCTGATCCGCAAGCACAGTCCATTGCCGCTCGACTGCGAGCCGAGCCCGACTGCGACTGGAAACCGGCTTCGGTTCCGTAGTCTCGTCGATCCACGCGCCGGCATGATCCCCGTAAACGCCGATCGTCGACAAGTAGCCGATCCATGACAACTGATCGGCCCCGGACGCGATCTGATCCCCATACATCTCGATGACCGGATCGACCCATTGGTCGTGTGACGGCGGAATTGAAACGACGACGTGCGTCGCACTGGCCAGGGCGGCTGCGATATCATCGTTAGCCGTCGTTCCATCGAAACGGAGCCCGGCAATACCGCGTTGATTAAGGCGCGCAACGCCGGCATCGGATGTCGATGTTCCGGTTACGCGCCAGCCGTCGGCAATTGCCGCGTCGCAAACCCTTAGTGCACTGTAACCAACGCCAAAGCAGAGTAGGTGCATTGATTATTGTCCTTATCCCTATGACGCTTTCAGGTTGCCGGGCTCAGCGTTAGCGGTTGCTGCAATCCACTCTGAACGGACATGCTGGTCCTGCTCCCGGCGTAAGTTCTTACTTCGGTACGCCGCAAAAAGCTCTTCGGTTGTGAGCTGGCGAAGCGCCCATACGGCCATACCGCGAACCAGTGGACTAGGGTCGCCGAGCAGGGCAAGGCACCTCGGCACAAGCGTAGGGTCCCCTGAGTTTCCGGTGGCGATCAGAACGTTGCGCAGAAAGCGGTCTCGCCCGGTCCGTTTGATCGGCGTACCGGCAAACCGTTTCCGAAAGGCGGTGTCGTCGAGGTCGAGCAACACGTCAAGCGGCGGGTTGTCGGTCTCCGCCCTGGCGGCATAGCGTGCCTCGCGCGCAATCGCGGCAAACTTGTTCCAAGGACAGACCGCGAGACAGTCGTCGCAGCCGAAGATGCGGTTGCCGATCGCGCGACGAAACTCACGCGGAATGTGACCGGCATGCTCAATCGTCAGGTAGGCAATGCACCGTCGGGCATCCAGCTGGTAAGGCGCAGGAAACGCATCTGTCGGACAAACATCGAGGCACCGCCGACAGCTGCCACAATGATCAATCTCAGGTTCGTCGGCCGGTAACCGCGCCGCTGTAAGAATGGCGCCCAGGAACAGCCACGACCCATGTTCGCGAGAAACCAGGTTGGTATGCTTGCCCTGCCAGCCGATGCCCGCAGCCGCCGCCAGGGGCTTTTCCATCAGCGGTGCTGTGTCGACAAACACCTTCACGTCCGCAGCTGTAAGCGTCGCGACGCTGCGTGCCAGTTGCTTGAGTTTCGTCTTGATGACATCGTGATAGTCCTTGCCTTTGGCATAGACGGAGACGGCTCCGCGATCGCGCTGCGTGAGCGCGGTCATAGGATCGCTGTCTGGCGTGTAGGCATGTCCCACCATGATGACAGACCGGACATCGGGCCAAAGTGCAGCGGGATGCCCGCGCCGATCCGACGTTCTTGCCATCCAGTCCATGTCGCCGTGCCGACCCGCGTCCAGGAAGCGTTTTAATCTCGGTGCCGCCTGAGGAATCGCGTCCGGCGTCGTGAACCCGGTCGCATCAAAGCCCAACTCCGCAGCGGCCTTACGGATCTCGCCGACGATTGAGGGCGGCGCTGCATCTTCGGGTGACGTCACGACTGAAACGCTCTTCATTGGCGCCGTCCTGGCCTAAAAATCGAGCGACTCATAGTGAGCGGGCGGATTGAGCCCCGCGATCCGCTCCGTGAACAGGCTGCGCATGCTCTTGCGCGACTTGATACGCTGATACCAGTCGCGCGCGTGAGGATACTGATCCCACGGCACTTCGCCGACATAATCCGCAACCGACATGTGCGCCGCAGCCGATATGTCAGCAAATGACATGGCATCGCCCGCGAGCCAGCGGCGCTGGTGGGCAAGAAATCCGATGTAATCGAGATGATATCTCAAGTTGGCCTGCGCCGTCCGCAGATACTCCGCGTTTGGTGACTCGCTCGCATGTCGCTCGAACGCGGGCCGCACTTTCTCGAGCAGCAGTTCCCGCGTCACTTCGCGATCGCACTTCTCGTGGAACCACGCGACAAGCCGCCGAACCTCTGCGCGGTCCTCTGCCGTTGCGCCGGGAAAAAATGAAATCGATAGCGCGAGGGATGCTTCAGCATCTTCAGCGCCGATGAGGCGGCCCCACAGGGCGTGATCATTGCGTGCCTCATCGAGAAACTCCGAGATGGCATAGCTCCCGATCAGCAAACTTCCGTCTGCCATGCGCAACACGGGAAGATCCCCTGCCGGGTTCAAGCTCAACAGTTGCGGGCGAGGAGTCCATGGACTTTCCTCAGTCAACTGAGGCGATAGTCCCAATTCGGCCAGCGCGATTCGGATTGCGCGAGATTTTGGGCACAGTCTGAAATGTGACAATGCGAGCATGCGGCTCCCCTACCTTGGGCATTTCCGCATTTGGCGGAAGCATTTCGCCGGTCTGCATCTCGTCGGCTCCGTCTCACGGCCGATGGCCCACGGATGGCCCCCGTGGGTCCATGACACCACGCCGCCCCGGCGGTCTGCGAGGTAAAGCCCGAGACGCAGGGTGCGGACGGTTCCAGCTAAACGTAAAAAGATCAAGCTATGTCCTGGTCCTGTCCGTCTGTGACTCATCTGCCAGCCGCTGCGATCATCTTGGTTGATCACCGCCGCCGCTATTGATGAGAACACTGCCGAAGCGGCATGCATCGGATCTGGGTCGGCGTGCGATCACCGCGGCAAAGCGTCGACGTGCTCTATCTCCGGGTCCGCAGCATCTCCAGGCAAAGGAAGTCGCCATGCCGACATGGCAGGTCATTCTGCTCGGTCTTCTTGAAGGACTAACAGAGTTCATTCCGGTCTCATCCACAGGACATCTCCTGCTCGCAGGGCATTTTTTGGGCTTCGACAGTCCCGGAAAGACATTTGAAGTCCTCATACAACTCGGCGCAATCCTGGCGATTCTCTCTGTTTATGCCGCAAAGCTCACCCGAATTCTGGTCGATCTGCCAAGCAAGCCTGAAACGCGGCGGTTCGTCTTTGCGATCCTACTGGCATTTTTGCCGGCCGCCATTGTCGGCGTTCTTGCGCACGACTTCATCAAAACGGTGCTGTTCGAGACACCGATGCTGATTTGTATCACGTTGATTGTCGGCGGGTTCGTCTTGCTGTGGGTGGACAGCCTCAAGCTGTCGCCGCGATACGATGACGTCATGCAGTTTCCACCACACATTGCGCTCATAATCGGCATCTGCCAGTGCTTCGCGATGATTCCCGGCGTCTCGCGGTCCGGCGCGACCATTGTCGGCGCACTGCTGCTGGGAACGGATAAACGGTCTGCAGCAGAATTCTCGTTCTTTCTGGCCATGCCGACCATGGCCGGTGCGTTCACTTACGATCTCTACAAGAACTGGTCTGTGATATCGCCTGATGCGGTCGTCAGTATCGTTCTTGGGTTTGTGACGGCGTTTTTCGCAGCCGTCATTGTTGTCCGATACCTGCTCGACTTCGTATCTCGCCACGGTTTTGCACTGTTCGCCTGGTGGCGCATCGTGGTCGGTGGCCTCGGACTGGGCGCGCTGATGATGCTGGCTTAGCGGCAAGGTCCGAGGGGGACCTCGCCGAGGCTCAGAACACAGTCCTCGGGAAGTGGCGCTGGACGAGATCAACAAGCCGGCCGTCGGTCCGCAGGCGATTGAGCGCGCGGTCAAGCAGTACGCGCAACTCCCGATTGCCCTTTTTTACGCCGATGGCCAGGCCGTCGCCAAAGAACATCGGCTCAAGGAACGGTCCGCCGGCGATGTCGCAGCACGCTTGCGACAATGTGCCGTTGACCCAGAACACCAGGCTGATTCCGTCGCTGAACATCGTATCGACTTTGCCCGTCCGCAACGCGTTTCTTGCGTCCTCCGGCCGATCGAAGCGCATGATGCGGCTGGTGCGAAAGAAGGTGTTGAGAAAGGCTTCATGCGCCGTGCCTTTGGCAACCCCGACTGTGCGCCGGTCTAGGCCATCGGGCGTGATCTCGAGTTTCGGTCCGTTGCGTCGCACGGCAAACCGGCCTGGCGTCCGGAAATAGGGGCGCGTGAAGTCCGCCTTCGCAAGCGTGTCAACATTGACGCGGTGGCCGGCGATGACAGCGTCAACTTCGCCTTTGTTGACCAGGTCGAAGAGCCGCTCCCACGGATACGGCGTGATCTCGCACTCCTTCTGCAGTTGGCGGCAGATGAGCTGCGCGAGATCGATGTTGAACCCGACGAGTGCGCCTTCGAAGTCGCGGGAGTTGAACGGCGGGAAATCGTCCGTTGTCGCAAATTTGATGATCACCCGCTGGCTGGGCGCCGGTGCCGTGCTGCCTTGGGCGTGCGCGATGACCGTCCCGCCGATCAGAGTCATTACAGCAACGAGGGTGTTGAGCGACATGACAAGCTTGGAATTTGTAGTCAGACGATTGGTCATCTGATAAACTGGCTTTCTGAGGAATTGATGTGTACGCTGACTCGACTCTTGGCTTTGCAGGAGGACAACGTTCAGGTGCACGATGTCCGCATTTCAACTTCATGAGCTGGACTCAACCGCAGACTATGCATCGCAGGCGGAGTTCGAAACAACAAACGACTGGGTTGCTGCCGACTACGTCTTTCTCGTCCCACAACTTGTCGATAGGCCAACGTTTGACTGGGCGGTAAACGAGGCCATCCGCGTCGGTGCGAGCCCCGACGAAATTCTCATTCGCTCCGGCCGCTTGAGCCAGATGGAGTTCAATTGGGCATTTCGTAATGCGCAAGCCAACAGCATCGTCACGGACAGCGAAACGACGGACGATCTGGCAACGCCGCACATTTCGAGTCGCATGCGTTTTGCGGCCTCAGGTATTCGACGGACGGCGCCTCACTTCTCGGCAGCCACCGGCCTTTGGAGCTGGCAAGTCGCAGCTCTGGTGTCTGTTCCAGGACTTTTAATCGGCATTGGTCTGGTCGAGCCGGGTTTGGTGGCGCCAGCTGCCCTTGGTACGTTGTCGGTCATCTTCCTCATTGTAGTCCTGCTGCGCTTGGTTGCCGCCGTCATTGTCGTCGCCGGCCCATCTGATGTCGATCTGCTCACGCGCCTGCGCTTGTCGGACGAAGAACTTCCCACGTACGCGGTTGTGGTGCCGCTATATCGGGAGGCGGACATTGTTGCCGATTGCATTTCGGCAATGGCCAACGTCGACTATCCGACAGACAAACTCGACATTGTCTTCGCGGTCGAGGCGGATGATGCGGCGACGCTGGACGCCTTTGCGCGGGTGCCCTTGCCCCTCCACATGAGAATCGAAGTCGTGGCCGTCGGCGAACCGCGGACGAAGCCGAAAGCGTTGAATTATGTATTAGCCGGCCTGAGCTGCGAGTATGTCGCAGTTTATGACGCCGAAGACCTGCCTGAGCCGGATCAGCTGCGCAAGGCGGCGATCCGCTTTTCGGCTGGCGGGGCAAATCTTGGCTGCCTGCAGGCCAAGCTCAATATCTACAATTGGGATGATTGCGTGATCACGCGCCAATTCTGCCTGGAGTACTCGGGGCTGTTTGACGGCTTCTTGCGCGCGCTCGAGTTTGCTGGCCTGCCGATTCCTTTGGGTGGGACGTCAAACCACTTTCCACGTAGCGTGCTGCAGGCGATTGGCGGGTGGGATGCGCATAACGTTACGGAGGACGCTGATCTCGGGCTTCGTCTCGCGCGCCTCGGCTATCGGGTATCCGTATTGGATTCCACGACGTGGGAAGAGGCGCCCGCCAACGCCGGGGTCTGGTTGCGGCAGCGAACGCGGTGGATCAAGGGCTGGCTTCAGACATACGCAGTCCATATGCGCCAACCGTTTCGATTGTTGCGGGATCTCGGGTTCTGGCGCTTTGCGGGCCTACAGGCCTTTGTTGGCGGTCTGCTAGCGTCTGCGTTTCTGCACCCACTGGTCTATATCCTGATCGCGCTGCAGGTGAGTGGGCCGGATCCGTTTGCCATTCCTTCGGACCCGTTGAGCAAGACGATGTGGGCCATTGCCGCATTCAATGTCGGTGCCGGTCTGATCAGCGCCGCGGTTCTTGCTGGTGTGTCAGTCGTAAAGCGGCGGCGCCCGAAACTGCTGATGTCGCTTTTACTGATGCCGGTTTACTGGCTGGCCATTACGATCGCTGCGTATCGCGCGGCGTGGCATCTATGGGCAAAACCGTTTTCGTGGGAAAAGACGCCGCACCGAGCCCGGACGGGGCAGGAACGCCGCCATCCCGTATAGTACACTACCGCGTCGTCAGGACACGCGTGCACTGATTCGGCAGATCGGCCAGGGTCAGCAGCCGACGTTTGCGGCGTTTGCATCGGGCGTGGCCCTTGTTGGCGGCCACGCGGCAGAAGCAGGCGCGCTTGTTTTGATTCTCCGGCGCAGCGCAGTTCAACGGTTTCAGGCGCGCGTGCAGCCGCTTGTACCAGCGGGCCAGCTCCGCGCCGCATCCGTCGACGGTTGGCGGCGGCTGTTGCGGGCGGCAGTTCCGGTTGTCTGCAGGGCACTTCATCCGGATATGAAAGTGATAGTTGTGCCCCCACACCGGGCGCATTTTCGAAAGCCACGCGCGATCACGACCGGCGGTCTTACAGAGCTGCCGCTTAATCGCCGGATGCACGAGCACGCGCTCGACCTCAGAATAAGACGCGACGCGCTTCAGCAGTCGTTCGTGCGCGCGCGTCCAGACATTCGGGTTAATCGAAAGCTGGTTCTTGGTCAGCATATAGGTTGCCGACAAGGTCTCGCGCTCGCGCCGTGTCAGGCGCCGATCGGGCATCGGCGTCAGCCAGATATCGGCATCCAGTCCGATCTGATGGCTCGCGTGACTGGGCCACATCGGGCCACCGCGGGCCATTGAAATATCGCCAACCAACAAGCCCGGCCATCCATCGTATTTTGCCGCGTCCCGGGAGAGCCTTTTGACCAGCTCGATCATGTCCGGATGCCCCCATCGACGTTGTCGCGACAGGCGCATGGCCTGCCATGTGCGGCCGTCAGTTGGAATCTCGACGCCACCCGCAAGGCAGCCGCGTGCATATCGGCCGATGGCCTGCGGCTGTGCTGGCGTTGCGGCGCGCGCCTGTTTGAAGAGGTCGCGCGCCGGAACAAGCGCGAACATCAGCTGCGTCGTAATGCGCTTATGTCCACTCGGCTTCGCCTCCGGCAACGGCAGCTCGACCGCATGGCTGGCGGTCAGCATCGGGAAACTGACGAGCAGCGATGTCAAAGTCAGCCGGAGTATGCCGTGCATCTGCAATCCTCAGATTAGTGTCATCTTGCCTGATTGCTGGCGACGAAATTAGGCCGGGTTTTGAATTCGGCGGGTCTCACCCAAGTCTTCACGCGTCTCGTTTTCACGTGTCTCGCTCGCAGGGGCAACTGGCTTCGCATCAGGTCGGCCGACAAATGGCAAGACCAAACTCCAGCTGAGTCGCGTCGGGTTGTCGTTCTGATAGTTCTGCAATCCGATCGTCATCCCCAGGTGGCCGCCTTCCGGCTGTGCGGTATACGTGCCAAACAGGCGATCCCAGATCGATAAGTTAAAGCCGAAGTTCGTGTTGTGCTCGCGTTGCAGAACGGAATGGTGAACGCGATGCATATCCGGCGTCACCAGGAACAATCGCAGGAAGCGGTCGAGCCACGGCGGCAGATTTATGTTGGCGTGGTTGAACATCGCGCAGCCGTTGAGGATGACTTCGAACAGCAACACTGCAGCGGCCGGAGCGCCGAGCAACAGCACGAGAACGACCTTGTAGAGCATCGATAACAGGATCTCGATGGGGTGAAATCGGATCGCTGTCGAGACATCGATATCGACGTCGGCATGATGCACCTGATGCAACCGCCAGAGGATCGGGACCTTGTGCGACACGTAATGCTGAAACCAGATTGCAAAATCCAGCACCAGGATCGAGACGACAAGGGCGATCCAGTAGGGTGCGGCGATCCAATGGAACAGTCCCCAACCCAGCTCCTCGGCGGTGATGGCTGCGGCCACAGCTGCAAGAGGCACTGCGGCGGCGCCGAAAATGCTCGGAAGGGCCGACATTAGACGAACAAGCGCGCTGTCGATTCCGACAATGGCGAAGTTTGTCAGCCAACGCCGGGACCGAGGTGCCCGAAGCTCACGCTTGGGAATCAAGACCTCAAGCGCCGACATGGCTAACAACACGCCCGCGAAAACGGAAAAGCGCAATGCGGGCTCGCTCAACCCAAATACGTCCATCACGGCGTCTCCACCGGCATCCGCCTGACATTATATGCCCGGTATACGGGGCATTGCAGCAAGACGTATAAGCCCACGTTGAACTGCGACAAGATTTCCTGGTTCAGTTTCCCGTGTACGTCAGGCCTGCGATGCCAAGTTGAGGCCGATCACGCCGAGGACAACGAGGGCAAGGCTCGCGAGCTTCAAGCTCGATGCGGACTCGCCGAAAGCGAGGATGCCGATTGCCGCAATCAGAGCCGTTCCGGCTCCTGCCCAAATCGCGTAGGCGATCGAGAGCTCGATCGTTTTCAGAACGATTGTGAGTGTGGCAAACGCGGCGGCATAGAATACAAACACACCGACGCTGGGCCAAAACGCCGCAAAGCCATTGGACAGTTTCATGCAGATCGATCCCGCGACCTCAAGCAGGATCGTCACAGCCAGCAAAACCCAAGCCAATTGCATCTCCTTCAGGGCATTTCAGATTGCGCGGGCACGGCAAAGCCAGTCAGCCTAATCAGATTCGCAATCAAGCCCGGGAATGCAGTGTCTTTGATGGCGCTGTTCGCACGCGAGTCTTTACGTGCGCTACCGCTCGCGACAAGCGCTCGCTACTTGAGCGCGGGCTATCCTGCGAGGACGATCCCAGGCTGGAACAGCCGCGAACAATAAACAACCAGCGCGAGCCAGCCGTCTAGCACCCCAGGCC
>JBCDAH010000096.1:0-19972 GCA_039186015.1 Pseudomonadota bacterium
CAGCCGCGCTTGTCTCGTCTGGCGCGCGCGGTGCGTTGCCCGAGCCGCGCGCGACCACTGCCACTGCTAGCGACATCGCCGCCACCGCGACGCCAGGTCGTGTCTGCCACGCATCAATGAACAAGCAAATCTACCAATCCTCGGTTCGCAACCGCTTTCGAGCGTGGCCGTGACGTACAGTGCGGCGGCGGCCACAGACTCGACGCGAAGCTATGCCAGCTTCCACAAGCAAGAACTGATATAGCCCAAAGATGAGATCGCTTCGAAACTGGATGCCATTGCGGACGCCGGTCAGGCGATCAATGTCGACGCCGGTCTATAAGCAAAAATTCAGTAACGCATCATTTGATGCAATGGGATTGGTCAACGTTTTGCGGGGCAAAAATGGCTGCCGACTATGACGACGCTCGCGAATTTGTTGCAAATATTTATAAGGTCCTCGCGAAACAAGATGATCTGTCGCCCCGGAACGAAGTTGTTACGGCAGCCCTTCAGGCTTTCATTCGAAACCTGTTGAAATGGAGAAACGAAGCCTGGGCGCAGGCTTTGTCACGCGATCCAGCGTTGCACAACGAGATCAAGAGCTTACCTGTTTTGTGCGGAAGAGCCGAAGCGCTGATGGAAAAATGGTGGGCGCGACGTCTGCTGGAATGCGAGCTTCTCAAAGCAACAGACTTGGAGAGCTTTTGGTACTACGACAACTACGTGGATCTCGCGACGGCAGAATGGTCTCTGTTGCGAGGGGTCTGCACGGAACACGTAACGCTTATCGGCAGCGGCGCACTGCCGCTCACAGCGTTTCTTCTGTGTGACCGGTTCAGGGTGCAGTCCGTCGTTTGTATCGATCACGATGAAGAGGCGAATGAAATCGCTCGGACGCTGATCAAAAGGCTTGGGTACGATCGCTGGATTCGCATTGTCACAAAGACCGCCGTCGATGCGGAGTTTGAGACGGGCACATTGCCGATCTGCGGTAGCTTTGTACCGTTCGAAGACGTGCTACCGGCCCTTCATGCGCAATCCGTCAGGCGTTGCCTTGTTCGGGATGTCGAAGGCCTGTTTCAGTTTTGCTATCGGCCGAAAACGTTGTCGCAAACGGCGTATGTCGAGGACGACTGCACCGGGCCGGTCCCAAACGTCATAAACGTGTCCAGACGGCTGGTGTGGGCGGGGCGCCCGCAGATCGGCTAATCCCGACATCGCGCAATACACGGTATGAACGTCTTGCACGCGCCAGATCAGACGCACGGACGTCGCAGGTGCGCCATGGCGCCGTGGCATACGTTGTTGCCACCGGCCACAGGGTCGCTTTACGAGCGGGGCGTTGCGAGAGGATCCAGGGCATAGCGGTGCCCTGTCCGGCTTGGTGCCGCCGCGCAGCAGAGGTCTTGGCTCCGAAAGACTGTCCGGAGCCAGAGCACGCCGTCAGCCAGCTTTGCCAAAGCACGCCTTGAACGACGACGCCATATTGCGGATCAACGTGAAGTAGAGGTTTGGATCGTTTTTCAGCGCGGCGCCGAGGGGATCGAGCACGCCAGACTGGGCTGGTGTGCCTTCGATGACCGTCGCGACCAGCTTGGGCTCGAACTGAGGTTCGGAGAAGACGCAGGCCACGCCCAGTTTCCGGACCTTGGAACGCAATTCGCTGATGCGCTTGGCCCCGGGCATCACTTCCGGCGAAACCGTGATGGAACCGGACGCGCGCAACCCGAAGCGCTTCTCAAAATACTGATACGCATCGTGGAACACGATGAAGCCCTTTTGTTGAGCTGGACCCAACTCTGCGGCGACCTCGACCACCAGCGCATCCAACAGGGCGACAATCAACGCGGCATTGCGCTCGTAGACCGGACCGTTTGCCGGATCAACCTCGGACAGGGCTTTCCGAATTGTGCCGACGAACATCTTGGCGTTCACCGGATCAAGCCAGATGTGCGAGTCAAATCCGTGGTGGCCATGGTGGTGGCCAGCTTCTGCTGTCGTCGCATGGCCATGCTTCTCGTGACCGTGCTTGTCATGTCCGTGGCCGTGTGCATGGCCATGTCTGTGCCCGTGCTTCTCATGCCCGTGCTTTGCTTCTGACGCATGGTGATGCGCGTCGTCATCGTGATGGCCATGCCGCTCAAACGCGCTGTCTTCACGCAGATCCCACTTGATGAGGCCTTTGGTTTCGATGAGCGCGACAGACTTGGCCCGGGACGCGAGCGTTTTGAGCGGCCTTTCCAAAAAGGTCTCAAGCTGTGGCCCAATCCAGAACACCAGATTGGCCTTCTCCAACATTGCAGCCTGTGATGGTTTGATCGCGAAGGTATGTGGAGAGCCGGCGCCTTCAATGATAAGCCTTGGCTCAGCGACACCTTTCATGACGCCGGCCACAAGCGAGTGGACGGGCTTGATCGAGGTGACGACATTGATATCAGCGCGTACGGCAAACGCCGACGCCGAAAGCACTGCCATGCCGACAAATAAGCACTTGATCTGATGCATCATGAGACCCGAGCTTGATGGTGGTTTGGCAATGTTATAACGTTACATCTTGCCGGTTCAACAGCTACCGCACGCGCCTGGTGAAAGCAACGGCCGACTCGGCTCATCCGTCGAATAGCCGTCCGTAGAACAGATTGCCTAGGACCGTCTTGAAACAGTCAGAACCGCTCGCGACGATCACGGATGCCGGGCTCTTCCGGTCGGGCCGGTGGCTGGTGCGCGGGGTGTCAATGGCCGTGCAGGCGGGGGAGATCGTAACCCTCATCGGACCCAACGGCGCCGGCAAGTCGACGGCCGCAAAGCTCGTGCTTGGGGTTCTGAAGCCGGATGAAGGATCCGCATGGCGCCGTCCGGGGCTGCGCCTGTCGTATGTGCCTCAGCGGCTGGCGATCGACTGGACACTGCCGCTGTCCGTGCGCCGCTTCATGAGTCTGACCGGCCCCATCGGCGACACCGACACAACGCATGCGCTGGCTGAAACGGAGGTGGCCCACCTGGCAAATGCGCAGATGCAGACCCTGTCCGGCGGTGAGTTTCAGCGGGTTTTGCTGGCGCGGGCGATCGCGCGAAAGCCGGAGTTACTGGTTCTCGACGAACCGGTGCAAGGCGTCGACTTCGCCGGAGAAGTTGCGCTTTACGATCTCATCAGGCGCATCCGCGATCGGCATGGTTGCGGCATTCTCCTGATCTCTCACAACCTTCATCTCGTGATGGCCGCGACCGACCGTGTAATCTGCCTGAACGGCCATGTCTGCTGTTCCGGCACCCCCAAGGTCGTGGCTGCGAGCGCGGAGTATAAGGCGCTGTTCGGCGCGCGCGCAGCGTCCACCCTGGCGGTTTACGAGCATCATCACGACCACACGCATCTCCCGGATGGGCGCGTGCGATTTGCCGATGGAACGGTGTCAAACGAAGACGACGCGGGGGGCCGTGAACGTGTCGACGGCATGCGCGAGTAGATCCGATGCTTGACGATTTCTTCACGCGGGCGGTTATCGCGGGCATTGGCGTTGCGCTGGTTGCAGGTCCGCTTGGGTGCTTCATCGTCTGGCGTCGCCTCGCCTACTTTGGCGACACGCTCTCCCATGCCGCGCTGTTGGGTGTCGCGCTCGCGTTTCTGCTTGAGGTCAATATCACCCTGGCCGTCTTTGTTGTTTCGATCGCCGTGTCCGCAGCACTCCTGATGTTACGACGCCGCGCCGCGCTGTCTTCTGACGCGCTGCTCGGCCTGCTCGCCCATGCCACACTGGCCTTGGGCCTTGTCGTTCTATCGTTTATGACCTGGATCAGGATCGATCTGATGGGCTTCCTGTTCGGCGACATCCTGGCCGTCTCAAAGCTCGATATCGCATTGATCTGGATTGGCGGCGCTGCCAGCCTGGGGCTGCTTGCCATGATCTGGCGTCCGATGTTCGCTGCCACCGTCAGCTGGGAGTTGGCGGAAGCCGAAGGCATGAAGCCGGAACGAGCCAACATCGTTTTCCTGCTGCTGATGGCTGCGGTCATTGCCGTTTCGATGAAGATCGTTGGCGTCCTGTTGATCACGGCCATGTTGATCATTCCGGCTGCGACCGCGCGTCGGTTCGCCTCAGGTCCGGAGCAGATGGCCGTGCTTGCGGCCGTCATTGGCGTCGCCGCCGTATTGGGCGGCCTGTTCGGTTCGCTGGAATGGGACACGCCGACAGGGCCAAGCATCGTCGTTGCAGCGTTGCTGCTGTTTCTGCTGTCGTTGTTACCCATGCTGCCCCTGGGGTCCGCTCGCCGCGGCGGACGCAGCCAATACGATAGCCGCAACCGCTGACGTCCGCGGACGAGACGGCGTCATGGCCGTCAGGCCCCGGCAACTTTGCAGGCCCAAGCCTTCGCAGGTTCACGACGCATACTGAAGGCGCTTCACATTTTTCGACAAAGCAGCAATACGCCAGCAACAATGCCGCTTTAGATGATGTCCACCATAGGCGGACGCACGACACTGGCACAAATTCCATGGCCCAAACTCCATGGCCCAAACCCAATGTTCGATTCAACTTGGCCGGCTAGGAAGATCGGAAGACCAAGTGTGGGATGGTTCACGTCACACCTGAAACGCTATAGTTCATCGCGCTCACTTATTCGTCATTAGGGCGCGGCGCGTCAAAGGAGGTCTAACTCATTTGGCCAGCGTGACGATGCGGCGGCTGAACAAATGCCGTCGAAATGGTATGCGACCAAAGCCATCGCAAACGTGCAGCCTTCTGGGTCGCAGCAGTTGCGAACGACCGAAGACACAGTGGAATCCACGATGATCAAGATACGCAGGACGGCTTCTCTCTTAGGGCTCATCATGGTTGTCGGGCTGGTGGCGGCATGTTCCGACGACAGCGCGACGGGCAGCGCGAATTCGGACGCACCTCCCGTCCGGGGCTTGCGCACCATACTCGTCCAGTCTGCTGAGAAATCCATCGAGCGCGTTTACCCGGCGGTTCTCGATCCGGCCGAGACGACTGATCTGTCGTTTGAGCTGGCCGGAAAGCTCCAAAACCTCCAGTTAAGCGTCGGCCAACGGGTTGAGAAGGGCGCGATCATAGCCCGAATTGACGATACACAATACCGCACACTCGTGGCCAATTCCGAAGCGGCATTGCGTGAAGCGCGCGTCCAGGCCTCGCTCGCCAAGAAGGAAATGGAGCGCAAGATTGCTCTCAAGACGCGCGGCGTTACGAGCCAGGCGATCGTCGATAACGCCGTGGCAGACTATCAAACCAAGATCGCCAGGGTCGAACAAGCCAAACAGGATCTCGACAACAAGCGCGAAGACCTGACCAAGACGGTTTTGCGGGCGCCATTCGATGGCGTGGTGAGTTCGGTTCCGGCAACGTCGTTCACGACCGTGTCTGCCGGCCAAGCGATTGCATCGATGTACTCGTCGTCCAAGTACGAGTCCTCGTTCTCAGTCAACTTTGACACCGTCAACCGACTCAAAGTCGGCAAGCCCGCAATTGTCCGGCTGTCGGCGATGCCAGACGTTGCGATTGCAGCGACGGTAAGCGAGCTGGGCGACAAGGCGAACAGCGTGTCGTCCTTTCCGGTTACGGTCACCTTGAATGAAGCGCATGCCCTGACGAAAGCCGGAATGGCGGTTGAGGTCGCGATGGAATTCACGCTTCCGGGCCAGATCGGCTACAAACTGCCGCTCAGCGCCGCCATCAACGACACGCCGATGACACAGGAAGCGCGGCCCGACGAACTTATTCCACTCCATGTCTATGTCTATGACCAAGCCAGCAGCACAGTGAAGCGCAGGCAGGTCCAGATTGCCGGAGTGCGGGACAATCAACTGCTGATTGTCGAGGGCCTGACGGCCGGTGAACGAGTCGCCAGTGCTGGTGTCTCGTTTCTGCGCGACGGCATGAAAGTCAAACTGCTCAAAGACTAGAGAGCGTTTCAGGTTCAGCTCGAACCATACCACACCCCACCCTGAACTCGGATGCATTCGAGTTCGGCACTCTTGAGACAACGACATCGGAAGCATCCGATGTCGTCGGGCCATCCAAGGGCAAGATGTCATGGGTGGCCGGCCAAGTTGTGTGAAACATGGGTGTGGCCCGGCGAAGTGAGTCCGCCTATGGCGGACATGATCTGATAGGGTTCTGCCATGGATTTCCTCACCCGCTTCGGAATCGAGAAGTCTCGCTTCACGTTGCTTGTTATGTTCGCGCTTCTCGTCGCCGGGGCGTTAACGTATCTTCAGCTTCCCAAACGGGAAAACCCGGTCATTACGATCCGCAGCGCCGTCGTCACCGCTCAGTTTCCGGGCATGAAACCGGAGCGCATGGAAGAGCTGGTCGCTACGCCGATCGAGCGCAAGATTCGCGAAATTGGTGAGATCGAAGATATTAAAACACTGATTTTCACCGGCAGTCTCACGATAACTGTGACGCTTTATGATTCGGTACCCGCCGAAAAAATCTCTGATGTTATGCAGGATCTCCGTAACAAAATGGCGGAGGTCGACGATCTGCCCGACGGCACAGTGGGGCCGCAAACGAATACGGACTACGGCGATGTTGCGATCGCGACAGTTGCAATCACGGGCGATGGGTTCAGTCTCGCTGAAATCGAAAACACGGCCAAAAAATTCCGCAAGTTCCTTTATGGGATCGAAGGCATAACGAAAGTCAAACTGTACGGAACGCAGGATCAGCGTGTCTGGTTGGAGTTCGATCCACGTCGGTTGGCCGCCGTTGGGGTTCAACTTGAGCAAGTCCTGAACGACTTGAAGAATCAAAACATAATCCTGCCCGCAGGCCGTATCGATGCCAACGGGTCCAACATTGTCCTCGAAGCCAACGGCGATCTGCGCTCTCTTGATGCCATCAAGGGCGTGCTGACGAAGGTGGAAGGCCTGTCTGGCTATGTGCGCTTGTCCGACCTGATGACTGTCCGCCGTGGTTATGTCGACCCAAAGGAGACGCCCGTTCTCTTCAACGGACAGCCGGCCATCATGGTCGGCATCGAAATGTCGGACAGTCAGGACATACAAAGACTCGGCGCGGTACTGAAAAAACAGATTACCGATTTTGAAAAGGCGCAGCCGATCGGTCTTGCGCTTAACATCTCGACGTTCCAGGAAACCAACGTTACGCAATCCGTAAACAATGCGCTGTCGAACGTCGGTCAGACGTTTGCTGTGGTCTTTATTGTGATGTTCGTTTTCATGGGGTTGCGCCCGGCGGCTGTCATCGCATGCATTGTGCCATTCACGATCATGTTCGCTTTGATGGCGATGTCGCTGTTAGATGTTGGCTTGGAGCAGGTTTCGATTGCCGCCGTTATTATCTCGCTTGGCTTGCTTGTTGATAACGGGTTGGTGGTCGTCGAGGACATCGAAAAACGCATCGCGAGCGGTACCGACCCCAGGGAAGCGGCAATCCAGGCCGGTGGACAGTTCTTTATCCCGCTTGCGGTGGCATCGATAACGACGGTTTCCGCATTTTTGCCGATGCTCATGATGGACGGCTCAGAGGGTGAGTTCGCATTCTCGCTGGGTGCAGTCGTTTCGTCGATGCTGTTGGGTTCCTGGCTGACGGCGCATTACGTTTTGCCATTTCTTTGCGCACTGTTCTTGAAGCCCAAAGTTTCGGCAGCGGTCGAAGACCAACCCGTTGGGCTGACAGCCAGATATGAGACGCTGGTCCGCCGGCTGCTGCCATATGGTCCGCTGAGCATTGTCGTGGCCATCGGACTCATTGTCGGTTCGGTCCAGATTATTCCGTTCCTGAAGAATGAAATGTTCCCTTTGGGTGAACGCGCTGAGTTCCTTGTCTATATGGACATGCCAAAGGGCACGGCGATCAGCGAGACGGAACGTCAGGCGAAGGTCGTCAACGCATGGCTGTCCGACAAATCTGTGAATCCGGACGTGATCAATACAACGATCTTCGTCGGTGACGGCGGGCCGAGATTTTATCTCGCTTTGAACCCCGCTGATCGCGATCCGACGTCGGCGTTCATGGTGGTCAACACGACAGACCATGAGGCGGCCATTGAGACCGCTGCACGCGCGCGCCAGCACTTCATTGAAAACTACCCGGAAGCGCGCTTTCTCGTGACCCGCCTTTCCATGGGCGGGTCCGAGTCCGGCATCGTTGATGTCAAAATCGTCGGCCCGGACGCAGACGTGCTGATGAAGGCCGCGGCCAAGGTTACGGAGGGATTTGCGAACCTTCCGGGCCTTGTCAAGAATGAGGACGACTGGGGCAACAAGGTTGTCAAAGTCGTTGTCGATATCTCGCAGGACAAAGCGCGGGAACTGGGTGTGACATCGAAAGAAATCTCCGAGGTGATGGAGGCATTTTTCTCGGGCACCCAGTACTCTGTATTTCGTGAGGGGGATAAACAGATCCCAATCGTCCTGCGCGCAACGCGGGAAAAACGCAACAGCCTTGAGGGACTGGCTAACCTGACCGTCGCCGCTGGCGATAAGCTGATTTCGATTGATCAAGTTGCGTCGTTCAAGCCGCGTTTGGAGCTGGCGCAGATTCGCCGCGAAAATCAGTTCCGCCAGATCACGATTTCTGCGAAGAGCGAACGGCTATCTGCGGAACAAACGCTCGCGCGCGTTCGCCCCATCTTGGACAGCCTCAAGCTTGGGCCGGAATATACGATCAAGATTGGCGGCGAGCTTGAGGACAGTGGCGAAGTCTATGGCCAGCTGGGTGGCAATCTGCCGTACGCGCTCGCGGTGATGCTGGCGGCGCTGATGTTCCAGTTCAACTCGGTGCGCCGTGTCGCGTTGACCTTCCTGACCGTACCGCTTGTTCTGATTGGAGCGCCGATCGCCCTGTTGCTCATGGACCGGCCGATGTCCTTTTTCGCGGTTCTGGGGCTGATATCCCTGATGGGGATCATCATCAACAATGCGATCGTGATGATCGATCAGATCGACCTGGAGCGCAGAACGCGCAACCTCACGGATGCGATTGCGACAGCGGCCCGACAGCGGGCCCGCCCGATCATTCTCACGTCCCTGACCACGATCCTCGGCCTGGTGCCGATGGCGATCAATGGCGGCGCGCTGTTCGAGCCAATGGCGACGGCAATGATTGGCGGGATGATCATCTCCTCACCGTTGACGCTCGTGATTGTGCCGAGCCTTTACTACCTGTTTTTCCGCGGCGACGAGATCAGCACGGCCGCAGATGACAACGAGCCGTCGCCCGAAGCGACCGTGCCAGCGGCCTAAGTTCACGTTGGTTCCAGCGCGTCGCTTGATGACGGCACCAGATCATTTCCACCTACAACGGAAATGATCTGGTTCAATATTGCGAGAACGCTATTGGCAGTAGTAGCGTTGCCAGGCTCGTCAAGACGACGCCCGTTAAGCTGATAACACTGACCTGACGATTGGATGTTCAAATGAGCACTTACCGGAGGAAAGTCACGTCGAGTCACTGGGGCGCATTTGAGGTCGAGACCGAGGACGGCAAACTCGTTGCTGCGCGTTCGCTTCAAATTGATCCCACGCCGTCAGCAATTCCTGAGGCAATTCCGGCTGCCGTATATCATCGGTCGCGCGTGGCGCAGCCATCGATACGTCGCGGCTGGCTTGCCGGCAAAGCTGACCGCGCGCGGAACCGGCGCGGCATGGATGACTTCGTCGAGGTGCCGTGGGATGAAGCGCTGGACATCGCTGCGGCCGAAATCGATCGCGTGCGAAAGGCGCACGGCAATGGTTCGATTTTCGGCGGTTCCTACGGATGGGCGAGTGCCGGACGTTTCCATCATGCGCTCAGCCAGATCCACCGCTTCTTGAATTGCACCGGCGGCTATGTGTCGTCTTATGCCAGTTACAGCACAGCTGCCGCGCAGGCGATTGTGCCGCATGTTTTCGGATTGAACTTTCTGAAGCTGACGTGGGGCGAGCAGAACAGCTGGCCGATGATCGCTGACAATACCGAGCTGCTCGTCATGTTTGGCGGCATAAACCCCAAAAACTCACAAGTGAGTATGGGCGGCGTGACGCGGCATGAAACTGCGAACTGGCTGCAACAGTTCGCGGACAACGGGATGGAACTGATCAATGTCAGCCCGCAGCGTTCCGATGCACCAGGCGAGGCGGAATGGCTATCGATCATCCCGGGGTCAGACACCGCCTTCATGCTGGCACTTGCGCATGTCCTGGAGACGGAAGACCTGAGAGACCGTCATTTCCTGGATCGCTACACAACCGGTTACGACACGTTTCGAGCCTACCTGTTGGGCACATCGGACGGGCAGCCGAAGTCTCCGGAATGGGCCGAGTCGATCTGCGGCATTCCCGCCGATACAATACGTACGATCGCACGTCGCATGGCAGGGAAGCGCACCCTGATTACCGTTGCCTGGTCGTTGCAACGGGCTCAGGGCGGTGAGCAGCCGTACTGGATGGCGGCGACCCTCGCGGCCATGCTCGGCCAGATCGGGTTGCCGGGCGGCGGTATCGGCTACGGATATGGCGCAATCGGCGGCATCGGTGTGCCGATGAAACGCCTCGATGGCATGACGCTGCCACAAGGCGACAATCGAGTCTCGGACTTCATCCCGGTCGCCCGTATCGCCGACATGCTGCTCGAACCGGGCCGGCCTTACGCATTTAACGGCGAGACGAGGACATACCCCGACATTCGCCTCGTTTATTGGGCGGGTGGCAACCCGTTCCATCATCACCAAGACCTCAATCGGCTCAATGAAGCGTGGCAGCGCCCGGATACCATCATCGTCAACGAACCCTGGTGGACGGCAACGGCGAAGCGTTCCGACATCGTGTTCCCAGCAACGACGCCCTACGAACGCGAGGACATTGGCCGCGCGCCAAGTGACTCATTTCTCTTCAACATGCCGAAGTTGATTGAGCCCGTCGACGGGGCGCGTGACGACTACGAGATCTTTACCGGATTGGCTGAGCGGCTGGGGTGCGCGGATGCCTTTACAGAAGGCAGAGACGCGGAAGAGTGGCTGCGACATCTCTACGACCGCTTTCGCCAATGTGTGTCAGCAGAGGATATCGAGATCCCAAGTTTTGATGAATTGCGCGAGAAAAACTGGGTGGATCTTCCGATTTCAGGACCGGAACACGCCCGTGTGCCGTTTGCCGCGTTCCGCGAAGATCCCGCAGCCGCTCCGCTAGGTACGCCATCTGGGAAGATTGAGATTTTCTCCGAGACAATCGCTTCGTTTGGTTATGCCGAATGCCCAGGCCACCCATCCTGGCAATCCCCTGACGACTGGCTCGGCAGCGACGCGGCTGCCAGATTCCCGCTGCACCTCGTGTCACCTCAGCCTGGCGACAAACTCCACAGTCAGCTGGAAGCGGCACTCGCGGATGTCGATGGTGCGCGCCCGTCGCATATGGCAATCCATCCCAAAGATGCAGAAGATCGCGATATTGAGCATGGCGCTCTGGTGCGCGTCTTCAACGATCGCGGTGCGTGTCTCGCCCGCGCACAGGTCACAACGGATATCCGTCCTGGGGTCGTTGCGATTCCGACCGGGGCGTGGTTCGACCCGGGCCAAGATGGCGACGATCAGCAGGGCAATCCCAACGTCCTGACGCGTGACGTGGGAACATCGCGGCTAGGGCAAGGGAGCAGTGCGCACTCCACGCTGGTCCAGGTGGCGGTGGCGACACCCGCGTGAACAGGCGTCTGCGTGACGAACGGGCAACGGCTGCTGCCAACGCCGTAGGGCATACGTGTCGACGTACTACGGGCCCGCGCCGTTGAGGCGATCGTCGAGATCAGGGCTCCGGTCCCAGCCGCGTGAATTGCAGGACTGCTGCGGCCCATCCGTTGTAGCTGTGTTGACCGCCACGTCATGCGCCGCGGCGCTTCGCCCTGCGAAAGGTGGGGCGAACGTAGATCTATCGAAGTCCAGAAAGCGGCTTAATGCGCGTTGGCCTTCCCCCCGATACGCGCCCGATCGCGGGAAAAACGTGAGTTCACCGAAGACGATGCGGTCTTCGAGAATATAGGTATCCACACGAACGTATTTGAACCCCTGAGCAACACGTGTGACAAGCCGGCACGTCTCTTGAAAACAATCCGAGAGTTCAAATTCCTGAGTCAGAGGATGGTTCGTATTGAGTACAACCTGAAGTTTGTTTCCTTCCCCGTCTACGAGAAACTTCTTCGTGTTTGTATCTCTGTCAATCGTAATGCTGATAAATCGTATAATGCCGTCGACACAGTGAAACTTGTAGTCCGGGGGTGTTCCGCCTGACTTGGTAACCAGGCGCTCTTCGACAAGTACTTTAGGCTTAATGTGCTGATAATGCCATTCGCCGGTATCCGCCCCGTAGACTCGGCGTGTGGCAGCATTCAAACGACGGCCGACTGACAAGGAATCGAACGTGTGCTTGTCGTTTACGATCTCTGAGCTTCCACAGTCGTGATTGGCCTTTGCGACGAACGTGTTTGGCAACGATGCGAGGTCGATGTCCTCAAAGCGATCAGCCGTCGCATAAAGCGTTGGTGCGTAACCCCTGCCGATACGCTCGGCAACGAAGTCTCTGGATTTGATCTTGTCGGCGCACGTAACGAGTAACGGATTCTGATCGAACAGCTTCAACCACTGAATTTTACTTCCGAAATCTGGGCACGTCACGAGGTCTGGATAGTAACATAGCGCCCGATCGCAATAGTTGTGCAGAGCCCGGTAAACCGGCCAGTGCGCGTCAACCAACGGCAAGTGTTCGCAGTCACGTTGCCACTTTGCGGCGATTTCCCGCGGCCGGACAACCGACCGCAAACGGTATCGGAGTTTCTTGCGCATGAACGCCTCGGCTCTGTTGTCGATTGTATCCCGCATGCAACGCGACTGGCACGTAAATAGCGAGCGCCGTATAGAAGTTGGGAAATGACGCAAGCATGTTTCTAAATTAGCGCCTATTTATGCGAAACAGTTGTTGCAGAATGGCCGTTATAAACATGAACCGCGATATCGAACGTCAGTTAACTGTTAAAGCGGCCGTGCAAGTTGCGCTCGTTAAAGGACGGGCTGGTGTTTACACATCCATTCGTCATTATGCGAAAATGTGGGATGCAGCCGGCGTTCGGAATGCGTGCGTTTACCATGGGCCTGACGCCGGGCAACTCAAAGCCGCTGATATTGATATCATCGACGCGCCGCGGGCTATGAGATGGATTGTCTTTGCTTACAGTCCAGCATTTCATCAACTCAAGCAAAAGATTCTGCGTGTGCTCGACGGCGTTGAACCTGAGTTTATTTTGGCGCACACCGATCGCACGATTGGTGTCATGCGGGTCATGTTTCCCCGCGCGGTGATTGCTGCCCGGTGCCATAGCGACAATTTTAAGCATAAGCAGCTGGCGGATCTGGTGTTGACGCTCAACCCGGATCAGCACCAACGCGCGAGCAGAACACTGCAAGCGAAGTCCAATCGTGTCGTTTTGGCCGGTCATCCCTTCTCGGCCACGTCCGACAGTAAGCCAGACGTGCGAGACGGGCCGCCACGCGTGAATTTTGTCGGGCGCTTCGTCTCGGAAAAAAGACCAGACACGTTCATACAGGCCATGCAGGCACTCCGGACGCGACCGGCTCCATTGATCCGCATGATCGGCGACGGTCCGATGAGAGGCGAAATGGAAAGGGCCGCAGCGGCCGCTGGTCTTAACGTTGAATTCCCAGGTTGGCGCACCCGTCCCCTGGACGACTTTGGTCACAACGATGTGCTCGTCGTATCGTCATCGTGGGAGGGGTTGTCCTGGCTTCTGCTTGAAGCACAATCGTTAGCAGTGCCCGTGATCGCCAGCGCAATTCCTGCCAATCTCTATGCCTTGAACGATGGGATGTATGGAGACGTCTTTCCAGTTGAGCAGCCAGATGCGTTGGCAGAAAAAGTTGAGACCGCGTTGGCCGATCTCACGGGGCTGCGCGCGAAAGCGAGGCTTGGGCGTGCCACGTTGGAGGATCGTTTTGGAGCGACGGCATTCTGGAATCGGATATCCGATCGTATTCACGTGGTGAGAGGAAGCCGGAGAGAATTGCAGCACGTACTTTCAGAGTCGGTTTTGAGCTGATTGGTTCAGTTCCGAATTGTGCGAGACAATCCCTGCCGGGCTTCGGCACCTGCACCGGACAACGCGAACCAGCCGGCGTCGAGACGGCTCATCACGGCTGTGGCGCGCCTGGGCGCGGAGCTATGACGCCAACTGCGATCTTTCAGTCTGGGCTGTCACTTTGCGTTTGACCCGCTAGAATGGCTGATCGTTCGCTGGCGACCGTGTGGCGGTTTGCGATTGCTTTGCCAATGATGGACCACAAGACAGACTTGCTCGGCGTTCCGCTCGCCTCGCTGCCAGCCATCGTCTTGGATACTGAGACGACCGGATTAGACCCGTCTCAGGACAAGGTCATCGAGATCGGCGCCGTGCGCCTGCCCTGCACGGACGTTGATGCGGCTGAGCAGTTCCAGACACGCGTCAATCCGAACCGGGCCATACCGCCGGAGGCCACGGAGATACACGGACTGGCCGACGCAGATGTGAGTGGTGCGCCGGAGTTTTCCCAGGCGTTTGCGTCTTTCAAGGCGTGGAGCAACGAGGGCGTCATCATTGGGTATGCGATCGCGTTCGACCTCGCCATACTCCGGTCGGAGTGCGAAGGCGCTGACGTGGCCTGGCACGTTCCGCAAAGCCTCGATCTCCGGCAGCTTCTCAGGATTATCGAACCGGAGCCGATTGCAGACTCTCTGGAAGCAGCGGCGGAGCGCTTTGGCATTGCCGTTGTTGACCGGCACCGCGCGCTCGGGGATGCGCTGCTGACGGCGCGCATATTCAATGCCGCGGTGCCCAAATTGCGTGCCAAGGGCATTCGCACGTTTGGTGAGGCGAATAACGCGATCAGGGCCCGCATTGCGCGGCGCGAGCGCCTCGCACATGGCGAGCCCGCCGCAATCACAGCTGCGCCCACCGGTGAGGGACAGGGCTTCGCTGGCTTCCCGCGGCTCGACAGTTTTCCTTATCGCCACAGGATTTCTGAGCTCATGAGCGCTCCGGTCGTCGCAGTCGGTGCAGGTGAGCGCCTTGGTACGGCGCTGCAGACGATGATGTCGCGCAGAATCAGCTCGATCTTCGTTCGTTTGGCCGACACTGGCCATGATCATGACCATGGGATCATCACGGGGAGGGATGTCTTGCGAGCCATCGCTGATTTCGGGGCCTCCGCACTTGATCAGCCGGTCGCGAACTTTGCAAAGCGCCCGCTCGTAAGCGTTCATGGTCATGACTTTGTCTATGTCGCGCTGGCGCGCATGGCGCAGCATCACATCCGGCACCTTGCCGTTGTCGATGATGCCGGCGCGATTGTCGGCGCGTTGAGCGCCCGCGACCTGCTGGGGCAACGGGCTGAGGATGCAATTGCTCTTGGCCGGATGATCGAACAAGCAGCAACGCCGGAAGAACTCGGTCAGGTCTGGATGCTGTTGCCGCGGGTGGCAAAGGCGCTGATCGCGGAAGATGTCGATCCGCGCGATATCGCGTCAGTGATCTCGCGCGAGTTGCGCGCTCTGACGCGCAAAGCCTGCGAACTGGCATATGATGAACTGGCGCCGAGCGGAGATGGCGCGATCCCGGCGCACTTCGCGGTCATGGTACTCGGTTCTGGCGGGCGCGGCGAAAGCCTGCTGGCAATGGATCAGGATAACGCGATTGTCTACGAAGCGAGTGACGCCTCAGTCGGGCCAGATGTCTGGCTCGAACGTTTCGCAAAGCGGTTTTCCGACATTTTGGATGCTGTTGGCGTGGCCTATTGCAACGGCGGCGTGATGGCCTCAAACGCGGCCTGGCGGAAAGATGCGACAGCATGGCGAGAAACGGTCCGTGGTTGGATGCTGCAGCCACGCCCTCAAGACATCCTGAATTGCGACATCTTTTTCGACGCAGCGCCGGTCTACGGCGAACGTGAGCTGGCGGACACACTGCGCGCCGATGCCATAGCCTTCGCGAAGGGGTCGCGTAGTTTTCTCAGCCTCCTGGCGCTGAATGCCAGCAGCGCTCCGCCAGCATTCAGCTGGCTTGGGCATTTCAAAACCGAGCGTGATCGGATCGATCTCAAACGCGCCGGCATTATGCCGATATTCTCGGCGGCGCGTGTGTTGGCGCTCAGGCACGGATTGACAGAACGATCCACGCGTGAGCGGCTTGAAGCGTTCCAGCAGCGCGATGCTGCGAACGCGGAACTCGCCTCAGACTTGATCGAAAGCCACCGCATCTGTCTCGCTTGCGTCTTGCGTCAACAGCTCCGAGATTTGGACCGTGGTATCAAAATCGGTAACTCGGTGGCTCCGGCGGAACTCGGACGACTGGAACGCGGCGAGCTGAAATGGGCCCTGCGGCGCGTGCCTTCGATTTCATCGATCCTCGGGACGCCGGTCGAGGTGATGTAACCGGCCCTGCGCACCATGTCCGTTTCAGTTCACGAGCTGATAGATGAATCGCGCGATTTCGCTCTCCAAGGGAAACGAGAGCATGCCCATGACGGAGTAACCGAGCAGCCAGGGCATCAGATAAAAGCGCACCATGTAAAAAAACCAGGCGACAAACAACGGCACCATCGGCTCGACCAGAAAGCCCGGCGTAACCGGTTTGAACAGCCGAATAAGTGGATCGGTCGTCGTGACAAAGAACTTCATGAAAAAGAAGTCTGAGTTCACCGGTAGGAAGAGGTTCATGGCGAACCGCCCGATCAGCGTCCACATCACCACGCCGAGCAGATAATCAATAGCAATAGCCCAGAGTGGAAAACTCGCTGCGGCGTCAGGCATGAGAACTCTTCTTTGGGAGAACGAAAAAGGGCGAACGTTGTCCGCCCTTCGATAGCGTCTGCACCGATCTGATTCAACCGACGGAGGTTCGTCGTTGTGACCGGCTTCGACCGGGCCGACGTTGTCGGGCCCGGTCGCTACATTGTCCTAGTGCTCCGAGGAGAGGATCGGTGGTCCGGTCGGATCGCGCGTCTCGTCGACCATTGCCTGCATTTCTGCATCGGGTTCAGCGGTCATCAGCGAGACCACCACCATGCAGATCAAGCTGACAGGCATACCGACAATGCCGAACCTCAGGTGGTTGAGGCCCAGGACCGGCTCACCGCCTGTGTACACCCAATAGAGGTACGCCGAGCCGGCAGCGAACCCGCCGATCATACCGGCGATTGCTCCAGCCGCATTCGCGCGCTTCCACCAAATGCCGAGGACCAACGGGAAGAACAGGCCCGAGCACGCGAAGCAGAACGCCCACGCGACCGCGCCGAGGATCCCCGTCAGTTTCAAGGATGCGACGAACGCACCCGCTGCACCAATCACGACAAGCAAGACGCGTGCTACGATCAAGCGAACCTTGGTGTCTGCCTTCGGGTCGATGATCTTGTAGTAAAGGTCATGGCTCAGCGCGTTGGCGATGGCGAGCAGCAGGCCGTCGGCTGTCGACATGGCTGCGGCCATACCGCCGGCGGCGACCAGACCTGAGATCACGTAGGGCAGGCCGGCGATCTCGGGTGTCGCAAGCACGACGATGTCAGGCCGCATGAAGAACTCGTTCAACTGCAAGATCCCGTCGCCGTTGAAGTCCTTCATGAAGAGCATCTTCACTTCAGTCCAGTTCTTCACCCATTCGAGATTCGCAATCTGCGCGAACGGTTTGCCGATGATGGACGTCGACAGGTTCGGGTCCAGCAACTGCAGCTTCGTCAGCGTGGCCAGGGCCGGTGCCGTGAAGTAGAGGAGGAAGATAAAGAACAGCGACCACCCAACGGATTTGCGCGCCGCGCGAACCGTCGGAGTTGTGAAGTAGCGCATCAGGATGTGCGGCAACGACGCGGTGCCGGCCATCATGCAGATGGCGAGCGTCACGAAGTTCCACGAATCCCATCCGCCCTGCGGGTCGAAGTGAGGCGTCGTCAGAACGCGGACACCACCGTAGTCCGCGGCGCCGGCTGCGGCGGTCAACCCGATTGTCTGCTCCAACTCCGCGATACGATTTGCAGCATCACCGTAGGAGAAGTGGGGTACGATCCCGAACCCTTGGACGTTTGACATCCAGATCACCGGCACCAGGTAGGCGATGATCAACACGATGTATTGCGCCACCTGGGTCCAGGTCACACCGCGCATACCGCCCAGCATTGAGCACAGCAGGATGCCGAGGAGGCCGAACCACACACCGAATTCGAACGGAATGCCAAGTGCGCGTGCTGCAATCGTACCGGTCGCGTTAATCTGTGCCGTCACATACGTGAAAGATGTGACAACGAGAATCACAACGGCGACGAAGCGCGCAAAGTTGCCCCCGTATCGCGTACCAATGAAGTCCGGCACGGTGTAGCAGCCGAACTTGCGCAGGTACGGCGCCATCAACGAGTTGACGAGCACGTAACCGCCGGTCCAGCCGACGACGAACCCGAGGTAGGGATAGCCGCCGAAATAGATGCCGCCGGCCAGCGCCACGAACGAGGCACCGGACATCCAGTCGGCAGCTGTGGCCATGCCGTTATAAAGCGCGGGGACCTCGCGCCCGGCCACGTAGTAGGCATCGACCTGCATGGTTCGCGAGAGCCAGCCGATCAGGGCATAGATCGCGATCGTAAAGAGGAGGAACAAGATGCCGATCGTCTTTGCGCCGGCGCCCATCTGTTCCAGCAACGCCATCAGCCCAAAGAAGACGAGAAAACCTATGGTATAGAGTCCGTAGACCTTGCCGAGGTTGTCTGTGAAGCGGCCTGTGCCGCCAGTTGCTTCTACTGCCATCACATGCCCCCTCAGTCGCCAGAGCCATAGGCATCGTCAATGCCGTCTTGGATGAGATTCTGGATCACGATCAACAACACGAACACGATCAATGCGCCCTGTACGATCACGTAATACCCAAGCTGGAAGCCCAGGAACGAGAACGCGTTTAGCTCCTTTGCGAACCAAGGTAGGACGAACGCAAAAACAGCCCATATGAACAGGACGACAAAGGTCAGGCTTCTCGTCCTTGCCCAATGCGCAGCTCTGCGGCTCGCTTTATCTTCTGACATGAACTCCTCCCCTAGGGCCGATCCATGCTAAGCGTGGATCGGTAGACTGCGTGGTTGGCACGCGCGCCGTTTGCGAATACCCATCCCAAAGTCGCAGGGCGGGTGCGACATTGTGCGCACAAAGTTCCTCTGCTTGCCAAGGAATCGGAATTGAACTTTCGTCTTCCAGGTGGACTCTTATGCTCAAAACAATAATTTCGAAGCTGCCGAAGCCGCTAAGAGCGCTCGCTTTGCGCTTCGATAACAGCCCGATTGCAGCCATTGAGCCACTGGCAGACTTTCTTCAGACCCGATCCGCTTATGTGGCGCAGACATCACTCTACGGGTATTTGAAGACGCGGATGGGCACGAGCTTCCGCCAATACTTCGAAGACGATGTCTTCTCACGTTCGATCCGGATCGCAGCAATAAAGGTGTTCCTGTCCTGCCTGGCTGACCTGACGATCTTTGCCGTCGGTCTCGTCGTGGCAGACGAGGAAACGTCGATCGGACCAGAGGAAGCGGCCGAACTTGCGTGCTCTTGTTTCGATCGCGCGATGCGCCGGACGCTGGACGATGCAGACTATGAGCATGTCCCTAAGGACGCGGTTGAAGACTTTCGGCTGCGTGCCGCGCGAACCGATTGGCACCTGGCTGCTCAGGGCGAAAATGCCTTTGCCGGAAGTGCGCGCGACCTCGTGACGTTCGCGCCGGTCGTTGACGAGTTCAAAGAGCGCGACGGTAGCATCGTTGCCAATTCCATTCGTTTCCGTTGGCAAGACGTACGTCGGCAGTTGCGAAAGCGCTTGGACGCAAAGGGCGTTGCCGTCGCGTGGTCTGAAGCGCCGCAATTCGGCGATCAGCCTTAGTTTGCGCTGTTCGCACGCTCGCAGGCTCGCGGCTCGAGCGCGGGCTATCCTGCGAGGACGGTTCCTAGGCCGCGACCGCGGCCCGG
>JBCDAH010000097.1:0-19528 GCA_039186015.1 Pseudomonadota bacterium
CCCAGGCCGCGACTGCGGCCCGGCGCGTTGCGCCGCGCCCGCGCAGGGCCCGGCCGCAGGCCGGAATAGCCCGTGAGCGATAAGCAAGCGAGAGCGACACGCTCTGGCGCCGCCCTCATCTTGTATCAGGTGCGCGCATTGCACGCATAACGGGCGCGAGAAAGTCTTCCACAATTTTGTTGGGAATCAATGCGATCTGATCACATAGCAAGCGCCTCAGTGCTGACACAGCAAGGACGCGTCTCAGTCGACATTGCGCCACCAAAATGTCAAAATTAAAACACTTTTGCCAAAGTATTATAGTCGATGCCTTTAGAATGACACGGTTCGCCGTGGCGAAGGCTGGATTTGCTGAAATTTGGACGAAATCGGCGATAACCAACTAAGGCTGTCAAGGCCCACTCGAACCAAAACTTCTTGAAAAAACGTGCCAAGTTTATCAGTATTGGGTAGTGCGGCCGTTGTGACACGGCTGTTCGTTGCGTTCCAGGGTGACTCAGGTCCGCCGCATCTCCTGACGACTTCCTGGAACCGCTAGTGCCGTGAACCGCCACTGCACTAGAAATGCCGGGGCAGCGTCTACGCCCTCTTTGTCGCTGCTTTCGGCCTTAGGCCAGAGGGTCTGTCAGATTCGGAACTACCCCGCTGCCGAACCTGTCAACGCCCTCTGGCCACTCCAGCCAGCCAGCTAGCGTTATCCACTTTGTCGAGACAAGACGGATTCTTCAGCGCTGTCGGCCGACATATCGGGCGCGAACGGCGAAGACTGCAGTTACTTGATTTTTGTTTCTTTGAACTCGACGTGCTTACGCGCGATCGGGTCGTACTTCTTAAGGCTCAGCTTTTCGCTGAGGTTCCGAGGGTTCTTTTTCGTAACATAGAAAAAGCCCGTACCGGCAGTTGAAAGCAACTTAATCTTCTGAACGACGGGCTTCGCCATCTTTGCGTGTCCCTGTTATCGGTTGGTTGTCTTTGAGACGCCAAACTAGTACCGGCCCGTCCGATGTCAAGCCATCTCTACTCAGTGCTCGCAGTGAGTAGATCCCGGTGGAAAACGCCGCGATTCTGATGATAGAAGGGCACCGCGTGGCGTGATGGCCCAAGCGGGCCGACCGAAAGGCGGTCGCAGAACTCATCCAAAACGACTTGCGTAATCGGCGCCAGATCCAAGCTCTTGATTTCAAGAAGGCTATACCATCCAAGCTCCGACAGCTCACCGTCCGGCGCGACGGTCTGCGTCGCCACCTCTGAACGTTCAACGCAGAAGAAGCGCGTATCAAAGCGCCGCGTCCGACCCGGCGGCGTAATGGCGCGCGCAAAAAACGTCAGCACAGCCGGCGTCGGAATGTGACCATTGCCGAGAAAGCTCTCCCAGGACGGATGACCCACTTTACCGGTCTGATCTGCGGTCTCGCTTGCACCGATAATCAGGCCGGCCTCCTCGTAAGCCTCGCGTATCGCAGCCAGAGCGAGCGCGAGCGCACGCGCGTTGCTGGGCGTTCCCTTCATGTCGGCAAGGAGTTTGGCGCGTTCGCTTTCGGCCAGAGTGCCAGCGGTTGCAATTGTCTTGTCCTCGGGATCGACGCGACCACCGGGAAACACGAACTTGCCGGGCATGAACGCCTGCGTTGCCTGGCGCTGCCCCATCAGCACGCGCAGCTCGCCGCTTTCCCGGTCGAAGACGACAACCGAAGCGGCATCACGCGGCCGGTCGGACTTTGCTTCGCTCACGACTTCCCCCGGGACATATCCATACGTCATCTTAGAGGGTTTCAGATTCAGCTGGAACCAGCCAACACCGCCCACCTGGTAATCTCCCTGATCGTGCCGTGGGGTGGCCGAACGACATCGGATGTTGCCGATATCGTTGCGTCATCAAATGCTGAACTTGGAAACATCTAAGCGCGAGGGGGCGGGCGGCGCGACACAGCGCCTCCGCCTGACCCGACAACGCTCGAACTGTGGCCGCCTGGGAAAACCGTGCGTGCGATGGTCAACGCAGACTTTGCGTATCACCGGCATCTGCAGCGTCTGCAAAACCGTGCATGCGTAAGGCCCATTGCAGACCAACGAATGCACCTTTGATCTTCGGCAGAAGCCAGAGGCACATCACGACAGTGAGTGGAAGCCACAACACCAAATGCAACCAGGCCGGTGGTGCGGCATACTGTTCGAGCGCCAGAACCCCGCCGACCAGAATATGGCCTGCGATGAAAATCGTAAAATACGGTGGCGCATCGTCGGCCTGATGATGAAACAGCTCAGTCTTGCAGTTCGCGCATGTATCGTGAACTTTCAAGTAACTGTGAAATAGCGGCGCCGAGCCACATGACGGGCAATAACCGGCAAAACCGCGCCGCATGGCCGTCATCCAGTCGCGGTCCGGCTCATTAATGTCAGACATGTCAAACCCTTTCGCAATCCACTAACAGCGTACATGATCGCGATGCATCCGACCGCAATGCAGTTGAATCCGTCACAGCGACTCAACGTCGCCGACCACGCAGGCGCGGTGATGACGTCCGCCCCGGCCTGCGGCGATTTTGGCGTCCGCCCTTCGTCGTGAACCGCCGCCCATCGCTGAGCATTTCGAAACGAAGCGCCCCAGCCGTCGGGATGGCCTCGACAAGGCGCACCGTTACGCGGTCTCCGAGCGCGTAGCCGGTGCCAAGTGCATGGCAAATCAGGGCATGTTGCGTGTCGTCGTGGTGATACAAGCCATCCAGCGTTGAAATCGGGACGAAGCCGTCAGCTCCGGTCTCGTCCAAACGCACAAACAGTCCACTGCGAGACACGCCGGAGATGCGGGCACCAAACGTTGCGCCCACACGATCGGCAAGATAGGCGGCAATCAGCCGCTCCACGGTTTCGCGTTCGGCCGCCATCGCTCTGCGCTCAAGATCGGAGATATCCTGCGCAATCGAGCGGAGCTTGGCCTGATGCTCCCGCGGCATGCCATCGTCACCGAAATCAAGTGCGGCAATCAGCGCGCGATGGACCAAAAGGTCCGCGTAACGGCGGATCGGCGAGGTGAAATGTGCGTAGCGTTTGAGGTTCAAGCCAAAGTGTCCAATGTTCGTCACATCGTACACCGCCTGGCTCTGCGAGCGCAGAACCACTTCGCTGACAAGATCGGGAACCGGCAACGATTGCGCTTGCTGCAAAACGCGATTGAAGTGCTCTGGGCGCAACGTGTTTGCAGCCGGCAGCTTCAGCGATAGCGTCGCGAGAAAGTCTCGCAATCCCTGGAGCTTTTCTTTCCCAGGCTGATCGTGGACGCGGTAGACGGCTGCGTGCTTTCTGGCTTCCAGCGTTTCCGCAGCCGCGACGTTGGCCTGGATCATGAACTCCTCGATCAGGCGGTGCGCATCAAGCCGCTGCGGAACGTCGATGTCGCGCACAGCACCGTCCGGCCCGAGACGAACCTTGCGCTCCGGCAAGTCGAGATCCAGCGGCGCACGTGCGTTTCGCCCCCGTTGCACGACGCCATACGCAGCCCAGAGCGGGCCGATAACCGTGTCGAGTAGCGGAGCGGTCCGGTCGCAGGCCTGGCCCTCAAACGCCCGTTGCGCCTCCTCGTAGCTGAGCTTGACATGTGAGCGCATCAAGGCGCGCTTGAAGGTGTGGGATTGCTTCCGGCCGCTTGCATCGAACACCATGCGGACCGCGAGGCACGGGCGATCTTCTTGCTCCCGCAACGAGCACAGGTCGTTTGAGATGCGCTCGGGCAGCATCGGCACGACACGGTCGGGAAAGTAGCACGAGTTGCCGCGGCGCATGGCTTCATGGTCCAGGCGCGAACCGTGCCGGACGTAATAGGCGACGTCGGCAATCGCGACGGTCACGATGACGCCGCCCGGGTTTGACGGCGATGGGTCCGGTGCCGCATGCACCGCATCGTCGTGATCACGGGCGTCGGCCGGGTCGATCGTAATCAGAGGGATGTGTCTGAGATCCTCGCGTCCCTTATCGTCGAGGTCCGGCAGGTCTTCCAGTTCAGCAAGAACGGACTCGGGAAACTCATCCGGTATGCCGTGGGCATGGATGGCAATCAGGCTGATTTGCCGTTGATCTGAAGGATTGCCGATGACCTCGGCGATGCGCGCCTGCGGTGCGTGGAACCGACCGCGCCGAAGCAGCTCGAAACGCACGAGGTCACCATCTTTGGCGCGACCGGCATCGTCCCTTGTAACCTGCCATTCCTTCAGTGCCTTGCGGTCGACCGGGGAAATTATGCCGCCACGCTTGGTTTGTTTGAAGATCCCGAGTTGGCGGGTCTTCTCGCGCGGCAGGCGCTTCATGGGGACGGCGACAAATCTGAGGCTGGTGCCGTCGTCCTCCATCGCCGGGCGCACTTCAGCGAGAATCCGGTCGCCGACGCCGAGCGCCCGATCAATCCCCGATCGCCCGCGACCGGATCGCGCCGGCACGGGCTGATCGGTTTCCGACACAAGTGCGCGCGGGCGATCGCCTTCGGCGTCGTCCCAGCTGACGGGCTCGGCAATAAGATCGCCTTCGCGATCGAGATCGACGATTTCGAGAACGGTCACGGGCGGGAGGCTGCCCTTCGGACGAACGGCTTTCCGATTGCCGGCAATCAGGCCGTCGTCGGCCATCTCCGACAACAGCTGCTTCAGGGCGATCCGGTCGCCCCCTTTGATACCGAAGGCCTTCGCAATCTCGCGCTTCCCGACTTTGGCGCCGGCCGTCTGCACATAGTCCAGAATTTGCTCTTTGGTCGGCAGACCCGCGCCCACCGACTTTGCGCGACGCATGGGTTGCCGAGCCATAAGGGTGCCTTTCTCGCGTTATCTCAAAACGGCGCTTCGTCGTCAGCTGGCGATGGCGAGGTTTTCTTGGCGGCCGCCTTCTTGGCCGGGCTTTTCTTTGCGGCGCTCTTCTTCGCTGCGCCTTTCTTCGTCGGCGCAGCCTTGTCGGCCGTGTCCTTCGAGGTGGCCTTCTTTGCGGCGGCCTTCTTCTTTGCCGGTGCCTTTTTCACCGCCGCTTTCTTTGCCGGCGACTTTTTCTTGGTGCCGGCCTTCGCCGCGCGTTCTGCAATCAGTTTGATGGCGTCATCGAGCGTGACCGCAGCCGGATCCTGTCCCTTTGGAATCGTTGCGTTGATCTTGCCGTGTTTGACATAAGGCCCGTAGCGACCGTTCAGCACTTCAATCTTGCCACCCTCAGCGGGGTGCTCGCCAAGGTCTTTCAGAACCTGCGCCTTTTGCTGTCCGAACCGACCGCCTTTGCCGGCGGCCTTCTCCGCAATCACCGTGACAGCGCGGTTGAGCCCGATCTCGAACACGTCCTGCACGGTCTCGAGATTGGCAAACTTGCCGTCATGCACAACGAATGGGCCGTAACGTCCGATGCCCGCTTCAATTGGCTTGCCGGTCTCCGGGTGCAACCCGACCTCGCGCGGCAGATTGAGCAGACGCAATGCCAGTTCTAGATCAACCTCGTCGGCCGCGATCCCCTTCGGGATTGATGCGCGTTTCGGCTTCTCGCCGTCTTCGCCGGCCTCTCCACGTTGCAGATAGGGTCCGAAGCGCCCGGTGCGCAGCGTGATGGCTTCTCCGGTATCCGGGTCGTAGCCCATAACTTTGCCGTCTAATGCCGCAGCTTCCGCCTCGTCGTTGGATTGTGAAAGCTGCCGCGTAAACCGGCATTCCGGGTAGTTGCTGCAGCCGACAAATGCGCCGAACTTGCCGGAAATCTTGAGGCTGAGACGACCGGCCGCGCACGCCGGGCAGGTCCGCCCGTCGGTGCCGTCTTCCTTTGTCGGAAAGACGTGCGGGCCGAGGATCTCGTTCAAGGCCTCAAGTACGTCGGAAACCCGAAGCTCCCGCGTTTCCTCGATCGCCGCCGTGAACTCCCGCCAGAAGTCGCCGAGCACGCGCTGCCAATCCAGCTTGGCGTCTGAGATCAAATCAAGCTTCTCTTCCAGGCTGGCCGTGAAATCGTACTCCACGTAGCGCTCGAAGAAGCTCGAGAGAAAGGCCGTGACAAGCCGCCCCTTGTCCTCAGGAATGAGGCGCTTCTGATCGAATCGGACGTATTCGCGATCCTGCAGAACGCCGAGTGTCGTCGCGTATGTCGAGGGCCGGCCGATGCCGAGCTCTTCCATCTTCTTGACGAGCGTCGCCTCAGTATAACGCGGTGGCGGTTGCGTAAAATGCTGGTTCGCATCGATCGTGCGATCCTTCAGCGCTTCGCCCTGTTTCAGTGGCGGCAAGCGTCGCGACGCTTCGTCGTCGCTGTCGTCCTGGCCCTCTTCATACAGTGTGAGAAAGCCCGGAAAGACCGTCACCGTTCCCGTGGCCCGCAGGCCGTAGGGCTTTCCGTCTTTGCCGGATACCGCAATGTCGACCGTCGTCTGCTCAAGCTGTGCAGAGGCCATCTGACTGGCAACCGCCCGCTTCCAGATCAGCTCATATAACGCAGCCTGATCACGTTGGAGATGGCCGGCAACGTCTTTGGGCCGACGCGAAAAATCCGTCGGCCGCACGGCCTCGTGCGCCTCTTGGGCGTTCTTGGCTTTCGATTTGTACTCTCGCGGCTGATCCGGGAGGTACCGCGCGCTGTAGTCCGCCTCGATCTGACGGCGCAATTCGCTGACGGCTTCGGGAATGATCTGAACGCCGTCGGTCCGCATGTAGGTGATCAGGCCAGCTGTCTCGCCGCCGAGGTCAACTCCTTCATACAGCCCTTGTGCGACCTGCATGGTCTGCTTGGCTGAGAACCCCAGCTTGCGCGAGGCCTCTTGCTGCAAGGTCGACGTGGTGAACGGTGGCGCCGGATGGCGGCGCACGGGCCTGGTCTCAACCCCGGATACGGCGAAGGCGCCACCTGTGATTGCGGCCTTGATCGCGTGCGCGGTGTCGGAGTCCTTGATGTCCTGACGCTTGACGGTCTGGCCATCCATCGCATTCAGCTTGGCCTTAACCTCGTCCCCCTGGGCCGTCTCCAGCACGGCGTCAATGGACCAGTATTCTTCCGAATTGAAGGCCTCGATCTCGGCCTCACGGTCGCAGACAAGACGCAGCGCGACCGATTGAACCCGACCGGCCGACCGGGCACCGGGCAACTTGCGCCACAGGACCGGCGATAACGTGAAGCCGACCAGATAGTCCAACGCGCGGCGTGCCAGATAGGCGTCGACCAGCGGTGTGTCGATTTGCCGGGGTTCGCGCAGCGCGGCAACCACGGCCGGCTTCGTGACCGCGTTAAACGTCACACGCTCGACCGGAATGTCTTTCAGAGCGCGCTTCTTGCTGAGAATGTCGAGCAGGTGCCACGAGATCGCTTCGCCCTCGCGATCGGGGTCGGTGGCCAGGATCAACTTGTCAGCCTGCTTAAGCGCGGTCGTGATCTCCTTGATCACCTTTTGCGACCGCGTGTCGGTATCCCAGACCATCGCAAAGCCGTTGTCCGGATCCACCGAGCCGTCCTTGGCCGGGAGATCGCGGACATGCCCGTATGAGGCAATGACCTTGTAGTCGTGTCCGAGATATTTGTTGATTGCTTTAGCCTTTGCGGCCGATTCAACAATCAGTACGTTCATGATCGATTGCCGGTCCTTCGAGGCTTAACCAAAATTCTCTTTGGTTGCCTGGGCCTTATCCTTGTTTGTCGCCGAACAGGGCAGTCAGCCAAACGGCCGCAACTCCCCTGAGAGATGTTGCGCGAAGATGGGTGATGGCCGGATCAGTGTCAAACGATCCAGGTGTTCTTACGATGTACCACTGGATGATCCGTTGATGAACGCCGTTCGGATCAGCGCATTGCGCTCATCACAAATGCGGCATCATCCGCTGCCCGGCCTGAGCGAGATCAGCTGCCCGCCATGGTGCTCGAGCCGGCCGGCCAGCGACAGCTCAAGAATAATGATTTGGGTGTCGCGCGATGATAGTCCAGCCGCGCGCGCTATATCATCGACATGCGTTGGGGTGGGGCCCAGGACAGCGATAACACTGGTGCGCGCCGCGTCAGACAGCGCAATTCCGGTTTGCCCAGCCTGCGGTTGCGGCTGTTCCGGCGTCGTGTGTACGAGCGATTCCGGAGCTCTCAGCTGGGAAAGGTCGATCTGGCTCTCAGATGTCAGCGGGCGGAGCGCTTCGACAACATGAGCGGCATCGGCCACCAGCGTCGCGCCATCTCGCAGGAGCGCGTTCGTGCCCCGTGCGCGCGGATCCAGCGGATGGCCCGGGACTGCCAACACCAGCCGGCCTTGCTCACCGGCAGTCCGCGCAGTGATCAGCGAGCCAGACCGGGTCGCCGCTTCGACAACGACGACACCCAGCGACAGCCCGGAGATGAGCCGATTGCGGCGCGGAAAGTCCTTGCCGCGCGGCTTGAAACCGGGCGGTTGCTCGGACACCAGACAGCCTTGCTCCGCGATCGCGGCATGGAGGTCGCGGTTTTCTGGCGGGTAGATGTTGTCGACACCGCCCGCCAGGACCGCAATCGTGCCGGACGACAGAGCCGTCGCGTGCGCGGCGCTGTCGATGCCGCGGGCCATGCCGGATACAACCACGAAGCCGGCTCGGCCCAGATCAGCCGAGAGCTGACGCGTGAATGTCAATCCCGCAGCGGACGCCTCGCGCGATCCCACGATCGCGATCCCGGGCCGCTCAAACAGGCTGTTGCGGCCCAATGTGTAGATCATCGGCGGTGGGTGCTCCAGCGCGGCGAGGGCTGCCGGATAGCCGGGCTCGATCGTGAAAACCGGCCGTGCGCCGATTTTCCGCGCTTGGTCCAACTCAACTTCGACCGTCTGGCGGGACGGCATACGCGGTGCCGCGCGCCGGCCGCCGCGCCGCGCGAGTTCGGGAAGCACGGCCAAGGCCTCTTCTGCCCCGCCGGCACGATTGATCAACGTACGGAACGTGGCGGGCCCAACCGTCTCGGATCGCACCAGGCGCAGGCAGGCGATGCGTTCCCGCTCGCTCAGCTCAGCGACGGGGAGCGGCGCAATTGCGGAATCAAGCTCATGCCTTGGCACCGATTTTTGGCTCCTCACCAGCAATCAGTCGACGGATGTTTTCTGAATGCTTGTAGAAGAGTAAGAGGGTCAACGGCAAGAGGAGGGCGCCGATCATCGGCTCCCCGAGCACGGCCGCAGCGGCCGGTGCGATAAGCGCAGCGACCAGGGCCGACAGCGACGAGTAGCGCAGCGCCAGGGCGAAGATCAGCCAAGTGGCGCAAAAAATGACGGCTGCCGGCCAGAATAGACCCAGCAGGATGCCGATATAGGTTGCTACGCCCTTTCCGCCGCGAAACCCCAGCCAGACCGGAAACAGGTGGCCGAGGAAGGCGCCGTATCCGCCGGCCATCGCGTACGGCATGAGATTGGCGCTTTCGGAAGCCGCATAGGCGATCGACCGCGCATCGCTGATCGGCGGCACAACGGCAACCTGTCCAACCAACAGCATGCCGATCAACCAACCGAAAAGAACAGCCAAGAGCCCTTTGAATGCGTCCAGCAGCAACGTCGCAGCTGCGATGCTCTTGCTTCCCGACCGCAGAACGTTGGTGGCGCCGATGTTGCCGGAGCCGATTTTGCGGATGTCGCCGAGCCCGGCCATACGCGTCAACACGAGCCCGAACGGAATGGACCCGAGCACATAGCCGACGACGGCCGACAATAGCATCGTCAATGACATGGAAACTCAATGCCGCTCGTTAGGATGGCCCATCAGGATTGATTGTCGCGAGCGTACTGGTACACGGTTCGCCCGGCAACCAGTGTGCGCAACACCCGGCCTTGCACGCGAGCTTCATCGAACGGTGAGTTCTTGGACCGTGACTTCAGGATCTCGCGGTCAACCATCCAGGGCATCCCGAGATCTACGAGAACAACATCGGCAATCGCGCCACGCTGCAGCCGTCCGCCGTCGAGACCAAGCAATTGCGCGGGGCGCACCGTTATCGCGCGCAACAGGCTGTGCAAGTCGACGGATTCGTCGTGATAGAGGCGTAGCGCAGCTGACAACAGCGTCTCAACGCCGATCGCGCCGTCGGCGGCCTCTGCGAACGGCAGGCGCTTTGTATCCTCATCCTGCGGGTCATGGCTGGATACAATCACGTCGATCGTGCCATCGACCAGCGCGGCGATCAGGGCCTGACGGTCCTCTTCCGAACGCAGCGGCGGGCGCACTTTGAAGAACGTACGATAGGCGCCGATGTCGTTTTCGTTCAATGTCAGGTGATTGATCGATACACCGCACGTCACCCGCAGCCCTTTGGCCTTTGCCGCCCGGATCGCCTCGACGCTGCGCGCGCAGGTAACTGTGGCCGCATGATACCGACCGTTCGTAAGCTCAACGAGGCTCAGATCTCGGTCGAGCACCATGGTTTCCGCTGCGGGATCGACGCTCGGCAGCCCGAGTCGAGACGCCAGCTGGCCGGCGTTCATGGCCGCGCCATCGCTCAAATAGGGGTCTTCCGTATGGTGGACGATTAGCGCGTCGAAATCGCGCGCATAGAGCAGCGCGTTACGCATGACCTTTGTGTTCATGACCGACTGCTTGCCATTTGAGAAGGCCACGGCTCCGGCGCGCTGCAGCAGGCCGAATTCCGTCATTTTGGTGCCTTCAAGGCTGTCGGTCATCGCCGCCATGGTGTGAACATGGACAACGGCGTTATCGCGCGCGCGTCGTTGGATGAAGTCGACGAGGGCGACCTGATCGATGACCGGATTAGTATCGGGCATCGTAACGATTGTGGTGACACCGCCCGCCGCGGCGGCACGGCTTGCCGTCTTCAGGGTCTCCCGGTGTTCGTTACCGGGTTCTCCCGTAAACACCTGCATATCGACCAGGCCCGGACAGAGCACGTGCCCCTGGCAGTCCGTCACCACGGTGTCGGACGGGGCGTTGCGGTGCAGGTGCGGCCCAACATCCGCAATCACGCCGTTTTCAACCACGATGCCGCCGCGCTCGTCTTGACCGCTCTCCGGGTCGATAAGCCGCGCGTTGATTAGGGCTTGCGGGCGGCGGTCCGTATCCACGGGGTTTTGGGTCCCGTTTTGCATGATCTGTCTACCTCATGCGTTGGGGAGGTTACGGGCCAGGGCTTGAAGCACGGCCATGCGGATTGCCACACCCATTTCGACTTGTTCGCGGATGACGCTGCGTGGGTGGTCCGCCACCGTCGATGCGATCTCAACGCCACGATTCATTGGGCCTGGATGCATGATCAACGCATCCGGCTTGGCCAGCGCGAGTTTCTCGTGGTCGAGGCCGAAAAAGTGGAAGAATTCCCGACCACTGGGCACGTAAGTCCCGCCCATCCGCTCGCGCTGCAAACGCAGCATCATGACCACGTCTGCATCCCTCACGCCGCTTGCCATATCGGTGTGGACCTCGCAGCCCAGTGCGTTCGCGCAGGTTGGCAATAACGTCGACGGTGCGACGATGCGGACATGGGCGCCGAGCGTATTCAACAAGTCGATGTTCGACCGTGCGACGCGCGAGTGCAGAACATCACCGCAAATTGCCACGATCAGGCCACCAACGCGGCCTTTCGCACGCCGAATGGTCAGCGCATCGAGCAGGGCCTGTGTCGGATGTTGATGGGCGCCGTCCCCGGCATTGATCACGGAGCAATCAACTTTTTGCGCAAGCAGAGCAGCTGCACCGGCGGCATGGTGACGGATCACGAGAATATCGGGCCGCATCGCGTTCAAAGTCATGGCCGTGTCGATGAGTGTCTCGCCCTTCTGGACCGAAGACGAGGACACGCTCATGTTCATGACGTCGGCGCCGAGCCGCTTTCCGGCGAGCTCAAACGAACTCTGCGTCCGCGTGGAGGCTTCGAAGAATAGGTTGATTTGCGTGCGTCCGCGCAGGTCGTCGCGCTTTTTGTTGATGCTGCGGTTCACTGCGGCCGCATCGTCCGCCAGATCGAGAAGTGATTCAATGTCCGGCGCCGTCAGGTCCTCACAACTGAGCAGGTGACGATGCGGGAAAGTCGACGGCGGTTTGGCCTTGGGTCGCATAAGGTCTTCCTCTAGGCCCGAGACCGCGCGGCTGCAAGCCCGGAAAGAAAACAGTCCCCTATACGATAGTGCGATGACGCGGCGCAGATGCGCCCGAGCGGACCGTCAAATGCGACGCGTCAAAACAAATTCGGCTTACCAAGCTCAACAAAAGTCCAATTTGTCCAAGGTCAACAAATAAGCCTTTTGTTATTAATGGGGCGAACATTTTCGCAGGCACACAAGTCTTACTGAGAACACAAATGTAATCGGCAACCCCGGCGTGCATGCCTGGAAAACTTCACGTATTCTCTACTCAGCCGCGTTTCGCGACCGAGGGGAAACCCGAGCGCTCGCAACTGGACCCAGGTCGTCCACGATACGCGAGAGGTTGGATATCAGGTCCGTTCTGGCATCGGGAGCCAAACCTGCCAAAACGTGCTCAGCGACTTCAATGCGCATTGGCTCGGCCTTGCCGACCAACTCCGCACCTGCGTCCGTTAGGCGTACGGCGTACATGCGCGCGTCGTGGCGTGCGCGCTCGCGCTCGAGAAAACCGGCTTCCACGAGCCGGCGGACGATGTCTGCAAGCGTAGATCGATCGATCCCCGTACGGTCGACCAGGGCCGTTTGACTAGCGTTCGACAACGAACGCACGGCGATCAGGACCGTGAGCTGACGCGGTGTGACGGAGAGATTGGTAATACGACCAGCTAAAAGATCGTCTGCCGATTGGCTGGCACGGTGGAGAAGGTGAATAACATCAGTCTGTGACGGTTGGTTTGAATGTTCGGCCATAGTTGTCTTCCAGTTTTATAGATTGTTATGTGATCGTCCCGGCCGTTAACGTTTTGCACAGAAATCAGATCACTTGCACGACAACTTTGTGTTGAGAAATCCAAACCCAAAATTCGTAGCGCAAAAACCAGACTGCATGAAATCGTGACTGCCAGACCGAGCGGGCAACAATGCAATAAATGAAGTAAAGTCAACGCTGGCCATGCATAAGGGTGCTGAATTCTGCACAATGAGTGGGCCGCAAATTGTCGCACAGCTGATTGTCCGCAATTCCAGCAGAAGCTCAGTATCATTGACGACACAGATTCCAACGCCACCACCTTGTGACCGCGGGTTGACGCACGGCAGCGGCTGATCGGTGTCAACAAAAGTTGATGCGGCTCAGCGGAACAGCCACGACACAACACTCGCCTCTCGCGCGACTTGTTTCAGCTCAGACTCGAGCGCGGAGAGAGCTTGCATGGACGGGGATGTCGGCCACCAGGGCGCACCGCCCCGGCGGTTGCGATAGGTTGAAAACAGATTGGTCCACACGCGGCTCTGACCCCGCGGCAACGTGCTATAGAGCGACGGCGCGCTCATCAGCTGATCCTGCTGAGCAAGCCAGCCATATGCGGCCTGCCAAATCGTTACAGGTGCCGGCACGTTGGACGGCCCTTTTAGCTGTGTGATCGTCAGCACAGCCGGTTCTTTGGGGTGTCGGGCCACCTCAACCGTTGCGATTCGCGTACTGTCGCGTCGCACGGAAAACAGGCGGCAGCGGTCGGTGCAGAGGGGCGTCGCATACTGATCGACGCAGTTGTTCATCAGTTGCGCTTCGAGCAGCAGCTCTTCGACTGTTGTGAGCGGTTCGAACCGAAGCCCGTTCACGGTGGCCGGTCTGAGCCACGGATCGAGGCGGCGTCCCTTCAGCAAGGTGACCAGGCGCACGCGATTGAACCAAGACATGGCGGCGCACAGTGCCCGGTCGGTCCCCAGTTCCGGCCGCCATCGCGCACCGAGCAGCCGAGATGCCTCTCCCGGACCGTCGCGGTGTGCCGCTGCATAAAGGGCGAGCACGCGCAACGCGTTCTGAACGGGTAAGCCCGCGGGGATAATATCAGGACGTTCAGCAACCCAAAGCGCAAAGTCCTCGCCGGCAGCCTGCACAGCAAATGCCGTCGCCTCCAGCCAGGTTCGCGAAACCCGCCGTCTGCGCGGCAGGCGGGTGGCGATGCGACGCGAGAAATCTGTCGAGTCCGGAAAGCTGGGGATATCCCCGCGAAACGCATCTGGTGGCAGGCGGCGCAGCCAGACCGGCAGTTCGAGAAGCTCGGCCACTGCCTTCAGAGGAACGCCGCGGTTTACGGCTGCAAGTGCGTCGGCGCGGCGATGTTGCGAGAAATCCGGATCGGCAAGGCGATGGATGGCGGCCGGAAAGACCTTGACGAGATCGGCAACCCGTTCGGATGAACGGCTCATGGCGCGAACGCGCCGGCGAAAGTCCGGGTCGAAGCGGCGCAAATGGGACTCGAGGCCCGGTGCCTTCCGTTCCGTTGCTGATCGCGATTCCCCTGACCTGGCGATCGCGTAGCCGCCGTCCTTGCCCGTGGTCATGGTACGCCTCCGAACTCGAAATGAGTATCACCGTGCTTGTCCATTGAGGCACGTGTTCGGCGAAAGATAGCCGACATTAATAAGCTATTGGTGAGAACAAGGCGGAATCGTCGAGATCGCGCGCTGCGAACGCCGCGTCTGGTGGATAGCCGATAGACCTAATTGGTTAGATGTCTTAGGCGATCAATCGCACTTTGTAGGATCAGGCCTGCGGCGACCTTGTCGATCACTTCATCCCGCCGCTTCCGGCTGGCGTCTGCTGCAATCAGCACCCGTTCGGCTTCGACCGTCGTCAAGCGCTCATCCCAAAGCAGAACGGGGCGAGCAAACGCTGCGACCAAATTGCGGGCATAAGCGCGTGTCGACTGCACACGAGGGCCGCTCGATCCGTCCAGGTTGGTGGGCAAACCAAGGACGATGCCGACGACGGTGCGATCCTGGATGATGCGCTCAAGTTGCTGGCAATCCTCACGAAACTTGGTGCGCGGCAGGGTTGTCAGCGGCGATGCGATCATTCTCGAAGGGTCCGAGACCGCAATCCCGATCGTTTTTGTGCCGAGATCAAGCCCGATCAGCGCGCCGCGGTCTCCGGCAGCAAAAAAAAATTCTGTCGCATCAGATGTCGGCACGATGGTCATTGCGCTATGTCGCGTGGTTTCGATGCTGTTGCAAAGCCGCAAATTGGCCGTCACAGGTCATACCCCTACGTCGGCAATGGAGCGGTGCAATGAAAATCACGTGGTTTGGACACTCATGCGTTCGGATCGAAACAGGCGCAAGCGTGCTTCTGATCGATCCTTTCCTAAAGGGGAATCCTGTCTTCCAGGCAAGCGGGTTGTCATTTGATGACGCAATCCAGGGTGTGACGCATGTCGGACTGACCCACGGCCATGACGACCATATTGGTGACGCCGGCGAAATCTGCAGCGCAACCAGTGCCACTCTGTTTGCTGTCTTTGAGCTGGCTCAGCATGTTGCGGGGCAAGGTGCCGCGAATCTGGAACCCATGAATACAGGTGGCACCGTTGCGGCGGAGGACTTCAAGCTCACGCTGGTCGACGCCAAGCACTCGTCGTCATCCGGCGGCACATACCTCGGCAATCCATGCGGGATTGTCGTTCGGCCGACAAGCGGGCCGGTTGTCTATCATATGGGGGACACGGACGTCTTCATGGACATGGCGCTTGTGAAGGAGTTCTACGAGCCCGAGATCGGAATCGTACCGATCGGCGATCGCTTTACGATGGGAGCTCAGACAGCGGCCCACGCGTGCCAGACGTTTTTCGAGTTCAAGTCGGTCATCCCGTGCCATTTTGGAACGTTTCCGATCCTCGATCCATCCCCGGATGCCTTCGTCGCAGCCATGGACGGGACCGATGTCAGAACACCGGCGGTCGGCGAGGTGATGACCTTTTAAGCACCTCGGGCACCGTGGTCGGGCCGCCGTTTCGACTCCAACGGTGGCTTCACACTAAATCAATTTGGGCCGGATAGTCTCGCACCGCAGGTTGTGAGCGCTAAAGAGGGTCCAATGGCGTTTTTGTCGCGCGTCTCAGAGAGTAGCGCTGGCCTAGCTCGGTTATCGCAGAGTACCGCAGGGCTTCTGGCATTCGCGGCGGCCTTGCTCGTATCTGCAACTTTGCTGTTCTCGATCCAGCCGATGTTCTCCAGGATGATCCTGCCCGTTCTGGGCGGATCACCCTCGGTCTGGGCCGTGGCCATGTGCTTCTTCCAGGCCGCACTACTGGCCGGGTACTGCTATGCACATGTCCTCAACCATTTCGCCTCGCCACGCGCCGCGTTTGCGATCCACCTCGCAGTTCTGGCGCTCGCCGCGACGACGTTGCCGTTCGGTTTGCCAGTCTGGGCCGACTCACCTCCAGGCGGTAATCCATATCTTTGGCTCGTTGGGCTGCTGACGGTTGGCGTTGGGGTTCCGTTCTTTGCGGTCTCGGCCAACGCGCCGCTGCTTCAGGCTTGGTTTGCCCGGTCCGGCCATCCCCATGCGCACGACCCGTATTTCCTCTATGGCGCGTCCAACCTTGGCTCGCTGGCCGGACTTCTGGCCTATCCGGTGATCATTGAGCCGCTGTTTGGTTTGGACATACAGCGCCAGATCTGGTCGATTGGCTATCTGGCTTTGATCGGCACAATCGGTTGCTGCGGCTTTTTGATGCTGGCGGCCAGAACGCCTGCAAGAACCGGGGCTCCCTCGGAGCGGGGCCAGCCTAAAGGCGGCAACCTCGCGCTTCCTGCTGTTTCAAGTGGCGAAGCTGCGCGTTGGATTGGTCTCTCGTTCGTACCGTCTGCGCTGCTGGTCGCATTTACCACCCACATCACGACTGACGTCGCGTCCGCACCCTTACTTTGGGTTATCCCTCTCGCAACGTTCCTGGGAACGTTTGTGGTCGTCTTCCGCGAGCAGTCGCTGATTCCCGATATCGTCTGTCAGCGGTTGCAGCCTCTTCTGGTCGCAGCGTCCCTGATCCTGGTTGCCTTGCAAGGGCTCTCGAACGGATTGGTTCATGGCGTCGTAGGGTATGCCACGTTTGTCGTGACCGTGCTGGTTTGCCATCGCGCGCTTTATCTGACGCGACCAAGCGCGGACCGCCTGACCGTGTTCTACCTTTTGATGTCCTTCGGCGGTGTGCTTGGCGGCATCTTCGCCGCGCTTGTGGCACCGCAATTGTTTACCAGCGTCATAGAGTATCCGGTGTTGATGCTCGCGGGTCTGCTGGCCCATCGCGGTTGGATTTCGGCATGGCGTAATCCCGAGGGGCGCAGCCAGATCGTTTCGCTTGTTCCGCTTGCGGCGCTGGTGTTTGCCTGTGGTGTCGGGTCGGCTGCGCTGGGCTCGGTCCAGGCCACGGCAGGTTTTGCGGCGCCGCTGTGGTTGATTGCGATCTTCGGCGGAACGTTATCCATCGCGGTCTTTGGGGTGCGGGGACGCGTATCTCCCATGGTCAGCGTGGCCATTGCTTTGATCGGTGCGTTTGCACTGGGTGGCGCGCCGCGGGGCGAGCTATATGCAGAGCGCAGCTTCTTTGGCGTGTCTCGTGTCATCGAAAAGGACGACGGTCAGCTTCGGCTCTATGCCCACGGCTCGACAATTCACGGACTGGAGCGCGTCCGCGACGAAACCGGTGCAACCGGTCCGTTTCCAACGGCGAGCTATTACCACCCGAATGCGCCAATGGTGCAGGGCCTGGTCGCGGCGCGCGCACACAAGGCCGATGACGGTCGCGTGCTGAGAATAGCCGTGATTGGTCAGGGTACTGGTTCCATGGCCTGTCACACGCAACCAGGGGAAAATCTGACGTTCTTCGAAATCGACCCGGTCGTTGATCGGATCTCACGCAATCCGAACTACTTCTCGTTCATTGCGCGATGCGCCCCAAAGGCCGTGACGAAAATCGGCGATGCCCGTGTTGTTCTTGAGAAAGATCGTAGCGCTCAGTTCGATTACCTATTGGTCGATGCGTTCTCGTCTGACGCCATTCCGGTCCATTTGCTCACGCGCGAGGCGCTCGAACTGTACGTCTCTCGGGTTAGGCGCACTGGCCTCGTGGCACTGCACGTGTCCAATCGTCATCTGGACCTGGAACGGGTCGTCGTCGCGACAGCCCGGACGATCCCGGGACTGCATCTTGTCCAACTGTTTGACTCCGACAGCAAGAAGCTGCCGCGCGACGGCAAAATGAGCCGCGTCGTGTTCCTGTCCCGGTCGGAGCAACTGATCAATAGCCTTCGTGCGCTCGATATCGCGGCGCTTGTAAAGGCTGACGGGATTGCGCCTTGGACCGACGACTATGCCGATTTGTTCAGCGCCATTGTCCGCAGGTACACGCAGTAGCCCGTCGCCGTCCCGTATTGCCAGGCCGTGATACTCAACCTTCCATCACGCCGGCGATCGTATAGCCGCCGTCAGCAGCGTACACATGGCCCGTTGTGAACGAACAATCATCAGAGGCGAGAAACGCCGCCACCGCTGCGACCTCTTCAGGATCTCCATACCTTTGAAGCGGCATGCGCGCCATGACACTTGGCGGCGGCACATCGCCGTGCGTTGCGCGGGTTTGTGTCGCCCCAGGCGCTACCGCGTTGACAAGGATGTTGTGCTCAGCCAGCTCGATCGCCATTGTCTGGGTCAGGTTGATGATGCCGGCCTTTGATGCGCCGTAGGCAGCGCGCCCGCGTCCCCCAAAAATGCCGGAGTTCGATGCGACATTGACGATGCGTCCGCCATGTCCTTGCGCCACGATTTGGCGCGCGGCGACCTGCCCACACAGGAAGGCGCCGTTGAGGTTGGTTGTCAAAACACGCGTCCAAAGCTCGTCTGTGAACTCCAGGAAGGGGAGACGATCCACGATACCGGCATTGGCCACCATAATGTCGAGCTTGCCGAACTCTGTCACAGCTTTGGCGACCGCACCTTCCACGTCGGCGCGGCGGCCGACGTCGATGGCGGTTGCAAGCACCTGATCGCCGATGTCCGCAGCAAGCGCGGCAGCTGTATCGCCCTCGCGATCCGCGATCAGGACCCGGCAGCCCTCAGACGCCAAACGTCGTACGATCGCAGCGCCAATGCCGTTTGCGCCACCAGTGACAATTGCGGCCTTCTCATCAAATCGCTTCATGGGACACTCGTCTTCCGCTTCTTCCAAGGTTGTGTGGGCTTGTCGTGAGAGTGGGCCAGAGACGTGTCCAGATCAAACCTAAAGCTGGTTGCATCCGTTTGCGCTGTTCGCACGCTCGCACGCTCGCGGCTCGAGCGCGTCTTTGTTTGCGCTACCGCTCGCGACAAGCGCTCGCTACTTGAGCGCAGACTATCCTGCGAGGACGATCCCAGGCCGCGAACGATAATAACACGCGCGGGTTCGCCGTCAGGCACCCCAGGCCGCGAACGCGGCCCGGCGCGTTGCGGCGCGCCCACCCCAACGCGGGTGTACCCGCGTTGGGCATTTGATCTGTCGCGATGGCGTGTTCGCCATCTCGATGGGGCCCGGCCGCAGGCCGGAATAGCCCGTGAGCGATAAGAGACTTTCATTTGCGCTGTTCGCAGGCTCGCTACTTGAGCGCGGGCTATCCTGGTAGGAGGTACCCAGGCCGCGACTGCGGCCCGCCGCGTTGCGGCGCGCCCGCGCAGGGCCCGAG
>JBCDAH010000098.1:0-19367 GCA_039186015.1 Pseudomonadota bacterium
CGGGTGACGAGTCTGAAAACGGACCTTGCACCAGCCAGTGTGACTGTGCACGGCCACCCCTATTCGGTTTTGCTCCCGGTGGGGTTTGCCTTGCCGCCACGGTTGCCCGTCGCGCGGTGCGCTCTTACCGCACCCTTTCACCCTTGCTGCCGCGCCCGATTGGACGCTTCGGCGGTTTGCTTTCTGCGGCACTTTCCCTGGGGTCGCCCCCGGCGGCCGTTAGCCGCCACCGTGTTTCCATGGAGCCCGGACTTTCCTCCGCCATGACGTGATTGGCCATAACGCCTCGCGTCGCGGCAGCGGCCGCCCGGCCGACTGATCCCATGGGCTATGGTGTGTCTCGCCCCATGGGTCAAGCCGAACCCGACGCTAAGGCGGTTAATTCAGCGCATCGATCAGCCGTCTCAGCGTGTCCGCGGTCGCAAAGTCGATCTCGCCATCGACGCGGGCCGGCCGAAAGTGGCGTTGGAACGCGGCCACGGCCAAGCGTGTCCTGCGATCCTGTTCACCGGTGATCTCCAAGCCGTAACCGTACGCGCGGAGCATGCGCTGTATCGCGCGGACATCCATGATCGAATCCGATGACGCGCCCGGCGCCGGCAATGCATCGACGGGAGTTGGCACAACCCAGTGGCCGACTCCCTGCGTTGACAGCCAGGGCCAGTCAAACTTTTCACCAGGATCAATCTTGCGATGTGGCGCAATGTCGGAGTGCGCGAGCACGCGCTCAGGGCGAATACCATTACGCGCAATGATGTCACATGCCAGGCTTGCAACGGCGTCCATCTGCGGCTTGGGGAAGTCGTGGTATCCGCGTTCGTGTCCGAGGTTCTGGATCTCGATACCGATCGAGCGGGAATTGATGTCCGTGGCACCGTGCCATTCAGATTCGCCGGCATGCCAAGCCCGCAAGTGTTCCGGCACCATCTGCGTGACCTCGCCCTCAAGATCGATCACGTAGTGGCACGAGACACGGCTTTCGGCGATTGCCAGCCATTTTATGGCGTTCTCAGCTGTGTCGAAGCCGGTGTAGTGCATCAATAGGATGTCCGGCGAACCGGAATGATTGCGGGTCTCGATATTGACCGCCGGAACCAGGTGATTGACGCACGGGCTATCGGGCTCAAATTCTGCGATCACGTCAGTCCCCGCTCCCGGGCAATCTCATTGTACGCGCTATTGATAGCCGCAATCTTGCGCGTCGCGATATCGATGAATTGGCCCGGAACGCCACGCGCGGACAGGACATCGGGGTGGTTCTCCCGTACCAGTGCGCGATAGTGCGCTTTCAGTGCCTCATCGGTAATGTCCGGCGATACGCCCAAGACTGTGTAGGCGTCATCCGGATCGTGAACGAACAACGCCCGAATTGAGCGATACTCGGCTTCGTCGTAACCAAAGATCTCGCCGACTCGCCGCAGATAGACCTCCTCGTCGGCGTGCAGTACGCCGTCTGCTGCCGCGATATGAAACAAGCCGTCGTAAACGTCTCGCTTCAACCGTGGCTCGTCGCTCAGCAGCTTTGCAATCTGGCGGGCATAGCTCTCGTAACCGGCAACGTCCCGCGTGGCCAGATCGAACAAGCGCCGGACATTGGCCAGCTCACCCGGCGGCGGCTTGAACAGTCGCTCGAACGCTTCAACCTCGATCCGGGTTGCAACACCATCCGCCTTGGCCATCTTTGCCGATAAAGCGATGACCGCGGCCGTAAACGCGACCTCATTGGTCGTCTTGCAGTCGCCGATGCCGAAGCCGCACAGGATCGCGTCCAGCGCGCCGCGCAACGCGCCGCCCTCTGCCACACCCAAAGCTTCCGCGATACGGCTCCATACCATACGTCATGCATAGCCAGCTTTCCGGGCAGGTTAAAGGCCTGACATGCACGTCCACAGAGGTTGTTTGTCGCGCGATCGTCTGGCAGAGGATCGGGGTGGGATGGTTCCTGCATAACGTGAAATGCCCCAAGGAAACTGAGTGATGGACGCGTTAGGACTGCTGTTTTCCTACCAGGGCCGGATCGGCCGATTGCCGTTTCTGGCCGGATTGCTCGTCGCATTTGCCCTGCTTGCTGGCGGCGTTTACGGATCATTCCTGCTGTTGGAGCCCGCAGCGACCTACTTCCAGCCAGTCGGCATCAACGCCGGTTTGCTGCAAACCGCCTTTTTCGTCTTTATCGGCGTCTTGTTTCTGTGGATGCTATTTGCACTGTTCGCGAAACGCCTGCGGGATCGGGCGCATCTGCCGATCTGGGCCCCGATTGCGATCCTGCCTGTTGTTGCAGTTTTGGTCGCAACCGGTTTGCTGACGGTCCGTCCGCTGGTCGTGGTACCGCCCCTGGTCCAGGACCTGGTTTTCTTCATTTGCGGCGGCATCGGGATTTGGATCCTGATCGAGGCGCTGTTCTTTCCGCCGCGGTCGCCGGTCTGATGGCAATCGTCTTTTAGTTCCAATGATCAGCGAAGCCGCCAAGCATCACCCCGGAGCGGCCAGCGATTTTGTCGTTTGGTCATATCGACTGGAAGAAGCGGGGTGCGGAGCATTTACGGCCGACAAAAAAGACGAAGGCGGGCCGGAGCCCGCCTACCAAGCGCTCGGTAGTGATGCCAAGCTCGCGAAGAGTTGGTTCTTAGGCGTTGTTTCCGCGGAATGCGAAGTACAAGCCGCCTGCGAGCAATAGTAAATGCGTTTGGTTGCCGAGGAAGAGATCCAGCGGCGGCGCCCAATACACGACAACGATGACGCTTGCCACGATGAGTGCGAGCAAAGCTGCGCCAGTCCGCGTGATGATGTCGCCCAAACGGCTCTTTATCAATCCGCCAATAATCAATGCCATGCCGGCGAAAAGCTCACCGAGGGCAGCCAGGCCCCACATGAAGTATGGGACGCCGTAGCCGGCCGCATCGGACGCAAGCAGTGGAAATTTGATGTACCCCTGCTGAAGAATGATTGCGGCGAGCAACAATCGCGGCAACCAGTGTGCAAATCGCACATCCGGCAGCCGTGGGAGTGCGTCAGACACGTTCATGCGTGCCATTCCGAAGTCTGTCGTGCTCATAATCACAGGCCCTTAATGCTGTCGTCGATAGGCCTGAGGTGGTGCTATACTTTAGTCGGATCAACGCATTGCGACCACGTGCACTTCGCGGCGGACTGCCGCACGGTCTTGTCTCCGCAGAAGCCGTGCCACCGGCGGTCGTTCTGCCGTGTGGGTCGAGCAAACCATATGCTTTGGCAAGGGATGGAACCAACGCCAGCGAGGGCTCGCGGTGCTTAGATCCAAATGATGGATCTGACGTGGTACAGCACCCATCACCGCTCTTATCCAAAGAACACGGCAGAATGTCTCACGTTGAATACCAAATCATCACCGCCATCGGCGGACTCACTTCGCCAGTCCACACCTCGTGTTCGATCCAACTTAGCCGGCAAACCATGACATCGTCCCGCTGGGTGGTCGGCCAGGGAGACCAAAAGACGAGGTGTGGAATGGTTCGAGCGCAACCTGAAACGCCCTAGTGTCGGGCGAACTTGCAGCAAATGACGGTGATGGGGATCAGTCATGCCATATCGTTCTCTGGATCCGGCCAAGATCCTCAAGACGCTGACAACACTACACGCACGCATCAGCGAACGGTTTCCGAAGTCGGGATTGGCCAACGTTTGCGAGGAACTGATCCAGATTGCCGGGCAGAGCCAGGAGCGAGTCGCGCGGATCGCAACGCCAAACATGCCGCTACGGATCGCGAGCTGGACCATTGTCGCGTTTGGCTTGTGCACGCTCGTCTATGTCGCGTCCATTATCGAGTACAAGCGCGAGGCTGAGAACCTGTTCGGTGTTCTCGAGGGTATCGAAGCGCTCCTCAACACGGTTGTCCTGATGGGAGCGGGCGTGTTCTTTCTAGCCACGATTGAATCGCGCTGGAAACGGCAGAAGGCGCTCGATGACCTGCACCAACTGCGCGCAATCGTACACGTGATTGACATGCACCAGTTGACTAAAGACCCGCGCATCGTGCCCGAAAGCCACCGAACGAAGTCTTCGCCGGTGCACCAACTCACGCCGTTCCAGCTAACGCGCTATCTGGATTATTGCAGCGAGATGTTGTCGCTGACCGCAAAAATCGCCGCGCTCTATGCGCAAAGCGCACGTGACAACACGGTTCTGCACGCGGTCTCCGAACTCGAGACGGTTTCGGCCAATCTGTCGTCGAAGATCTGGCAGAAGATCACTATGATCCAGTCGGACGAGCATGCCCGAGACATTCGCGACACCGTTCGACCGCCCAACCGCGCGCCACGCATCGTCTCACGCGCCAGCACCAACGAGCAGGACGACCGATGATCAATCCATTTCACCTCTTCCTGGGATTCAACGGCCGCATTGGACGGCTCGCCTATTGGATCGGTTTGATCGTGCTGGTCGCCATCTCACCGTTTTCAATCTGGACGGTGCTCTCGCAAGACCCATTCAGAGATGCGCTCGCAGCGATCCAATCACTGGGGGTGGTGGGTGCGCTTTGGACGCTGGTCTTGTTTGTGCCGCTGGCCGCCCTCAACACCAAACGGCTGCATGATCTCGACCAGTCCGGTCTGCACGCGGTCTTGTTCTACGCACCGGCTGCGATTGGCACGGCAAAGGTCTTTGTCGGCGATACCCCGGCCATGGCCGACTTTGCCTATTGGGCTGGTTGGGCACTTTGGCTGGCTGGTGCCGCCGGTTTGTGGTTTCTCGTTAGGCTTGGCTTCTACCGCGGGACACGTGGGGAGAACCGGTATGGTCCCCAGCCCGGCAAGCGCGCGGCGCAGGCAACCGCATGAGCCCGCATGATCCGGTTGCGATTGCGCAAAGCCTGATCCGCTGTCAGAGCGTCACGCCGCACGACGATGGTGCGCTCGACTATCTGGACTCTGTTCTCAAGCGCGCCGGGTTCTCCGTCCATCGCGTGACGTTTTCTGCGCCGGACACGCCGGACGTCGACAATCTCTACGCACGAATTGGAACCGAAGGGCCCAATCTCTGTTTCGCCGGACATACGGATGTCGTGCCGGCAGGCGATCAACAGGCTTGGGATGCACCACCCTTTGCCGGAGAGCTGCGGGGTGAGACGCTGTTCGGCCGCGGCGCCGTCGACATGAAAGGGGCAATCGCCTGCTTTGTTGCCGCATCGCTCGATCACCTCGCGGCGAACAACGGTGCCCCGCTGCACGGGTCCATCTCACTTCTGATTACGGGTGACGAAGAAGGGCCGTCCATCAATGGCACCGTGAAGGTGCTGGAATGGTTGGCCGAGCGCGGTGAAACGCTCGACGCGTGTGTCGTAGGTGAGCCGACTAACCCGAAGGCGCTCGGCGACGAAATCAAGATCGGCCGCCGGGGAAGCTTGAGTGGGAAGCTTGTGGTGCATGGCCGCCAGGGCCACGTGGCCTATCCCCACTTGGCAGACAATCCGGTGCCCAAGCTCGCGCGCATGATTAGCCGACTGTCGGACGCGCATCTCGATGAGGGGACCGAGCACTTTGCGCCATCAAATCTGGAAGTCTGTGTCATCGGCGCTGCAAGCCGTGCCACCAACGTCATTCCGGCGCACGCTCACGCTGAGTTCAACGTCCGGTACAATACGAACTGGACGCGAAACAAAATCGAAAATCGGCTCGCGCAACTGTGTCGCGACGCAGCAGATGACGTCGGCGCGCAATACGATTTGAGCTTTTCCGGGACCGGAGACGTGTTCCTGACTGAGCCTGGGCCGTTTGTCGCCAGCGTGAGAGATGCTGTTCACGATGTGACGGGACGCATCCCCGAATTGACGACGAGCGGCGGCACATCCGATGCGCGATTTATCCAGGCGCACTGCCAGGTGCTGGAGTTCGGGCTGGTCAACGCGACCATCCATGCGATCAACGAGCACACAACGGTCGGCGACCTCATGACACTGCGCGACGTCTATCGCCGCATCCTGGACAAAGGGGTGATGTGATGCCTCTGGCGCAGTGACTCATACTGCAACGTCGAACTGGCATGCATCGTCGCCGCATCCACAGCATGCTGTTTCGCGAACCCGCGCGTCATGTCCGACGAGCGTGCGAAACAGCTGCGTGAAGACCCCGACATGCCAATGACATCCCGGTGCAGGTTCCTTGCCGCTACAGCAGGTCGCAGGTACCGCAAGTGGATTGGCCGCAATCGCGAACCGGAGGGACGGCCGATATCGCACGGAGAACCGGCCACTTCCAGCAAATGTCCACGCATTCTTCGCAATGGCAGATGCCAGCAATGGCGCAGCAAGCGGCGGCGGCAAATGCGTCAGCACGCAACGCGCGAGTTTGGGAATACGGTTCTCGATAATGTAGTCCGCCGTGCGACGGCCGGCATCGCTCGCAATGTGACATGCCAAATCATGCGGCAGACTGGCATAAAGCGCATGATACAGCCGGGCGACGCACCCCTCGTGGACCATTGTCGACGGTGGATGATAGAGCAGCTCCGGGCAATGGGCCTCCGCAAACAGCCGGTCCAGCAGCTCGTCGTGACCACCAGCGCGCAACGCGGCAACGAGTTGCAGAACCGCATTCGGGCCGACGCAACCCGACATGTGATCACCATCCGATGCCTCAGGCACCGCGGCGGCGGCTATTGACGCACTTCCGGTAGTTTCCACACGACACGCTCCTTCGGACGAGCGGCCTCATCCGGCATTTGTTCAGTTCCACCGCCACAAGCCAGAACCGCGGCGCGCTGCTGTTTGAGCTTCGCGGCGCGTTCTGCCGTCGCTTCCCAATCATCTTGCTGGGCTCTTGCGATTTTCCGGGTGCGATCGAAATGAAAGTCGACTTTGTTCTTCGATTGCGGTCCCCAGTAATTGACCTTGCCAAGGTCGTAGAATTTGCGCTCGAAGCCGGCTTTCAGGAATGCCTTCAAGCAGCCGAGGAGATAGCGGCGGCGAAAGCCTGTTCCCCGCCACGGATAATGAAACAACGCTTTTTTACTATAGAAGCGGCGATAGTTGCTCATAACGCGGTCGAGCAGCTCCGCACGATCCATAGCCTCCGGTTTCATAATCGGCGTTACGAAATTGTATTTTTCAAAGTCGAAGATCTCGACCTTGTCGCCGAGTTCCTGGAACAGTGGTGAGAACGGCCAGGGCGTGTACATGGCCCAGTTGGCGAGATCAGGCTGCCAATCCCACGCCATTTGGTAGGTTTCTTCCAACGTTTCTGCCGTCTCGTTATCCAGGCCGACAATGAACTGCGCCTCGGTGAAGATATCCGCCTCACGCAGAAGCTGAATTGCGCGCTTGTTGTCGGCGATCTTGGTTTCTTTGTTGAACCGATCCAAACGCAACTGGGCCGCAGCCTCCGTTCCAAGAGACACATGAACCAGGCCGGCCTCGCGATATAGCGCAAGGTATTTCTCATCGCGCAGAATGTCGGTTACGCGGGTATTGATCCCCCATTTGACTTTGTCCGGCAGCCCGCGGGCAATCAGTTCCTTGCAGAACTGGATGAACTTCTTGCGATTGATCGTTGGTTCTTCGTCCGCGAGAATGAAGAAACCGATGTTGTGCTGCTCAACCAACGTTTCGATTTCATCGACGACCGCCTTGGGATCGCGAATCCGGTAGTCGCGCCAGAACTTCCACTGCGAGCAGAACGAGCACGTAAAGGGGCATCCACGTGCCATATTGGGAATGGCGACCCGGACGCCCAACGGTACGTAAATGTACTTGTGCCACTCCAGCAGGCTCCAATCCGGAGTAATGGCTTCAAGGTTTTTGACTGTGGGCGCCGCTTGCGTGGCGACAATTTCATCGCCGTCCTGAAATGCGAGGCCGCGAATGTCACGGCGGTTCGCCGGCCAGCGGCCGTCCGCGATCGCATCGATCAGCTCGACTATGATCTCCTCGCCCTCACCGCGGACGATCACGTCAATCCAGGGGGCTTCTGCCAGAACTTGCGGGTACATGAAGGTTGCATGCACGCCACCAAGAATGGTGATGATTGCGTCGTTTTCATCTTTCGCGATCTCGAGAACCCGTTCGGCCTTGTAGATGGATGGCGTGATCGCTGTCGTACCGACGATATCCGGCTGGTACTCGCGGATGACGGCGCGCAACTGATCGTCCGACAACTCGTTGGTCATCGCATCGCAGAACTCGATGTCGATATGGCCTGCTTGCTTCAGTGCGCCGGCGATGTATGCCACCCAAGCCGGCGGCCAGTTCCCCGCGATTTCGGCACCGCCCGAATGGTAGTTCGGATGAACGAGTAGAATGCGCATACCCTGGGCCTCCCGCACTGTTCTGCGACGAGGCTAAGGGGAGATGCGTCAATCAAAATTGACACACATCAATGTCAGTAAATTCTGACACCAGCAGGAGGCCGAGATCATCGCGATTGCGCGCACCACGCACCCAGGCGGTCCAGGAAGGCCAAGCACTTGGTCAACTCGGCCTCAGCGATCCACTCATTCGGCGTATGCGCCTGCGCGATGTCACCGGGGCCGCAGACAATCGACGGCATACCTGCGCCTTCGAAATGGCTGGCTTCTGTTGCGTAGGCCACCGCAAACGTTTCATTCTGCTCGGCAAGCTTGAGCGTCAAGACAAGCGCTTCGCCTGAGGGTTCGGCGCGAAAGGCCGGAACATAGTTCGACCGGACAATCTCAATACCCGCCTCCGGCGCGCGCTCGCGCATCTCAGCCGTCAGACGTTCCGCAGCGGCCCGGACACGCGCTTCCACAACGTCGGGATTGAGACCGGGAAGGGCGCGTATTTCAAAGCCGAACCAGCAATCCTCGGGGATAATGTTGCTGGCGCGACCGGCTTCGATCTGTGTGACCTGCAGTGACGTGAATGGCGGGTCGAACCTCTCCTCCCGCTGATCACGCAATTCGCGCTCCATCACATCCAGTTCGGCCAACAGTCGGCCGGCATAGGTGATTGTGTTTACGCCGCGATCAGAGAGGCTCGAATGCACGGCGCGCCCCTTGAGGTTGACCATCCAGCGGCACGGCCCCTTGTGAGCATCGACAACGCGCATACTCGTCGGCTCGCCGACGATAACGATCCGCGGTTTCACGATATCCTCACCCAAGCGCGCGATCATCGGGAGTACGCCGGTACAGCCCACTTCCTCGTCATAAGAAAAAGCGAGATGGATCGGGACGTTGAGTGCACGTGCCTTGAAGGCGGGCACCATCGCGAGTGCGCACGCCAGATATCCCTTCATGTCGCAGGCGCCGCGGCCATAAAGGCGTCCGTCGCGTGCAACCAGCTGGAATGGATCGGTCTCCCAGTCTTGTCCGTCGACGGGCACAACATCCGTATGACCCGACAGCGCAACACCGGGCACACCATCCGGCCCAATGGTCGCAAAAAGCGATGCCTTGGTACCGGTTTCATCTGGAATGCGTAGTGCGGCAATCCCGTGCTGGGACAGATAGCGCTCGATGTGATCAATCAGCGGAAGGTTCGTCTCCCGGCTGGTCGTGTCGAACGACACGAGGTCGCGTAAAATGTCTACGGCCTGAGACGTTTGCACCGTTGGTGTCGTCATAGGATTTCCCGTGCAGCAGAGTGCGTTTGAATTGCGCGTATCGTCAGTTCATCTGGTGAGACGTAAATGGGCTGTCCAGCGAGAAGGCCGGAATCTCGACTTCAAACGCATCACCAGCACCATCGATCATGCGATAGGTCCCGACCATGATGCCGGACGGCGTACGCAATGGGCAACCCGAGGTGTACGTGAAGCTCTCGCCGGGTGCGAGCAATGGTGTCTGACCGACCACGCCGGGGCCTTGCACTTCTTCCGTCGTGCCCGATGAGTCTGTGATCCGCCAGTGGCGCTCCATAAGTTGCACGGGCACGTCGCCATCATTGGAGATCTCGATGGTGTAGAGCCAGAAGTAATAGGATTCGTCGGGATCGGAACGCTGCGGATCGAAATCCGGTTCAACGCGGACGCGCACTCCATTTGTGACGGCTTCGTACATTGTCAGACAGAACCGCTTCTCGCGATGTGGTTAAAGGCGGAATTGCAAGTCGAGCATACGTCGGCCCGGCCTCGGGTCAACGCTTCACGCAAACGAGCACTGCACTCTGCCATAGAACGTGGTAGCGCTCAGCTGCCGCTAAAACTGCGCGAGACCGCCATGTTCGATGCTCGAATTCGGCCGCTTATCGATCCGTCACTGAACAAAATGGGCGTCGTTATGGCGCGGTCCGGCGTCAGCGCCGATGCAGTCACGATCGCCGGGTTCGTGATTGGCATGTTGGCGTTTCCCGCGGTTGTTGCCGGTTATTTCCCACTGGCAGTCCTATTGATTGCCGTCAGCAGACTGGCGGACGGATTAGACGGCGCCGTCGCACGGGCGACCGTAAAGACCGATCGCGGCGGATTCCTGGACATCGTTCTGGACTTCATCTTCTACGGTGCGATGCCGCTGGCGTTCGCGATTTACGATCCGCAAGCCAACGCCCTGGCGTGTGCTGTCCTCCTACTCAGCTTCTTCGCGAATGGAACGACATTTCTGGCATTTGCCATTATGGCGCAAAAGCGATCGCTCGAGACCTCAGCCCAGGGTGTGAAGTCGCTGTATTACATGGCTGGATTGGCGGAAGGCTTTGAAACCATTGCCTTCCTTCTGGCGATTTGCCTGTTTCCATCGTGGTTTGCCGTCATGGCCTACGTTTACGCAACGCTATGTTTCGCGTCGGCAGCCGGCCGTGTCGTGCTCGCCTGGCACACGCTCGACGGCGTGATAGACACGGACACGTCCGATGACGGACGAGACACGACGGTCGTCAGCCCTGAGACGCAGCAGCCAGCGCCTGCTCCAAATCCGCAATAAGGTCCTGCGTCGCCTCAAGACCGACCGACAGGCGAATAAGCCCGTCCGTAATGCCAAGCATCGCGCGATCTTCCGGCGTGAGCCGTTGGTGCGTCGTCGTGGCCGGATGCGTCATCAGGCTTTTCACATCGCCAAGATTATTCGATATGCGGATCAGGGACGCGGCATTCAGGAACCGGAACGCGGCCTCTTTGCCGCCGTCGAGTTCAATGGCAATGATCTGCCCACCACCGGGCATTTGCCGGTCGGCAAGCGCAGCCTGCGAATGGTCCGGTCTGCCGCAGTAAATCACCCGGCGCGCCTTGGGTTGGCCAGCGAGATAGTCCGCAATCTCGGCGGCGCTGGCGCATTGCGCCCGGACCCGTACGTGCAGGGTCTCCAAACTCTTCAACAGCACCCAGGCATTGAACGGGCTGAGCGACGGGCCCGTGTGCTTCAGGTAGGGGTGTAGATGTTTCTCAATGTATTCCGTGGGCCCAAGAACAATCCCGCCAAGGCAACGGCCCTGACCATCGATATGCTTGGTGGCCGAGTAGACGACAACATCCGCCCCGTGCGCGAGCGGCCGCTGCAGCAGCGGGGTCGCGAAAACGTTGTCGACGACGACCAGCGCATTATTGGCGTGGGCAATCTCCGCAACGGCCGCGATATCGACAAGGTCAAGCGTCGGGTTTGACGGCGTTTCGAAAAAGCATAAGCGCGTGTTTGGCTGCATCGCCGCGCGCCAGGCGTCCAGATCGGTTCCGTCCACCAGCGTGCAGCTGATGCCGAAGCGTGGGCAGAGCGTCTCGACGACGTAGCGACAAGAACCGAACAGGGCCCTCGCGGCAATGATGTGATCGCCAGCGTTCAGATAACACAGGATTGCAGACGATACCGCGGCCATGCCGCTTGCCGTCGCGCGCGAGGCTTCGGCGCCCTCAAACGCACACATCCGGGTTTCAAACATGGATACGGTCGGGTTCGCGTAGCGCGAGTAGATGAAGCCGCCAGCCTCGCTCTTAAAGCGTTCCTCAGCCGTTTCCGCGTCCGGATAGACGTAGCCCTGGGTTAAAAACAGCGCCTCGGACGTCTCGTCAAACTGCGAGCGCATCGTCCCGGCGTGGACCAAAACCGTCTCAGCGGCGGGCTGATGTCCCGCGGGACCCGCAAACGGGAGACGTGTGGCGTTGTCTTGAGAATCTGTCATCGGCGGTCTCCTTCAGCCTCGCTGCAGGAGGCCTAATCTCCCGCAGCGCACCAAACCTGGGGGCCGGACGCGGGAAAGCGAGACGCGCACGGCCTTTTAGCGAGTTGTTTAACGTGGCTGCAAGCCGGCCGGCCAAATCACCACGATTTGGCATCGTTAGTTGGTGATCGGCTTGGGGTCAAGGTTGGCCCACTGAGAAGCCTGGTGGGCACGCCCCTTATCGACAACCAACCTTGCCGGGGCCTCGGCGATTTCGCAGAAGCTATCGCTGTGACATACATCTGTGCACAGGGGGCGAGTTATGGCGACCAAAGCGACGATAGAACAGACTGACGCGATTGGGATCCTACCGTCTCAGGACATTCGGGACCTGATTAACAGCTCTGCAATCCGGCTCGCATCGCCGCCTGCAGACCGGCAAATCCAGCCGGCCAGCCTGGACCTACGTCTCGGCACGCGGGCATATCGCGTCCGTGCGAGCTTCTTGCCCCGCGCCGGCGAACGGATCTTGGACCGTCTCGACGACCTTGCGCTGCACGACATCGACATCTCGCAGGGTGCCGTGCTCGAGACGGGATGCGTGTACCTGGTTCCCTTGATGGAGCAGCTGGCATTGCCGGCGAACCTCGCTGCGGCAACCAACCCAAAGAGTTCGACCGGCCGCCTCGACGTCTTTACGCGGGTTATTGCCGACGGCGTACCGGCGTTTGATCAGATTCCGGCTGGGTTTCAGGGGCTCCTGTACGCCGAGATCTGCCCGCAAACGTTCCCGATCGTCGTGCGTGAGGGCTCGCGGCTCTCGCAAATCCGGTTCCGCCGCGGAGACCCGCGCGAAACCGATGAGGCTCTCAGGGCGCTGCAGGCCGAGGAAGCACTGGTGACGGGCGGGACGGATGACATCGCAGCAGGCATTGCGCTGTCCGTCGATCTCGACGTCGCGGGGCGCGAAGGCGGAATGGTCGGATATCGCGCCAAGCGCCATACCGGCGTTGTCGATGTGGATTTGCCCGCGAGCCGACAGATCGATGACTATTGGGATCCGATTATCCTGAAGGGTGACGCGCGCCGCCTTATCCTCGATCCAGATCAGTTCTACATTTTGGCCTCAAAGGAAGCGGTGTGCATTCCGCCGACCCACGCGGCAGAATTGATGCCGTTCAATCCTCTGGTCGGTGAGTTTCGCGTTCACTATGCAGGGTTTATGGATCCCGGGTTCGGGTATGCCGGGGTTGGCGGCTCCGGCGCGCGCGTTGTCTTGGAAGTGCGAAGCCACACCGTGCCGTTCATCCTCGAAGACGGCCAGATTATCGGCCGCCTGATTTATGAACGCATGAGCGCCGAACCCGAGGCGCTATACGGCGCGGATATGGCCTCCAACTACCAAGCGCAGGGCTTGAAGCTCTCAAAGCACTTCAAGTGACGCGAGGCTCGCCGGCGCACGCCCGCGCATGCCAGATCAGCGCTCGTAATAGTAGTAGTCCGGGTCCGCCATGTCCGGCTCATAGTCCTCGACGACCGGTTGCGGCTCATAATACGGCTCGTGGCACCGGTCCCGCATATCCTGAAGCTCAGCCCGCATCCGTTCGAACTCCGGCGTCGATCGCCAACCCGCAGTTGGGTTCTCCAGTGTCGCCTCAAGCATCTGACCCAAGGCCAGGAACCACGCGACAATGAGTTCGCCGTCGGTAAATGCAGACCTGAAATCCTCTGTAACGGCCGTTAGTCTCCAGCCGTCTGAGCGCAGGCGATGACCGTCCGTAAATCCGAGGAACTGGGTCGTATTGATGATCCGTAGCGTGTCGCGCATTTCGTCCCGCAAGCCAATGTACTGGCTGACGAACGCCGCCATTTCCGGCGTGAACCCCGCAGTCATATATTGGAGACGGTCTCCAAGCCGCGGCGTATCCAGTGTGCGGCGCAGCGAAATCAGCAATGGTGTATAGTCATCGAAGATCGTTTGCTGGCCCGGATCCGCCCGCCGGATCATAGGGCCGAGATCACTCATGATCTCATCGAGATCACGGGTCACGTCGTTAACGATACCATCTCTCGCAGCATGCCAGCGGCGATCCTGCAACAGGATTGACCCTTTCAAGAGCGTCCCGATGACAAGCGTCATGCCCACAAGTTGTGCGAATAACGACAGTGAAACCGCCCACGCCGGTCCGAGGACATCGAACCAGAACGGGTAGCCATAGGTGCCGAGCGCGATGAGAAGCGCCCCGACAAACGCGATACTCCCCAGAATGATCACCAGTGTCCCCCAATCATACACCCACTCCCAACTTCACTGGGTGCCTGAAACGCAGACGTACTGCCAGCGCTTTATTTGGGCAATCTTATGAGAGGTGTCGTGGTTGCAACGCGATCGTCACGTTAACTATCTTTCTGGGCACGCTTCGCAACCTCGTCGGGTGTGAAAACGTAATCGGTCCCGCAGAACTCGCAAGTGACGACAACTCCCCCGTCTGCCGTGCGCATACCGGACAAGTCTTCATCTGTGAAGCTGCCAAGAAATGTTGCGACCCGTTGCCGCGAACACTGACAAAATGCGCTGAGTTGCCGATCGTCCATGACGCGGACGCCTTCTTCGTGAAACAACCGGAACAAAAGGCGTTCGGGCGACAGGGTCGGATCGATCAACTCGTGGCGCTCAACCGTGCTGGCAAGGATATTGACGCGCTGCCAGTGTTGATCGTCGTCGCCCAGAAGAAAGTCATCTGGAGCATCCTCCGGCGGCGGTTTGCCACCGTCCGGTGAGACGTGCTGGACCATGATGCCGCCGGCGCGCCAATGCCATGCGCCGTCGCCCTGCGCGTCTGCATGGCGGGCAACGGCGAGACGAATGAACGTCGGCAACTGTTCCGATTGCCGAAAATAGGTGCGCGCCGCATCACTCAGCGACGTGCCATCCAGTGGAACAATGCCCTGATAGCGGTCCATTGCAGGACCTGGATCAATCGTGAGCGCCAGATGCCCCCTGCCGAGTAGTGCGCCGTGATCCGCGCCGCTTCCAGTGTCGACGTTTGCCACAGCCTCAGCGTCAAAGTTGGCATAGCCGCGCAATTCACCCGGCACGCGGTAGTTCGTCACAAAGAAGCCAAGCGGCCCGTCGGACCGGGTCTGCATAATCAGTCGGCCGTTGAACTTGATCTGCGAGCCAAGCAGCGCCGTGAGCGCAAGTGCTTCGCCCATCACCTCGGCAACAGGGTCTGGATAGTCGTGTCGCCGCAGAATATCGTCTGCCAGCGGGCCAAGCCGCACCAGACGCCCGCTGATCCCTGATTCGACCGTGCGAAACGGAACAACGACGTCATCGCGCAGCTTCGCGTCGTCCACCTCAACGATGTCCGCCATACCGGCCTCATAAGTTTGTTCTGCACACGTTGCACCCGCAGACGGATGCCGTCTTCAGCTGCTCGAACCGATCATGTCTGATGTCCGCGCGACACAGCTATGTCTGGAATGTCAATCGGGCTCTTACGTCCGATGAAGAGCAATGATCACGCTTCGGCCGATACCGCGTTGGACGGCGGAGACCAGTTTCGCCTGAGCGCACCTGTTTTAGAATGTTCTAGAACGTTACCGCCTATGGCGGAAATGTTCTAGACGCCGAGACACCAAGCCAGAATTGCCTTTTGCGCGTGAAGCCGGTTTTCGGCTTCATCAAATACGACGGATTGCGGGCCGTCGATGACATCTGCCGACACCTCATTTCCGCGGTAGGCCGGCAAGCAATGCATGAAGACGGCCCCATCAGCTGCCGTATTCATGAGCGCATCGTCAACGGCATAAGGTGCCAGCAGCTGCTTGCGATAGCGCTCGTCCGTCTGCCCCATCGAGACCCACGTATCGGTCACCACACAATCGACGCCTGTGACAGCTTCGCGGCTATCGTCCGTGACCGACACGTTGCCGCCCTTCGCCTTGGCCCAGGTGATGACGTCCGGCTCCGGAGAGAGCTGGGGCGGACAGGCAATCCGCAGATCAAATCCTAACAGGACAGCCGCATGCACCCAGGATGCCGCCACGTTGTTGCCGTCGCCCACCCAGGCAACCGACGTCTTTTCGACCGAGCCGCGATGCTCCTCCAACGTCATAATGTCCGCGATGACCTGGCACGGATGACTGCGGTCCGTCAGGCCGTTGATCACCGGTATGGAGGCGTGCTCGGCAAGCTCCAGTAATGTTTCGTGCGCGTTCGCGCGGATCATTATGGCGTCGCCATAGCGTGACAGAACGCGGCCCGTGTCGGCAATGCTCTCGCCACGCCCCAACTGCAGTTCATTGTGATTGAGTGCGATGGATTGCCCGCCGAGCTGGCGCATCGCGACGTCGAACGAGACACGCGTCCGGGTCGACGGTTTCTCGAAAATCATCAGGAGAACCATCTGATCGATGTCGCTTGGACAAAGGTCGTCAGGCGGGCGCTTGCCCGCCTTCTTCATCGCATGTGCTGCATCGATGACCCGCCGCAGCGTTGCGCTGTCGATTTGGCTGATATCCAGAAAGTGTCGAACAGTCATGAGACGACTCAAGCCCCTCGTTAGTTGTCGACCCGAGTCAATTCGCCTGCTGCCGCACACGCTCACACGCCGCGCGAAGACGCTCTGCCGCTTGCCCGACTTCCTCTGCTGAAACGATCAAAGGTGGGACGAGCCGGACGACATTGTTGCCGGCAATCACCGTCAGGAGCCGCTCGTCCATACACGCATTCACAACGTCACCTGCAGGCGGCTTGACCTTGATGCCGGTCAGCAGTCCCTTGCCGCGAATATCCTCGATCACATCCGGATATGCGTCCTGAAGCTCGGCCAGGTGCTGGCGGAAACGTAGCGAGACATCTTCGACATGAGCGAGGAACTCAGGCTGCGCGACGCGATTGAGCACGGCAAGCCCAACGGCCGTCGCGAGTAAGTTTCCGCCATATGTCGAGCCATGCGTTCCCGGGGTCATCCCCTTTGCCGCTTCTGATGTGCCCATGAACGCGCCCAATGGAAAGCCGCCGCCGATCCCCTTCGCGATTGCCATAACGTCCGGCTTCGCATCCGACCATTCGTGCGCGAACAACCGGCCTGTCCGGCCCGTTCCCGACTGCACCTCGTCAAAAATGAGCAACAGGCCATTATCGTCGCACAACTGGCGCAGGCGCTCGAGTTGCGGCTTGGAGAGAACATCCAGGCCGCCCTCGCCCTGAACCGGCTCGACCATAATGGCTGCGGTCTCGGGCCCGATAGCGGCTTCAAGAGCGACATCGTCTCCAAACGGAACATGATCGAAACCGGGCATTTCCGGCGCGAACCCCTCCAGATGCTTCGCATTGCCGGCAGCTGCGATTGTCGCGAGCGTTCGACCATGGAATGCGCCGGAGAATGTAATGATGCGATTGCGTTCTGGATTGCCGTTCACGAAGTGATAGCGGCGGGCCATCTTGATCGCGCCCTCGCAGGCTTCCGCTCCCGAATTACAGAAAAAAACGGCATCCGCGAATGTCAGCTCGCACAGGCGCTCCGCAAGCGCTTCCTGCGTCGAGATCCGAAACAGATTCGATGTGTGCCACAGCTTCTGCGCCTGCTCGTTCAGCACAGAGACCAACTCCGGATCGGCATGACCCAAAGAGTTCACAGACACGCCGGAGCAGAAATCGAGGTATCGCTCGCCATTGGTATCAAACAACCAGCACCCCTCGCCTCGCTCGAACACGACGTTCTGGCGGCCATACGTCCCCATGACGGCTGGTGATGGTGTGGATTTGATTTGGTCGGCGATAGCTGGCGATACGGTCGACATGCGCATGTTTCCTTGGCGCGAGTGGTCCAACGCAAAAAGCCGCCTGGAACGGGCGGCTGCGCAACCACGATAGGCGTTCGCGACGATAGGTGTCAACGCAGCGTCGCCGCTCTCGACGGTTGTCAACGGGACCGCAGGAGGGCGCCAACAGTTCGCTGCTAAACATACAGAGAACACGAATCAGACGTGGCGCAGTTACAACGACACCTTGTCAATAGGGCCACGCAACACGACGTCAACTTGTCGATGCGTGTGCTCTCGCGCTACCAACACGGCGTACCGCACGTTTTGACCTCGACGAGTTCTTACGCGTTCTGTGCGTTATCGAGGTTGTGCACGCGTCTGTCGGTTCATCGCTTATCGAGCCGATATAGACGCCCGTAGTCGTGTTTCTGTTTCCCGCGTCAGTTCTGTCCTGCGTTCGTTACCAGCCGCAAAGTGTCTGCGCGCTTGGTCGTTATCGACCTGTGCCGCGACGCTGCGTGCTGCTGGTGGGTGGCGGCGTGCTCATTTTATTGGGCCGTCTCAGCGTTGTTTCGCAAGGAGCGAACGATATGTCCTGGACCGATGACCGTGTCGAGCTGTTGAAAAAGCTTTGGACCGAAGGTCTCAGCGCAAGTCAGATTGCCGGCCGGCTAGGCGGCGTAAGCCGTAATGCTGTAATCGGCAAAGTTCACCGTCTCGGATTGGCCGGCCGCGTGAATACGCCACGCAACAAACCGATGAGGCCACGCGCCCGCATTGGCGCTATTAAGCGAGTCGCAAAGCCGCGTATATCGCAATCCGGCAATCCGGCACTGCGGGCACTCTATCAACCCGACGGTGATCGCTATGTTCCACCGCCTGAGGAGCTCGACATTCCGCCGGCGGAGCGTGTTGCGCTCGTCGAACTGACGGAGTGCGGCTGCCGCTGGCCGATCGGCGATCCACAAACGTCGGAATTTGGTTTCTGCAATCGTAAGAAGGTTCCCGGTCTTCCGTACTGCGAGGTGCACGCGCGCCATGCGTTCCAACCGCCGCAGTCTCGCAGCAAGCGCGACCGGATCGAACAACAACCTGCGACCGAAGCTCCAGCGCTGCCCGCAGAGCCAGCCAAAGATGCCAAGGAAACCGTCGACGCTTGATGGCATGTCGCTCTAGCTTGCTTTCGCTCACGGGCTGTTCCGGCCTGACGGCCGGGGCCCATCGAGATGGCGTCCGCCATCTCGACATCTGAAATGCCCCACGCGGGTGTTCCCGCGGTGGGGTTGGCGCGACGCGCCGGGCCGCGGTCGCGCTTGCTTTCGCTCACGGGCTACTCCGGCCTACGGCCGGGCCCTCCGCGGGGGCGGCGCAACGCGCCGGGCCGCGGTCGCGGCCTGGGAACCGTCCGACCAGGATAGCCCGCGCTCAAGTAGCGAGCGCTTGTCGCGAGCGGTAGCGCAAATAAAGACGCGCTCGAGCCGCGAGCCTGCGAGCGTGCGCACAGCACAAACACCGACTCTCGTCGCTCACGGCTGTTCCGCCCTGCGGTCGGGCCTCCGCGGGGGCGGCGCAACG
>JBCDAH010000099.1:0-19205 GCA_039186015.1 Pseudomonadota bacterium
GCGTCCGCGGCCCGACCGCATTTACTCTAACCCGTGAGTACATGTTTCACGGGGAACAACGCGGCCCACACAAGCGACGAACAGCTCAGAACCCAATGCCAAGTTTTGTGCAGGAGTTGAGCCAGTGACCGCGCGCCCCGACCTGACCGCACTCACCGATGGGCATCACCGCTTGATGCAGCTTTTAAGCGAACATGTCGACGACGGCATGCTTCACGAGATGGCAACAGCCGACTACGGCTTTGATGTTGCGGCCCACTTTGCGGCGCTGAAACGGATTCGCGCCCGCGATCTACCGCCCAAAATGCGCTGGGAACCGAAGGAGGTGCTGGAGCTGACGCGCTGGTCCGAAATCTGCCATGTCGGAACCGAAGCGAAACCGTCCGAAATCTATCGGTTTCACCTAATGCGCGCCTTTGCGTCAGCCGCATTGATCGAGGCCCATGCGCAGCCCGGCAATCACGATCAGTTCGAAGGCACCAACGCATCTGTCATGCAGCTGTTGGAAAGCGCGGAGGCGCTGGGCCATGCGTATGAAGCGTGCGTTCCCGCATTCCTGGCCTGGGCGTCCGCGCGGATCAATGTGCATGACGAGGAACACGGCTTTTATTATCTCGCGATACTGTGGGGCTTGCTGCGAAATGGTCGGAACAACGATCCCCACATCCGCCGCCTCGCTGACAGCATCCTGGATGAGGAAATCCGTGTGCGCGAAACCTGGCCGCGCGGGGTAGGTGGATTTCGTCACCGGTTACTGCTGGGCTTGACCCACTTTGACATGCTCGCCCGCAAATGGGAGCGATTGGCCGGGCGGCTCAATGAATCCGCCGGCGCGCTTGAGGATCAGCAGACACGCGAAATGATCTTCTGGATCTCCTATGCCATGCGCAAGGATAACGTCGTCTATCGCCGCCTCGCGTCTGAACCTGCGATGGCATCTTAGTACTGGGTCAGTTTCGTACTTGGCCAGTTTCGTACCGAGACGGTGGGCGACCTGAGGCAGTGGGCGACGCTTCACGCGGCGTCCAATGCAGCGCTCAGAGCCTCAAGTTCGGCCTCAGAATCCGAGAACGCGTCGGCCGAGCGCCCGCAGCGCCGGTACCAGTAGCGGGCGTTGCCTAGGTCCCCTTCGATTTTGTGCAGGACGGCATGCAACCAGTCCGCGCGTGCATCCCCTTCATGACGCTGGGCAACGCCATGCGCGGCCTCCCAGTCGCCGGCGCGCGCTAGCGCTATTCCAGTCCTGATCTCGTCGTTCCGATCACTCACAGGATCTCATCCTTTGGTTCCGACGAAGCAATTTCGCCCATGACGGAAATGCTCTAAAAGCCTCGTCGTACGCCGACGTCACGTCAATATGGAGCGAAAAATGACGGCTATCACGGACATAATCGGGCGGGAGATTCTGGATAGCCGCGGCAATCCGACGGTTGAGGTGGAAGTCGCGCTTGAAGATGGATCGGTCGGACGTGCGGCTGTGCCATCGGGTGCGTCGACGGGCGCTCACGAGGCCATCGAATTGCGTGACGGCGATGCGTCACGTTATCGCGGAAAGGGTGTCCGCAAAGCGCTGGCCGCGGTCGATGGCGAGATCTTCAGCGCACTGCAGGGCATGGATGCGGAAGATCAACGGCGCATTGACCTCGCGCTTCTGCGCCTTGACGGAACCGACAACAAGAGCCGGCTTGGCGCCAACGCCATCCTCGGAACGTCCCTGGCTGTATCCCATGCTGCTGCCGCTGCGGTCGGGCTGCCGCTGTATCGGTACATGGGCGGATCAGACGCGCACATTTTGCCCGTGCCGATGATGAATATCATCAACGGCGGCGCCCACGCGGATAACCCCATTGATATTCAAGAGTTCATGATCATGCCGGTGGGCGCGCCGACGTGCGCGGACGCCATCCGTATCGGCGCGGAGATCTTTCAAACCCTCAAAGGCCGGCTTAGTGAGGCCGGTCATAACACGAACGTCGGCGACGAGGGCGGCTTTGCACCAAACTTGAACTCCGCCGACGACGCCCTCGGCTTCATCATGAGCTCGATCGAGGCAGCCGGTTATAAACCCGGTGACGATGTGGTCCTGGCACTCGACTGTGCCGCGACCGAGTACTTTGAGAATGGAACCTACAAGCTGGCTGGTGAAGGAAAGTCGCTCGATGCCGCCGGCAATGTTGCGTATCTCGCTGATCTCGTGCGTCGATATCCAATCATCTCGATTGAAGACGGCATGGCGGAGGACGACTGGCAGGGCTGGAAAGCGCTAACCGACGAAATTGGTGCAACTTGTCAGCTGGTTGGCGATGATCTTTTCGTGACCAATCCCAAGCGGTTGGCTGATGGCATTACAAAGGGCGTTGCTAACTCGATCCTCGTGAAGGTGAACCAAATCGGCACGTTGACCGAGACATTTGAAGCCGTGCGCCTGGCACAAGTGAACACGTACACGGCGGTTATTTCGCATCGCTCCGGTGAAACCGAGGACACGACGATCGCGGATTTGGCCGTCGCGACCAACGCCGGACAGATCAAGACCGGCTCGTTGTCGCGCTCAGACCGCTTGGCGAAGTATAACCAACTCATCCGGATTGAAGAGGATCTCGGTGATATGGCGGCTTACGCTGGGCGTTCCATCCTGAGGTCCGCGACCGCCAGCGCATAGACGACAATCCGGTCGGAGTAGCGCGCTGATTTACCGATATTTAATGACGAAGGTCGTAAGAGTGCCTCGCGCTCTTGACCGCGCCCAAACGTGTTGTGCGTACGAGAAACGTTGAGCGATGAATGAAGAGAGATCTGCAGTTCTTTATTGTTGCGCTCTGCTGCATTGGTCTCGTCCTATCCTTTGTTCATCATACGCGCTTCGGACGCTACGGCCTCGAGGCACAAGCCTCGCTTCGTAAACGGTTGGACTTGGTGACCTTGCGAACCAACCGCCTCGAGTCCGTACGTACGACGCTCCAGCGCGAGATCCGTTTACTCGAAACGGCAACGCCGGAGCCAGATCTTGTCGAAGAAATCGCGCGAACGAAGCTGCGCTACGCCTATCCCGGTGATCGGATACTCGTAACAAGCCCGCGCTAAGCCCCGGCGGGGCCGGATTCTGCGGCGTGGCGAAATAGCTTCAGTGTATTGGCAGCACCGCAGGGCTTGTCTAGGGTCTTGAAGATCCAGCTGGAACCATTCCACACCTGCACCCGGCCACCCAACGGCACTATTTTATTGGTGGCTGGCCGGCTGTATCGAGATCGGCCAAGGTCTACCGAGGTCCGGGTGTGGGCCGGTGAGGCAATTTCGCCCAGGTCGGAAATGATCTAGGGTCAACGAAAACACCTGTATGCGGTCGCTGAAGGATCGTGCCCGACAGGTTCGATGGAGGAAGCTGGCCTTATGGAGACCGCAATGTTTTCGGCGACCAATCGCGACGCAGGCGAAATACCGGACTTTACGCGCGAGCAAGAACTTGAAGCCTATCGTGAAATGCTCTTGATCCGCCGTTTCGAAGAAAAAGCGGGCCAGCTGTACGGGATGGGCTTCATCGGCGGTTTTTGCCATCTCTATATCGGCCAGGAAGCCGTTGTCGTCGGCCTTCAAATGTGTGCCAAAGAGGGTGATCAAGTCATCACGACCTATCGCGACCACGGTCATATGCTCGCGACCGGCATGGATCCGGCAGGTGTCATGGCAGAGTTAACCGGCCGTCGCGGCGGATACTCCCGCGGCAAAGGCGGTTCGATGCATATGTTCTCGAAAGAGAAACACTTCTACGGCGGCCATGGCATTGTTGGCGCGTCTGTGCCGCTGGGCGTCGGTCTCGCATTTGCGAACCAGTATCGCGGGAACGACAATGTCTGCTTCTGCTATTTTGGCGATGGAGCAGCCAACCAAGGCCAAGTCTACGAGAGCTTCAATATGGCCAAGCTCTGGAATCTGCCGGTTCTGTTCGTGATTGAGAACAATCGTTATGCAATGGGCACATCCATCGAACGTTCGGCGGCAACGACGGACTTCTCCCAGCGCGGGGCCTCGTTCAACATTCCGGGCGAACAAGTTGACGGCATGGATGTGCGGGCCGTGAAGGCGGCAGGCGAGCGCATTGTTGACGCCATGCGGGACGGCGGTGGCCCCTACATTCTCGAAATGCTGACCTACCGGTACCGGGGGCACTCCATGTCGGACCCTGCGAAGTATCGGACGCGCGAGGAAGTGCAAAAGGTGCGCGAAGAGCAAGATCCCATAGAACGCGTCCGCGCGCGCCTTCTCCAGCAAAAATCTGCATCAGAGGATGAATTGAAGGACATCGACAAGAGGATTCGCGACACGATCAATGCCGCGGCGGAATTCGCTCAATCTGATCCCGAGCCGGATCCGAGTGAGCTCTGGACAGATGTTCTACTCCCCACATCGGATGCCGCATGACGATAATCCGCGAGCCCCTGTCCACGGGGCCATGATGGACCACGGCATAAGGTCGGCAGAATGCCACACGAACTGATCAAGCAGGTTGTTCTTGTTTTATTCTCAGGTATCTTCGTGTGGGCGGTTCTGCTTTTTGCATGTCAATTCATGACGTTCCGTTATGTGCACGCCGGCCGGCATGGCGACTACAAACGCGCCATACGCAAGTGGAGGTTCGACGATGCCGAGAGCCTCGTTTTGCCCGATGGCCTGATCTGGCTCTCCCGGGTGCGACGGCTTCTGCGATCGGGCATGGTCATCCTCTCAGCTGCGGCCTTCATTGCTGTTGGTCTCATTGTCATCGGCCCGAGTGACGCGCCAGTCCCGCCGAGTGCGACAAGCCCCCCTGGATAGCCGGCTTGCCCGTCCACAAGATCCAAACCATGACCCGAGGAAACGCCCCGAGGACCCCCCACAATGCCAACTCAAATCCTGATGCCCGCACTCTCTCCGACCATGGAAGAGGGCAAACTTGCAAAATGGCTGGTCAAAGAAGGCGATGCCATCACGTCTGGTATGATTATCGCCGAAATCGAGACCGATAAGGCCACAATGGAGGTGGAAGCCGTCGACGAGGGCAAACTCGGTCAGATCCTCATCGCAGAGGGGACCGAGGGCGTCAAAGTCAACACGCCGATCGCGGTCATACTGGGCGATGGCGAGAACGCGTCTGATATATCCGCTGCACCACCACCACCTGTTGCCTCAAACAATGGCGCTGCGGCACCGCCGATGACCGCTGTGGCTACGCCCGAGCTGGGTGGACCGACTGGCGCGCCAACACCGGTTGCGCAAGCGGATACGGAAATCGCGCCGGGCACCGAAATGGTCACGCTGACCATGCGCGAAGCGCTCCGGGATGCAATGGCGGAAGAAATGCGCCGTGACGGCGACGTCCTTCTGATGGGCGAGGAAGTTGCGCAGTACCAAGGGGCCTACAAAGTCAGCCAAGGTCTTCTGGATGAATTCGGCGACAAGCGGGTCATCGACACGCCGATCACGGAGCAAGGTTTTACCGGCGTGGGCGTCGGCGCCGCTTTTGCCGGCCTGAAGCCGATCGTTGAGTTCATGACCTGGAACTTTGCGATGCAGGCGATCGACCAGATCATCAATTCGGCAGCCAAGACGCTGTATATGTCCGGCGGACAGATGGGCTGCCCGATTGTCTTCCGTGGGCCAAACGGTGCCGCCGCGCGGGTCGCCGCCCAGCATTCCCAATGCTACTCCGCTTGGTATGCTCACTGCCCGGGGTTGAAGGTTGTGGCGCCGTCCAACGCGTCTGACGCGAAGGGCCTGCTGAAATCGGCAATACGCGATCCAAACCCAGTTCTGGTGCTGGAAAACGAGATCCTCTACGGCACCTCCGGCGACGTACCCAAACTCGATGATTGGCTTGTTCCCATCGGCCGGGCGCGCATCGCGAGGTCCGGCGATCACGTTACGATCGTGTCGTTCCTGCGTGGTATGGTTTTCGCGCTCGAAGCAGCGGACCGCTTGGCGGACGAAGGCATTCAGGCCGAAGTCATCGACTTGCGAACACTGCGGCCGATCGACTGGGACACGATTTTGACCTCGGTGCGGAAGACGAACCGCCTGGTAACCGTTGAAGAGGCTTGGCCGGTGTGTTCCGTCGGCTCTGAAATCTGCGCTCAGGCAGCAATTCAAGCCTTCGATCACCTCGATGCACCGCCGGCGAAGGTCTCTGGCGCCGATGTTCCGATGCCCTACGCCGCGAACCTGGAACGCTTGGCGCTGCCGACGGCGGATCAGGTTGTTCAAGCCGCCAAGAGCGTTTTGTACCTTTAGGAAAAAGGCGCCTGCATAACCAGAGCTTGCATGGCGACCGAGATCATACCCGAGGAAACGCGATGACGATCCAGATCCTTATGCCCGCGCTTTCACCGACCATGGAGGAGGGCAAACTCGCCAAATGGCTGGTCAAGGAGGGCGACGCCGTGACTTCGGGAACCATCGTTGCCGAGATCGAAACCGATAAGGCCACGATGGAAGTCGAAGCGATTGATGAGGGCACGGTCGGCAAGCTTCTCGTTGCAGAAGGCTCGGAGGGTGTGAAGGTGAACACACCGATCGCGATCCTTCTGGAAGATGGTGAGGATCAGTCGGCGATCGCCAGCGCCGGTGCCGCAGCGCCTGCGCCATCGGCAGCGCCGTCACAGAGCGCGTCAAACGGAGCAGGCGATGCGCCTGCTGCGGTAGCCCCAGCACCCACACCACAAGCTGCGGCTCCCTCGCCAACAGCACTGCAGCCCGCTGCAACTCCAACAGGAAACCGTATCTTTGTATCGCCATTGGCGCGGAGGCTGGCTCGGGAAAACAGCCTCGATCTGGCACTGCTGTCCGGCAGCGGGCCGCATGGACGTATCGTGAAACGCGATATCGATTCCGCGCTGAAGTCCGGCGTCGGCAAAGCCGCGCCGTCAACCGGCACCGCACTCGCGACCACGGGCGCATCAGCGCCGGCCATGATGGGTACGATGCCGGATGACAAGATCTTCGCGCTCTACGAGGAGGGCACGTATGACGTCGTCCCTCATGACGGGATGCGTAAGGTCATTGCGCAGCGACTGACCCAATCGAAACAGACGATACCGCACTTCTATCTGACCATTGAGTGCCGCTTGGATGAGCTGCTGCGCGCACGCGCGCGCATCAATGAGAGCGCGCCGAAGGATGGGCCGCGGGCCTTTAAGCTTTCGGTCAACGACTTCATCATCAAGGCACTGGCGCTTGCCCTTCAGGATGTTCCGGATTCAAACGCGACGTGGACGGAGCAGGGCACATTGCGCCACATCCATTCAGATGTGGGCGTAGCCGTTGCCATTGAGGGCGGTCTGTTCACACCGGTCATCCGACAGGCGGAGCTGAAGCCGCTGTCCGAGATCTCAAACGAGATGAAGGATCTGGCGTCCCGCGCGCGCAACCGCCGGCTGGCCCCACACGAATATCAGGGTGGGACGACCTCGATTTCGAACTTGGGCATGTTCGGCATCAAGGAATTCGACGCGGTCATCAATCCGCCGCACGCGACAATTCTCGCGGTGGGGGCGGGCAATCAACAGCCGGTCGTATCGAACGGTCAGGTCGAAGTGGCCACCATCATGAGCTGCACGCTCTCGTGCGATCATCGTGTTGTCGATGGTGCGCTCGGCGCCGAGCTTTTGAATGCGTTCAAGGCCTACATTGAGGACCCGATCAAAATGGTCGTCTGAGCGCGTTTACCGCTTTCGGCGGCCTTGCAGAACTTGAGCACCATAGCAAACGGGCCCGATCATCACGTTGGATGATCGGGCCTGATATTTTTCGTTCCGTCGTTTCGTGCGCCCAACGCACGAGATCAGTTTTGACAGCCCGGTTGATCCAGGCCCGCCGCGAACCTCGTTGGCATACTAGTTCAGGCCGAACACCTGGCGTTCCCAACCTGGCTTGCTGGCGCTGGCCGAACCGCTGACCGATGCGACCACATCAGTACGGAACCGCTTGTAGGTTGCCGTCACGCGTGTGCCGATCGGCACACGCTTATAGAGATCGATGACGTGTGAGTTGTGCATCCGCACGCAGCCTTTGGACACGTTATCACCGATGGTCCAAGGCGCATCGGTTCCGTGAATGCGATAAAGTGTCGATCCCAGATAAAGCGCACGCACACCCATGGGGTTATATTTGTGACCGCCCGGTACTGTCGCCGGCAGCTTTGGGTTTTCCTTGCGCATGGCGGGCGTGGGCGTCCACGAAGGATTGACCCGCTTCATGGAAACGCGGAGGACACCTTGCCAACGGCTTTTCGGTCGGGGCACAGCAATCGGGTAGCTGATTGCCCGACCACGCGATTCAACAAAATACAGGCGGCGATCGCTGAAGCTGACGATAACCTCGCCTTTACGATATTTCTTAGGGAACGAGACAACCGCCCAGTCGTAGACGGAGTTGTCGCCAAACCCACCCCACTGGGCACTGGCAGATGTTACACCCAAACTGAACCAGGCAATTGCAACACTTGTTGCAACCGTCACAACACGTGACCAACGCGGCACCATGGCCATCTCCCGAACTATATGGCTTTCACATCAACGTCGCGGTGGCTCGAACCTATCATGTGTTCGCCATCGTCTCGCGACAACATTGCCGCAAAAGCTAACGCAACTCACGCTTGAAAGGCACTCACGAGGTCGTCAGCGCCATGCGCGAACCGTCGGCTGTTGCTGATTGGTCATACGGTCTTGACAGTTGGCACTCGCCTACAGGTTACTCTGCTGGTGCGGGTGTGCCTTCGTCGATGCTGCGCGCCGCAGCTTTCGAGACAGGACTGACACTGAGAGCCAACCGTAAAAGCGGTGGAACCAGCAATAGGGTCAGGATTGCCGATAGCGCGAGCCCGCCGACCACAACCGAGCCAAGTCCGCGGTACAACTCAGAGCCGGCGCCCGGGAACATGACCAGTGGCAGCATGCCGAATACGCTTGTCAGCGTGCTCATGAAGATGGGCCGGACGCGATTACGTGTTGCTTCCAGAATTGCCGGTTCCACATCCATTCCGTCTTCTCGGATGTGTAGGAGCGATTGGTGAACGAGCAGAATAGCGTTGTTCACCACGATCCCAACCAGAATGACGAAGCCGAGCAACGTCAGCATATCCAGGGGCTGCAACTGGTAGAAGTTCAGAACCGTGAGGCCTGCGATCCCGCCAACCCCAGCAATGGGTACGGACACCAGAATAATCAGTGGCAGGATAAAGCTCTCGAACAACACAGCCATCACCAGGAACACAATGATGATGGACAGCAGCAGATTGACCTGAAGGGCTTCCCAAGTCTGCGTCAGCTGATCGGCAGCACCGGCAAGTTCAATGCGGATATCAGACGGCAACCCGGACGCCTCAAGCGGCGCGATAACATTAGTCTTAACGATCTCAATCGCGGTTTCGAGCGGCATGTTCGGTGCCGGGCGCACCTCCAGCGTAATTGTGCGCAAACGCTCACGATGGCGGATCTCGACCGGGCCGGCAGTCAAGACAATATTGGAAAGCTCGGAGAGCGGAACGATGCGGCCGCTTGGCGTAACCACGGGGAAGTCCGCAATGTCTTGCGTTCGCCGTCCGGCGGTGTCGCTACTACTGCCTTTGAGCTTGAGGTCAATGCGATCTGAGCCGACGGTGATCTCTGAGATACGAACACCATCGTTGTACGCATCCAACGTTTGTGCGAGGGCGCGTGCATCGATGGCGGCATCTGCCAGGCGCACACGGTCGGGCAGCATACGCAACTCAGGCGCGCCGAGTTCAAGGCCCGGTAACGGACGGAACTGGTGGCCTTGTTGACGTGGCAGGTTCTGCGCAATGAGACCGGCTGCGCGCTGAGCGGTGACGAGAATGCGAGACAGGTCGTCACCGGAGACATTCACCTCAATGGTGCGTTGACCGCCAATGCCGCGCCCGAACAACGACCGTTGCGAGATGAAGCCGAACGTCCCGGGTTCAGAGAAAATAGGCTGCGATAGCACCGGAACCAGATCATTGACGCGGCGCGGATCTTTGGCGGATCCGCCGAGGAATGTCGTCCCGCGCACCGCCACGAAGAAGAAGTGTTTCATCGCAGGCGGCGCCTTTGGATCCGCCGAGACCTCCGCCTCCCACATCGGACGGGCCACGCTTTCGATACGCTCCGCAATCGATGTCGTCGTTTCCAGATTGTAGCCGGGCGGCGGTAGGATAACGCCGAACACCAGATTTCTGTTTCCACTGGGCAGGTATTCGAGCTTTGGTAGGAATGCAATTGCTGCTGCAATCGCGCCGCTGGTGATGGCGACGACCATCAACAGTCCGAACGCGCGATAGCGCACGGTGATCCAGGCGTAGCTCTGGATCAGCCATGAAAACAGCGACCCGAGTTGATCTATGCCCGGCAGGGGCGTCGGAGCCAATTTTGCTTTCCCGGCGCCAAGCAGACGGTTGGACAGGGCCGGGATAACTGTAATTGCGACAACCAGAGACAGCATAACGGAGACAGAAATTGCAACAGCGATGTCTCGGAACAGCTGTCCAGCCTCAAGCTCCATCACAAGAATCGGGATGAAGACCATCACCGTCGTCAGCGCCGAGACGAGAATGGCGCCCCAGACCTGTCGCGCGCCTTCATAGGCAGCACGGGCGGCCGGAAGGCCTTGCTGTCGTAATCGATAGATGTTCTCCAGAACCACGATTGCGGCGTCGACCACCATACCGACTGCGAATGCGATACCTGCCAGCGAAATCACATTCAGGCTGCGCCCGAGCGCGGCCATGGCCACGAACGACGCGACAATCGACACAGGTATGGCGATGGAGATGATCAGTGTCGCCCGCGGCGATCGCAAGAACAGCAGAAGGATGCCGGCCGCAAGCAGGCCGCCGATCCAGATATTCTGGATCACGAGGTCGATGGCACCGTTGATGTAGATCGTTTCATCGTAAACCTGAAGGACGGTCAGGTTCTCGCGCTTGAGCGGCCCATCTTGCAACTCGACAAGTGCGGCGCGGATGCCGCGCATTGTCTCGATCACGTTGGCGCCCGTCTCCCGCACGGCATTGACCGCAATCGCTGGCTCGCCCATCACGCGGATGCGCGCCGTCGGCTCGTCATACCCGAATTTGACCTCGGCAACGTCGCGCACGAACACCCGGCCGGTGCCCGGCGTTCCGTCGGCCGCGGCCCCACTGCGTAAGACGACGTCATTGAGCGCGGCAACCGTATTCAACTCGCCTTCAGCCCTTACAACGTAACGGCGCTTGCCTTCGTCAATATCGCCGGCGGAGACGGAGATGTTCTCCCGTTGCAGCCGGTTAACGACTTCTGGGATTGTCAGGCGATAGCGCGCCAGGCGCTGCGGGTCGACGACCACCTGGAGTTCGCGCGAAACGCCACCAAAGACGTTGATCAGCGCCACACCCGGCACACGCTGCAGGCGCTCCTTGACAATGTTGTTCATGAAGTCGCCGTACTGCGACATCTCCTTGGTATTTCCGGGTGCGCGCCGAAACACCATCCAGGCGATCGGATTGTCGTCGGATCCAGACGTGTCCAACGTCGGTTCATCGGCTTCCGGCGGGTACCCGGAAACGCGGTCGAGGCGGTTCGCAACCAGCAGCAGCGCGCGATCCATGTTGGTCCCGATGCCGAACTCAAGCGTAACCCGCGCGCGTCCCGTCTCGGAGCGGGACACCATCGTTTCGAGGCCCTCAATCCCGCGAAGCTCATCCTCTTGAAGGTTGACGATCTCTCGCTCGATTTCGGCCGGTGCAGCACCGGCCCAAAGCGTCGTCACCTCGATCACCGGCTTTCGGACATCCGGGATCAACTGAATCGGAATCCGCTGAAGTGCAACCGCGCCGAACAGGACCGCAAGCAAAACTGCGGACACAACGGCAATCGGCCGCTCGATTGCAATCCGTATCGGATCCATCTGGGGCCCTTAGCTCCGTTTCGGTCGTGGCGGTTTGCTGGCAATCGTCGCAGAGACAGGCTGGCCGGGCCGCAAGCGTTCGTTTCCGCGAACAACCACGAGCTCATTAACTTCGAGACCGGATTTCACCTCAATCGAGCGGCCGGCAGCAGAGCCGATCGTGATCGGCCGCCGCATCGCCTTGCCGTCCTCCACGACAAACACCACCCAACCATCCCCGGCTTGAACCAGCGCATCCTTTGGCACAGCCGTGACGACACGCGGCTTGCTCGCCGGAACATCCAGCGCGATGGACTTGCCACGTGCAATCACGGCCGGGTCCAGTTTCGAGAAATCCGCCGTAAAACGAACCGTGCGCGTCTGCGTCGTCAATTCCTCGACGGGTATGACAGCGCGAACCGTCGTCTCAAGCGCAACACCGTTGATGGTTGCGCCTGCGAGTTTCACACCCGGGCGCATGCCTGACAGCAGGTTGACCGGGACATCGGCGCTGATCTCAAGCTGCGAGACGTCGAGGAGCGTCGCGACCGGATCACCGACGCGAATGTAGTTGCCTGGCTGAGCCGATCGGGTGATGACCGTCCCACTCACGGGCGCCGTAATCACGGCGTGGTTCAACTGATACTTCGCACGCGCGATCGCGCTTTGAGAAGATTCGACGCTGGCGCGGGCGCGTGTCAGTTCCGCGCGCGCGGTGACGACTTCCTGCTGGAGATCATCGTAGCGAGACCGGGAAAAAGCCCCGGAGTCCCTCAATTGAGCCTGACGCTCAAAGGCGATCTCGGCCTGTTTGAGTTTGGCGATCGCAACGGCCGTGCCGCCTTCAGCAACCCGCAGTGCGGCCTCGGCAGATCGAAGCTCAATGCGAAGCAGTTCGGTATCCAGTATGACGAGCACTTGACCGGCGGAGACTTTATCTCCGACTTGGTACTTCACGGTCGCAATGATGCCGGCTGTTCGCGATGCAACATCGGCTTCAACCGGAACAACGACTTGCCCGAGGACCCTGCGCGTCTCGCTAACGGTTTGGGCCGTGACGCGCTCGACCATAACCGCGGCAGGCCCGCGCTGCGCCAACGCAGGCGACATGGACACTGCCGCGAAGAGCACGCCGGACACAGCCGCAAACGCTACCCAAAGCCCACTGTGAGCCAGGGCGAAGATCGGTTGGGATCGACTCATTGATAAAGCACTCCTCACGGCCAGTTCGGATCCGGCCAGCCAAGCCGCGTTCACCAAAGCGCTGCGATCTCTATCAGCACTACGAACCCGCGCGCTACCAAGATTACTGACAGTCTCGATCACGGTACCGAGACCAAGCGTCGCCCCATACGCCCGAAAACACATGGAGCATGACCGGCGGGCTTCGCAGTTCCGGCGTTTTTGCCAAGTCACTTGTCGAGCTACGCGTCTGGACGCGTGGCGCATCTATGATTCACAGGTATTCTGCATGATCAGCAGAGCAAAACCCAGTGTAACCATCAGACAGCAGTGTGCAAAATCTGCGCACATAGTTGTCGGCGGGCCATAACGTTAAGCCGTCAACTGACCCTGGGCCGTCAACTGGGCCATCGCATGGTCTTCCGCAAGCCGCTGCAGAACTTCTTCTGTAAGCCCGCGGACCGACCGCCCGGCATCGCCGGGATACTTCGCTTGATAAGACCGCTCTTCTGGACTGTGCCTGGCTGCTTCCTGCAACGCATTCATGCGAGGGATGACATGTGTGAAACAGCGATTATCGGGTTCCTGCTGCAGCCAGCGCCGATACTCCGCATCATTATGCGACAGAGGATCAATCATATTGATGAGAACACCGAGGTTGGACGCAAAGCCCATCTCCGGTGTCAGGTTCTTGAAGCGGCGGAACACTTCAAGTCCGCACGTTGAGATGTAGTCTGCCTTGGTGGGTGTGAGATGGTAATCCGCTTCCCGCAGCCAGCTCTCCGTCAAAACCGACAATCCCGGCGGACAGTCGATCAAAATGACATCAAATACCGAGCGAACCTGATTCAGAAGGTTCGCGATCGCCAAGCGCAAGCGCCCATGGAGGCTTTCGCGAGAGACTTCACGTTCAAACAGAGTGAGCTGAACGTCGCTCGGGATGAGATAGACCGACTGGGCATCATCAATATCTGAGACATTGCGTACCACGTAGCGCGGCCACTCCTCATGCTGTTCGTTCAGAACGGTCGAGACGAGGAAATCGACAATGGTCAAGCTCGATGACTGCAACTTATAGAGATCCGCAGTGCTCATCAGCATCGAACTCACGCTTGCCTGAGCGTCCGAGTCGATGACCAGAACGTTCTTGCCGTGATACGTCGATAACGTCTCAGCAATCGCAAGCAGGATCGTGGACTTTCCGACCCCACCTTTGGTGTTCATGACGGCGATCGTATTGCGCATGTGCCGCGGTTAATTCCCTCCGGGCGCGCTCAGTAAAATCCTGGCACGCCGATGCTTCGATCTGACGCCGCCGACTCCGTACCGAACGGGCCGACGACAGCCCCGACTTTCATTTCCGGCAATGTAAATGCCGGAGTTACCATGGCTGAACCAGCAACCGCCGCGCCCGCCGAAATAACACGCCCAAACCCAAATGTCTCGGCCTCGTTGGTTGCTCCAGTCAGTGAACTGTTTCTACACTGCTTAGTATGGCTTGGAGTCACGCACAGATACTAGTGTTAATGCGTTGCCTCGTCGGCCTGTATGAGCCTCATGGCACTCTCGAGAGCCCGGAGTTCCATGTCGATCTCATGGCAGCGCGGGTGATCAATGGCCGCAAACACCTCCCGTGCACGCTTTTTGTAGGCAAGCGCAGACCCGAGTGTTGGCTCCGCATCACTTTGGTTAGTAGCAGAATGCGTCAAAATCGTACCCAACTGATCATGCAGTGCAGCACGCTCAAATTTCATTCCATCTGCAGGGATCTCAGCCAATGCACGCTCTATCGCGTCTGCGGCTGCTGCCAATCGATGCGTGTCGGCACTCAGGAGCGCCCCGGTGGCCTCGGCGCGAATGCGGGCGAAAATCAGATCGTATCCCGGACACAAGACAAATGGATTGGTTGAGGATGCCAGACCGCCAGGCATCGTCGCGAGCTGTGCCAGCGTATCCACATCTTCTCTCAGGCTGGCCAGATGCGCCACGACGCACCAGGCACCCCGGATTGAGTCGTAGCGGCGGCTCAGCATCCAAGAGGCACGGGCAATCGGCAACTCACGATCCGGATCCAACGTTTCAACAATCCCATCATACAACTCGGCGGATTGAGCCAGATAATCCTCATCATCCCGGACTGTTCCGATAAGACGATAGCCCGTGGCGGCGACGTGGTCCGACGTGATGGCAAGTCCGATGTTCCCCGCGTTGCGAAACGTGCTGCCTGCAACCTGTGCGCGTTCGATGGCCTCCAACCAGGACCCGATTGGGTCTGAGACATGGCGGTCCGTCACCAGGATTTCGGCACACAGCAGCTCTGCCTCGGCTCGTTCTCCTACACCGTCTTGGGCTTGCAGACCCATAAGCACCTTCGCAACCGCATCTCGTGCCGCCACCAAGGTCTCGCGTTCGTCAACAAACAGCCCGCGATCGCGCAGTCCGGCAATGTGGCGCCGGATGGTCGGCCAACTCGATACCATCGATAGGACTCGCACGATCCGCAACGCCGACTGATGGTGACGGCCCGCACGATCAAAGTCGGCGACGACTTCGCTCAGACTTGCCCGCATGGAGCGCACCGAAGCCGCCAGTATCGAATTGCTGGAGCTGGCCTGCAGGTTCTCCATGCTCTGCCGCAAGTGCCGCGATTCATGCTCGGCCAGCGCAGAATCGAGCGCAAAAACCGAACCGGTTTCAATGTGGCCGAGCATGGCGTTGCCGCTTTCGGGCGGCAAACCGGCATGGTCTGCGTAGCGGATCAGCTGGGTTCGGAGTTCGTCCAGCTTATGCGCGGCATAGCGCGAAACGCCTTCGGACTCGCGCGTAAGGTGTTTGTTCGCCGCGATGTTGGCTTCGAGATCGACCCGCATGCGGCCTGGTAGGTTTCGCACCGGTGGTTCGCCGGTGAGCACAACGGCTATAAGCGATGCGATATCGTCGAGGAACGGTAGTTCGGAGAGCAGTGCACCGTAAAGGCTGTCGCTAAGTTTGAGAACGGCCAGCGGGTCAATACCCTGCGCGCGCAAATCGGCACCACCACCGGCGAAGTTCAAGACTGCCGAGGCCAGTCGCCGACCTTCACTCGAAATCGCATCGCGCCTGGGTTTGGTGGTGCGTACGCGTTGCGCAGCTGCATCCGCGACGTCTTCCGAAAAGGGATCGGACTCGAGCAGCGCGACCAGGCGTTCAATTGTTCTTGCCGCCGCTCCATCGCTCAATTCGGCGCGGCAGTTCGACCACAGCACTTCGATCGTCGTCTCCACAAAGCCCGGAACCCGTTCAGGCGCCGCCACCGTGAGAGACTTGATGATCGCATCGCCCGGTAGTCGGGCGTAACCCGAGGGAACAGCCGTGAGTGCCGGCGCGAGCGTAACAAGACCGCTGCCGACGAGACGCAGAAGCCCGATTTCAACTCGATCGGCGTCGCTCACAAAATCCTCGCCTTGGCCTACATTGTCGCGCGACTTGATACGGCGCACTACACTCTTTAGCCCGAAGGCTGTCGAGTCGGGATCCACGTCACGGCTTTCAATGCACAAATCGCAAACAGTTTCCACCGGGCCTGTTCGCCCTTATGACCATGCTAATGACGGAAGTTGCCAAGAAGCGGGTCCGTCATGAGACCCGAATACGCCGAACATGAGAGGGAATAGCCCATGGCGCGCAAAACACCACAAGATCTGCGCTCGCATCGCTGGTTCGGCGTGCAGGACCTCAGAGCGTTTGGGCATCGCTCACGGATGCGCCAAATGGGATACGACGCCGAAGACTGGGGTGAGCGCCCCGTGATCGGCATCATCAACACGTGGAGCGACATTAATCAGTGTCATGCGCACTTGCGCGACCGGGTCGCCGACGTGAAACGTGGTGTCCTGCAAGCCGGCGGGTTCCCGATCGAGCTTCCGGCGATCTCCCTGTCCGAGCCCATGGTCAAGCCAACGACCATGCTCTACCGGAACTTCCTCGCCATGGAGACCGAAGAACTGCTGCGTTCACATCCGATCGACGGCGCCGTTTTGCTCGGCGGATGTGACAAGACCACACCGGGCTTGTTGATGGGCGCTGTCTCTATGGGGCTTCCCGCGATCTTCTGCCCTGCGGGCCCCATGCTGCGTGGGAATTGGCGCGGCCAGGCGCTGGGATCTGGCTCTGACGTCTGGAAATACTGGGATCAAAAGCGTGCCGGGCAGATTTCCGACGACGACTGGGCGGAAATGGAAAACGGCATTGCCCGATCGTTCGGAACCTGCATGACCATGGGGACGGCGGCGACCATGATGGCAATTGCAGAGGCGTTGGGCATGACTTTGCCGGGTGCGTCATCCATCCCCGCACCGGACTCCAACCATCTCCGCATGTGCTCAGCATCCGGCCGTCGGATTGTCGAGATGGTCTGGGAAGACCTCACACCGCAAAAGATACTGTCGCCAGCAGCCTTCGAGAATGCCATTCGCGTTCACATGGCCATGGGCGGCTCGACCAATGCGATTATACACGTGATCGCGATGGCGCGACGGGCAGGCGTTGCCCTGTCGCTTGAGCGTTTCGACCAACTGGGCCGCGAAATACCTGTGTTGGCGAATGTCCGCCCGTCCGGCAAATATCTCATGGAAGACTTCTATTACGCCGGTGGAATTCGCGCTTTGATGGCGCTTCTGGCGGACCAGCTCAGCACCGACGAACTCACCGTCAACGGCAAGACAATTGGCGAGAATGTCGTGGGCGCCGAAGTGTTCGACGATGACGTGATCCGCTCAGGTGAAGCTGCGATTTTCGAAGGCGGTGCAACAGCCGTTCTAACCGGCAATCTGGCACCCAGAGGCTGCGTGATCAAACCTTCGGCTGCCGAAGCCCGCCTGCATCAACATCGCGGGCCCGCGCTTGTGTTCCGCGATTACAATCACATGGCGGACCAAATTAATCGCGACGATCTCGATGTGACCGCGGACCACATCCTCGTCCTGCAGAGTTCCGGCCCCAAGGGCGGCCCTGGGATGCCAGAGTGGGGCATGTTGCCGATCCCGACGAAACTTGTGCGAAACGGCGTAACCGACATGTTGCGAATCTCAGATGCGCGGATGTCCGGTACGAGCTACGGCGCATGCATTCTCCACGTTTCACCGGAAAGCTTTGTCGGCGGTCCGCTGGCGTTTGTGCAAACAGGTGATGAAATCGAGGTCGATGTACCGGGGCGCCGCATTCATCTTCATATTTCTGATGAAGAACTCGCGGCGCGTAAAGCGGCATGGACGGCACCTGAGCCACGTTACACGCGTGGATATGGTGCCATGTTCCAAGAGCATATCGGCCAGGCGGACGAGGGCTGCGACTTCGACTTCCTTGAGGCTGGGGACCCAATCCCGGAACCTGAGATCCACTGAGGTCCAAATCAGTCGCCATTCACGCCCGGCTCGCGGAGACGTTCATTGCCTGTGAGCACAACCTCCGGCAAGCCTGCAGTGGTGCGCGATCGCCGTGCCTTGGAGAAAGGATTACCCTTGATGTCCGCTCAATCCCACCTTTGGAGCAGACGGGCGCTGTCTGCCTTTGCCCTGCTGACGTTGACTGCGCTTGTTGGCGCCAGCCTTGTTTCAACTGCGGCCGACGCAAAGTCGAAGCGGCCAATCAATACGATCGGCAGTCCTGGCGTCGCCATTAAGGGCTTCGACCCCGTAGCCTACTTCACGGTCGGCAAACCGACAAAAGGCAAGCGAGCGCACGAAGTCACGTACAAGGGCGCCAAGTGGCGCTTTGCGTCCGCCGAGAACAAGGCCAAGTTCGAAGCCAACCCAGCCAAGTACGAGCCGGCGTATGGCGGATACTGCGCTTACGGCGTTGCGCAAGGTTACCTTGTGAAGATCGAGGGTAACGCGTGGGCCATTCGCAACGGTCGCCTGTACCTCAACTATGATCGCGGCATTCAACGTCGTTGGTCGAAAGCGCCGGCGCGTTACGTGAAGACGGCGAACGCAAAATGGCCGCGTTTGATTAGAAAGTAACGGCCCTCTAGCCGGGGCTGAGTTCGTGCCGTCACAAACTGGACGCACGACGTGTTTTGAAGGCGCGCCGCTTCTCTGCGCGCCTTTGATCTTATGGCGTTCGAGGACAGGATAACATGCAGCGCTCCGCAC
>JBCDAH010000100.1:0-19064 GCA_039186015.1 Pseudomonadota bacterium
CGCGTCGCCGATCAACGCCGGGTTCAGCACGAAAAAGAACGGTACGATATAGATCACGCCACCAAGCCGCATGGCTTCAAGTCCGGTCAACATCGGACTGGCCCGGGCCATTGTCGCGGTGTGGTTTTTGTCGGCCGCCATGCAAGGCCATATCAGTCTGATCGGCGGCTTCGAAAATTCGGCTGCCGGCTACAGTCTGCGACTGTTGTTGTTCGCGTCGGGAATGCTGTTTCTCGCGCCTGGCGGAAGTCCGCTGCTGCCCGTGTCGCATCTGACATTGTCGCTGGCCGCCTTAATCATTGGTGCGCCGGCCTTGATTTGGGCGTGGGTGTTCGGCCGCGAAACGCGAACGGTGTGAGTGTTGTGTTATCCGATGGCGCGGTTTCGTATGCGGTGACCGCCAAAGCGAGTTATGACGTTTTCGCGGCAGGGTATTTTGATGGTTGACAATTGAGGTTCCAAATATTATCTGGCGTTTCTTACAGCATTTCGCTGTAAACGCACCGAAGAGATCGAGACAGTGTTTGTCTTTTCCGCAGCACCGTTATTGGTCGACTCCAGCAGTTGTTGCTGGTGTTCGAGAACCTATTAACGTGCGCGGAGGGTGCTGAACAGACCTGATCAAATCCCCCAATCGTGAGCTGCACCTGAGCAGCATCCGTCCGCGCCCATGCAATAGGAGGCGCAATCCGATGGATGGCGACGGAACCTGTCTTGAAAACAGGTGAGCCGAAAGGCCTTGGGAGTTCGATCCTCTCCGCCTCCGCCAATGAAGCTGTTGAGGTCGCTCGGTCGGTAGAGCGCCTCGGCGCATAGCCGTGCGGCGGTGGTTCAGATTTCTCCCGCGGCACCAACACAGTGAGTGTCGTCTAATGGCAAGACATCGGCTTCCAACACCGATGATGCGGGTTCGATTCCTGCCGCTCGCGCCAAAGACCACGTGGCAGAATGGTGATGCATCAGGCTGCAATCCTGAAGGCGGGGGTTCGATTCCCTCCGTGTCTCCAAACTCGGACGGTTGGCAGAGAGGTAATGCACCGGGGTGCTATTCCGGCGAGCCCGCAAGGGTGCGAAGGTTCGATCCCTTCACCGTCCGCCAATGGGCATGTTCCCTGTCCACGCGCTGTAAACGCGTTGGCTTGATAACAGACAGGTGGTGGCCGATGGGTTCAATTCCCTGCATGCCCACCATGATGTCGCTGACGCGAGGTTCACGACGTTCCGTTGCGCCGCGGTGGGGGCGGCGAAAGAAATACGAGCAGCCGCGATGTGTTATCGTGGACCAATGAAAAGGATCGAGATTGCCGGCGCGGGCCTTGTGAGTGAATTCCGGATCTACCTTGTGAGTGGAACAACCACGTTCGCTTGCGTTTTGCCCCGCCGGCAAGCCGTTTCGAGGTCGGCAAGATGAATGCAGTGCGGGACGTCGAACGCGAGGATCTCTTGAACTTCATGTCGAGTTGTTTCGTAGCGACCGGCCAGGACGAGTTTTATTCGCAGGCTGACGCGCACACCGTCAGTCTTGATTTTTTGCATCATTATACGGTGGCGAATTATCGGCCGTTCTATACCCGCATGCTGGCGACGAGTATCAATGACTTCAATAAAGGTTTGATTATTGCAAACCTGCTCGCGCGCCCACAGTTTACAGCAAGCGAAAAGGCGATTGAAGGCCGGCTGATTGCGCGCGCTCTTGATGCGATGCCGCCGCCGCAGGCGTATCGTGCGCTCTATCGCCTTATTCAGCGCCGCGTGAATAATCGTCGGACGCGAGCAATTATGCGCGATTATCTTACAAGTCGGCCGGATCCTCAGTTTCATACACTGAAGTATCGGCGGTTCGTCCGTGCGATTGCGGAGCACGCCCACTTGAAGCTCGATGCTGAGAGCCAGCAGATTCTGTTCCGCGGCCATCGTCGCTGGAACCGGTTCGATACGCCGGTTTTCGAGTCGTATCGCCGGGCGCATTATGAGGCACGCGCGATTCTTGACCTGCCGCTGAGTGTCGCGGAGGGGCTTGCCGAGCGGCTTGGGTATTCGCGGGAGCGGCTGCTCACTCAGTTCAAGGACACGATGACGGTTCGCGAGAAGCAGCGGCTGCAGCGCAGTGCACAGCGTTCCGGCCTCGACTTCTCGGATGCGATGATGACGATGTCCTTGACGCGTCTCGCAAGTTATGTGGCAGGTCTATCGGATGCCGAACGCGACGGTGCCCGCGAGAAGACTCCGCTTGCCTTCCAGTCTGCGGCGAAACGCGCTGCCAGACGGACGGCGCAGCGCTACGGGCGGGTTGGGCTTGTCCTCGACCGAAGCCGGTCGGCACGCAGTTCCGTCGCGAAGGCGAACCGTCCGCTGGCAATCGCGGTCGGCACGGTGGCGCTCATGCGTGAGATTGCAGACGATGTCACGGTTCACTGGACCCCTGCCTACGTCGGGGAGCCGTGGGATGCTGTGGCCGCCGGGCCAACGGATCTCGCGACGCCACTTCTAAATGCGTTGGCGACGGAACCCGACCACGTTGTGATCGTGTCCGATGGTTTTGAAAATGCGCCGTCGGGTGGCGCCGCGGAAGTCGTGCGCATTTGGCGCGAAAAGCTGTCTGGCCATCGCAAAACGACCCTGACGCACATCAATCCGGTGTTCAACCCGCAGACTTATGCGGTGCGATCGCTTTCGCCACACATCCCGGCGTTCGGTGTACGCAATGTCGACGATGTTCCGCTTGCGATGTTGATGGCACGGTTCAAGGCAGGTGTTTTTGATTTGCGACAGTTGCTGCAGTTCCTGGATGTCCAGGCCCGCTCAGCGCTTGCGGATTAGAGTGACGTGAGAGGAGGGCGCGATCGTGCCCGGACAAACGGACCTTGAGCTTAACAGGTATCTGACTTTGCAAGGGCTGACGCCCCGGCCGTCACAGGTCTGGGGTTCGGTTCGCCTTGTGCCGCTGGTTCGCGAGAAAGTTGTTGGCGACCTTCGTTTGGGGTTGCGCCGCTACGATGCGGACTTCGCCGCCGTGGCGGTCAAAGGATCGATGAATAAGCCGAAACTCAGCTATTTCTCGTTCATCCCGCACGGTCTTTACGTCACGTGGGACGACGAGCCGCTCGAAGAAGTCTCGGTCTACTCGCACTTTCGCGACATGCGGTCTCAGAAGGACGGTCGCGTGAGCGACAATGGTTGGATGAAGTTCCAGACCCACCATCGCATGGTGAAGCAGGTCGCCAGCAAGACGATCCGGATGTTTCCCCAGCATCTCGCAACCGAGGGATTGCTGGCGATGCACTTCGGTGGCCCCGACGTTGCGTACGACTACTATTCGCGCCGATTGTTGCGCTCGGGCATGTCGCCACGGATCGAATATGCTCTGCCGGGCGAGGAGATCCCGGATCTGGCCGATGCTTTGCGCGTGTTCGAGCGTTACCCCAACCAATGTGGCGTACTGGTCTATATTGCGGATGCCCTGGCCAGCGCATTCGTCGTGCCGCATCCGCAGGATTACGGCGTGCTCCATAAGCAGCTGCTGGAAAACCTCTACGCGCGGCTGTTCTACTATTACGGTCAATTGTATGACGGGGTCGATCAATTCGGTTTTCATGTTGCGGACGCCGGCATTGCATCACTCGATGACCTGCGGGGCGCATTTGAGCGCGCGACGGCCGCGCACGCCGAATTCGAAGCGAACATGACCCACGACCTGTTGGGTAGGTCTGTGTCGCGGCGGCAGATGTATGAGATGGGGCCGTTCGAACTCGCGTGGTTCCTGACGGATCTGAGAGAGCCAGGACCGCAGCATGTCGGCGAAGCGATTGTGCGCGATAACGGAACGCTCGAATACCTCAAGACATTCCGGCTCGATGATGATGTCGCGCGCCGCGCGTACTGGCTGGATCACCTCGCCCGCCATGAGTGGGATGTGGTCGCGGCAGCTGGAGCCAAGAACATTACGCCGGAGCGTCTTCGAGATAACCTCGTGGACTCCGGTTTTGAGTTCATGTTCCGCGAAGGCCGTGCAACGCGATTTGACAGACCACGACGCTGACGCGGTTTTCCAATGTCATGCCGTCCATCTCGCTGCTGCATATGTGTCCGTGTTGTTCGCTGGAGCGGCGATGCGCCACCGGCAACGTGGCGGCTTAAGAGTGGCGGTTTAAGAGATGTGGTTGGCAGGGCCAGACCTTGCGTTTGTCGGCCATTGAGGCAGTGTCTCTTTCAGAACATTGAAATCCTATGTCGGAGGAGGTTGGTTTGCCGGAACTCACAGCAAGACTTCAGGGGCTTTATTCGGCAGCAGTTCATGACGTTATGCGCGGACGCGGGTTTGAGAACTTTGTGCTCCCGCGCGATATCCGGCCGTTGGACGAGGGGAAGAAACTTGCAGGGCCTGTCTTCACGGTTGAGGGCAAGAGCGGCAAAGGCTTCGACGAACATGAGACGCTGCTCGAGTGGACTGGCGTTCTGTCCAAGTCGCCACCGGGCCATGTTGTTATCTGTCAGCCGAACAATGATCACGTTGCCCTGATGGGGGAGTTGTCGGCGGAAGCGCTCAAGCTGAAAGGTGTGCTTGGCTATATTGCTGATGGTGGCATGCGCGATTGTCAGTTCATCCTGGATATGGATTTTCCGGTCTGGGGACGTTTTCGAACACCGGAAGATATCGTCGCACGTTGGTTGCCGACGGCCTTCAACGAGACCATCAAGATTGGTAATGTCGAAATCTCAGGTGGTGACTGGGTTCTCGCCGATCGCGACGGGATCGTGATTCTGCCGCAAGGCCATGCCGAGGAGATTGTCCAGGAAACGGAGCGGGTCGTCGGTTTGGAGAACACCGTCCGTACCGCCATCCTGGCCGGCATGGACCCGCAAGAGGCTTACCTGAAACATCGCAAGTTCTAGCTGCGCCGGGCTCACAGCCTCAAACATGAGCCGGTTCGTCTCGGCGCGCGGTCGCCCAGGTCGCCGATTTTGATGTCACGCACGTACGTTTTCGCGCGGCGGCAATTGCAATCGAACAAGGGGACTGATGGACATGAAACGCGCTCAGGCCTGGGTCAACCGCAGTGTGTCAGCCGCTGAGGAGAGTCAGCGGGTTGGTTCGCGCTATTGAGGGTGAGGCGCAATTGGGACGTGCGATGTCGACGTATCGAATGTGCATTCGATATGGAAGGATTTGGCGGTGACGATCCATGCGCCGTCAACCACGTGGTACGACAGATAGTCGATGTACTGCAGGGTATCGATCCGAACGCGAACCTTCACGAGTGCTTGCGTTGGCGAGGCAAAATCTACGAGCAGAATTTCCTGATGTCGTAGGGCGTCCTTGGATTGCGGCGATGGATTCGCCGTCAAGGCCGACTTGAACTCGCTGGCGGTGATGCATTTGAGACCACCGTCCCGCAGCCCATGAAGTTGCGCACTGGCGGCAAAAACGCGCTCGAAACGAGACGTGTCAAAGTCGTACATCAGATCAAAGTAAGCGCCGACGGCTTGCAGAAGATCATTCGAGCTGGGCGTATCGACCATGTGTCCGTACTCCGTTTCCAAGGACAGGCGTCGCAATCATCGCATGCGATGACGCGACATGTCCTTGCAAAGTGTGCTATTTGGTGAGAGCTGCTCGCAATAATGTTGTATCTTGGCGGGATGATTGAGCGATCTATGCCAAATTGCGACTTGGATGCCATCGACCGGCAAATCGTTTTGGAACTCCAGGCGGACGGTCGGTTGACCAACGTTGAGCTCGCGGATCGCGTCGGGCTTTCGCCGTCTCCGTGTCTTCGCCGCGTGAAGCGCTTGGAGCAGGCCGGCTACATTGAAGGCTATCGCGCAGCGTTGCGGCGTGACCGGGTTGGCTTGGGCTTTTCCGTGTTCATTGGCGTAAAGATCGACGGCCATGCCAACGACAAGGCCGTGGCATTTCAGGACGCGGTCATTGCGATGCCGGAAGTCGTCTCGTGTCATTTGGTTTCCGGTGAAGCGGACTACTTCCTTGAAGTCGTTGTGCCAGATCTTGAGCACTACCAAAGGTTCCTCGTCGACAAGCTGTTGGAACTGCCGATTGTTCGCGAAGTGCGGAGCAATATTGCAATTCAAACGCTTAAGGCTGGCGCGCCTCTTCCTCTGGATCATCTGACAGCGCTCAGCCGCGAAACCTGATCGTTCTAGCTGCGCACGTTGTCCCATGCGGAACCAGATCGGCGACAAAGGACCCGCAACTAGCTCGGTCTCGCGTTAACCCTTGCGCAGCACGCCCAGCTTGGTGAGGAACTGGCAACCGACACGCACGCGTTTTGCGGCGTCCGCTCGATTGCGGATATCGATGTTCAATGCAAACGCAAAGATCTGCTTCGGCGCCCGTTCGACCCAACCGACCCACCAGCCGACGTCCGGGTCCGGCGCGATAGTCCAACCTGTCTTGGCGAAGATCTTGGCGAAGCTCTGGTCGTGCGCGCATGCGTCGACGCGAAGAATGCGGCGGACGATCGTCTGCGATCGTGCCGACATGGGCAGTCGGCCTTCGGCAAGCCGTATGAGGAAGCGCGTTTGCTCGATGGCACTGATCTCCAATGGCCCGCTCAGCCAGAACACATCGACGCGATCCCCAACGCGTTGATTGCCGTAGCCAAGCTTGGCGAGCCATGTCGCATAGGTCTTCAGCCCGATCCGCCGGGCCAAATTCTGGTAGATTGGCACATTCGACACGGCAATTGCTTCCGCTAATGACATGTCGCGGGCCCAGCGTTTGGGCACATCCGGCTTGCCGCCGTAGGGTAAGATCTCGGTGTCGTCGCGCACGATGCCCGCCTCCAACGCAACCAAGCTGTTCGCAATTTTGAACGTTGATGCCGGGATCATGCGTTGTTGCGCGCGCGTGGCGTTCACGACCGTCAACTTGCCGCTGGCACCGTCGAGGCCGACGAACGTGCCGGTCACGCCGTTGGCGTCGAAAATGTCGTCGGACGCGAATGCGGGCAACGCGTTTAGGCCCGTGATTGTGAGCATGACAGTTAGAACGGCGATCAGGGTCGCGGTGTTGCCGTGGCGCGTGCGGAAAACGGTACGGCAGTTCTGTGTCGCGTGGGCCTGGCTGATTTTAGAGTGTGACGATACGGTGCGACGCGCAGTCGCTCGGTGGATCAGCGTCATTTGGTGTTGCCTTGGCTCAATGATCGGATGTGTGTGCAGAGTTTTTCGTCAGATCGCATGCGAATGTGATCGGCACTATGGCCGTCGGCACGATCGGCGAGCTTTATGGAATGCCGGAGTCATGGGGGCGACACGTTCCGTTGTTCACAGCAGCTTGCTGGTGTTTTCGAGAGCATTCCCGTCTCATTTGTTCCAGCACGATCGAGCATTGTGATCACTTACGTGACTGAGACCCGACCAGCTGCCGTTGATTTGAACTGTGCGGTGGCTGACATCGCCAGAACAGCACGGGATCGTCCATTGCAAAAAATGTTGTTTTGCGATTTTAAATTATTGTAAAGCAGAAATTTCTGACGTAGATATCGGTTTGCGTTTCGGATGTCACGCCTTGAAAAGGAGCTTGTATGCGAGAGCTTGATACAACGAATGACGCCGCGCCTGGCGGTCACGGGCTGCGTGCGTCTGGGCGTGCCGGCAAGGTGCGGGCGGTCAGCCGGGTCATGGCCATGTCCTGCCTTGTGCTTTCAGTTGTCATCGTCGCGGCGGTTGCTGGTTACTGGCTGTTTGCACCGTGGGCCAATATCTTCGCTGCAGCCGGTCTTGCGGATGCCTCGCGCTATCCGGTCGCAGAGTCGACGCGCGTGATTGGGCTTGGTCTGTCGTTACTGCCGGTTGCGATCATTGTTTGGGGCCTGATGCAGGCGCGGACCTGCTTTCGTGCGTTTGCCGCCGGCGACGTATTCTCTGCGGCGGCGGCCGAGGGATTGCGTGGCTTTTCGGTCGGCGTGCTCGTCTCGTCGCTGCTCAGTCCGTTCGTGAAAGCGGCGTTGACGGTCTTGTTGACCTGGAACGGGGCGCCTGGAACGCGGACGCTGGCGTTCAGCCTTGGGTCGGATACGATCATCGCAGTCTTCTTTGGCGCAACTGTTCTGGTGATGGCGTGGGTCATGTCCGAGGCCGTGGCAATGGCCGATGAGAACAAGCAGATCGTTTGAGGGGCGGGTATGCCAATCAGGGTGACGCTCAACGTTATGCTGGCCGAACGCAACGTCAAATCGAAAGACCTGGCGCAGCATGTTGGGATTACGGAAGCCAACCTGTCGCTGTTGAAGCAGGGCAAGGTGAAGGGCATTCGCTTCGAAACGCTTGAGCGGATCTGCGAGTACCTGGACTGCCAACCTGGTGATTTGTTGCGGTTCGAAAGCTAGATCAGGTCCGCCGTCGGCGGAGGCGCTGTTCGGTGTTTGCGTGTCCGTGTTCGCGCGTTGGTGCTTGCGCGGTATTGCTATGGCGCCGAACGCGTTGATCGTGCGTTTGAACGGAATTGTCGTTCGTTTCAGGAGTGTTGTCGCATGGCGCGTAAACCACTCGCCGGCGTTCGCGTTCTCGATCTCACCAACGTCCTTGCGGGGCCGTTCTGTTGTCATCAGCTCGCACACCTCGGGGCGGAGGTCATCAAGGTGGAAGCTGTTGGTCGCGGTGATCTGGCGCGGAAACTTGGTGCAGATGCCGACCTGAATGCACGCGGCATGGGTGTGTCGTTTCTCGCGCAAAACGCGGGCAAAAAGTCGGTCACGTTGAACTTGAAACATGAGGCCGGGAAGGACCTGCTGAAGCGGCTTGTGAAAACGGCCCACGTCCTCGTCGAGAACTTCAGACCGGGCGTGATGGACCGGCTCGGCGTCGGGTACACGGCCCTCAAGACAGCAAACCCGCAACTGATTTACTGCGCAATTTCCGGCTTCGGCCAAGACGGCCCCTGGGTTCATCGGCCTGCCTATGACCAGATCATCCAGGGGGCGTCCGGCGTCATGTCGATTACCGGCGACAGCGAAAGCGCACCACTGCGGGTCGGATATCCGATCGCTGACACCGTGGGCGGCATGACCGCGGCCTTCGCAATAACGGCAGCGCTAAACGATAAGACAAAAGGTGCGTTCATCGATGTGTCGATGCTGGAGTCCGTTCTGGCAACCATGGGGTGGACGGTTTCGAACCACCTGATCGCCGGGGTGACGCCGGCACCGAACGGCAACGAAAATGTCACGTCCGCTCCGTCCGGTGCCTTTCAGGCGCAGGGCGGCTTGGTGAACATTGCGGCCAACAAGGATGAGCAGTGGGAGCTATTGGCCCGTCACCTGGGGCGCGAAGACCTGATTTCACGCCCAGAGTTCGCAACGCGTGAGGATCGCAAAGCCAATCGGTTTGCGCTCAAGGCCGAATTGGAGTCGGTTCTGCAATCAAAGCCGCCAAGCGTCTGGGCTGCGGAACTGAACGAGATCGGCGTTCCGGCTGGCGAGGTTCTGACCGTGCCAGACGTGCTGGAAACACCCCAGGTCGCGGATCGTGGCTTCATTGGAGAGTTCCCATCCGTTCCCGGCGCCGACCGCGACGTTCGCGTCGTTCGGACAGGTGTGAAAATCGACGGCACGGCACCGGAAGTGGATACCCCGCCGCCGGAACTCGGCCAGGACAACGTCGCCGTCTATGGTGAACTCGGCCTCACGCGCGAAGAGATTATGCGACTGAAAGAGGAGGGCGTTCTATGAGTACCGGTGCAAGCGACGTAGCGGCATGGTGGTCAACGGCAATCATCGACATGGCGCCGGGCCAGATCCGATTTCGCGGGCGCCCCGTTGAAAAACTCATAGGGACGGCGACGTTTCCAGAAATGATCTGGCTTCTGACGCGCGGTGATTTTCCGAGCCCGGCTGAGGCGCGGCTATTGGAATGCGCCCTGGTATCGGCCGTCGACCATGGGCCGCAGGCGCCCTCGATTGCGTGTGCACGTATGGCCGTGACATGCGGTCTCGGCTTGAACGGGGCCATGGCGTCTGCCGTCAATTTCCTCGACGATGTGCACGGTGGCGCGGGCGAGCAGGCGGTCGAGTTTTATCACCTGGTCGACGCAGCACGTCAGCGGGGAGAGTCATTGCAAGATGCGGTCCCCAGATTGATCGACGAATGGCAAGACACGCGCACCAAGTTCGTGCCGGGCTTTGGGCATCGGTTCCACAAGCCACAAGACCCGCGCGCGCCGCGGTTGTTGGAGCTGGTTGACGAGGCCGCGGCAGCCGGTGTCTGTGCCGGCCGTTTTACTGAGATCGGTCGAGCCGTCGAACATGTTCTCACCACGCGGAAGGGAAAGCCCGTTCCAATGAACGTCGATGGCGCCACTGCCGTGGTCTACGCGGAGCTGGGCTTTGCCCCGCCGCTTGCTCGCGGCCTGTTTTGCCTGTCGCGGTCGGTCGGTGTCATCGCGCACGCATGGGAACAGATGCAACAGGGTGGACGCAACAAAGGGCCAACGCCGCCGCACTATCGATGGACTTACACCGGTGAAAATCCGATCGAGACGTCCAGCTGACGGCAGGCCACCTAACGTCTGTGACGTGGTGCAGATCAGGCGGTGGCGTGCGTTCTCAGCATGTCGCCATCGAACGGGATTCAATCGGGGCGCGCCGTCTCTAAGTCCCCAAGCGATTTTTCAAAGACGATCGTCGCCTTCAGGCCGCCGAGATCGGATTTGGCGAGAGACAGCGTGCCATGGTGTTGCCTGACAACTTCTGCGGTGACAGCGAGGCCCAGACCTGAGCCGGTCGTGTTGTCAGCAAATCTCACCAGGCGTTCTGTCGCCTTCTCCCGCAAGTGCTGCGAGATGCCGGGGCCATCATCTTCGACGACCACACTTGTCCGTCCATCGTGTCCCAGCTTGACGCTGACCTGGATCTGGCTTTGTGCCGGGCTATGGGTGATCGCGTTGTTCACGAGGTTCTTGATCGCTTCTGCGAGAAGCATCTGGTCGGCCTGGATCACGCACTGCTGGCACGAACTCGCAAACGAGAGATCATGGTCCTTCTCGAGGGCAGCCGGTGCCAGATCGCGCGTGACGCTGCGAGCCAGGTCCGTCAAATCGACGTGCGGTGCGGTTCTTGGATCAACCTTTCGTCCGTCGATCTGAGCCAGTAGGAGCAAACTCTCGACGAGATTTTGACATTGCTTTGTCGCCTCGTGTGCGGCGGCAACAGCGGTTTGCCATTCGCGTTCATCGGTTCGCGTTGCGGCAAGCTCCAGGTTTGCGCGCGCGATGGCAAGTGGCGTGCGCAATTGATGGCTCGCGTTACCCGTGAATGTCCGTGTCGCAGTCAGCGTTGAATCCAAGCGCGCCATGAGAGCATTCATCTCGACAATGAGAGGCGCAACCTCGGCCGGAGCCGGATGTTCGACCGGTCGCAGATCTTCAGGGCTGCGGCGGGAAAACGCGCTTTGCAGACGCCGCAACGGTCGCAAGCCCCACGATATGCCGAACCAGACGAGCGCCAGTGCCGCCAGGATGGTTATCGAAATGCGCAACGCACTTGCTGTCACAGTTTCGCGGATGAGCAATTGGCGGGCCTGCGTCGTCTCGGCGACATAGACGGTGAAGGGAATTGACGTGCGCAGGTTTGACGCGGTGCCGCTCAGCTCAACGACGCGGACCGGCGCCCCGCGAAAGTTCGCATCATAAAATCGTCGGGACCCGGGTTGCGTGTCGCTGGGTAAAGGCGGTGTTGGCAGATCGCCGTAGCCGGTAATCGGCTTTCCCGCGGCGTCGATGCGATAGTACACGCGATCCTGTGCGACCGATGTCAGCATTTCGAGAGCGACGTAGGGCAGATCGACTTCCAACGTATTTCCGCGCCCAACGACAATGCGCTCTGAAATGGCAAGGGCAGAGCCGAAGAGGACACGGTCATACACCTTGTTGCTCGTCGTCCGAGCCGTCTCGTAGGCCTGTGCCAAAAACCATGTTCCAAGCACGAGGAGCGGCGCGACGAGCGTCAGGGCCAGTCGGGCGCGCAGGGACAAGCCTCGGGTATTCACGCCGCCTCCAACAAGTAGCCGAGGCCGCGAAGTGTTCTGATTTTGAGATCGGCTTGGCTCAAGCGTTTGCGCAATCGCGAGATGTACAACTCGATCGCTGCGGCACTCAGGTCCTCTTCAAAGCCGGCAAGGCACGCGATCAACTGTTCTTTGGAGACCACGTGACCGAGCCGCAGCATCAAAGTTTCCAGCAGCACGAGTTCCCGCCGTGGGAGGTTCAGTGGCTTGCCGTCGATAAATGCGGCCCGTGCGACTGTGTCGAAGACAACATTGCCAACCGCGATGGTTGCGCCACGTCGTCCGGCGTCGCGCCGTTGAATGGCCCGCAGGCGCGCTTCGAGTTCTTGAAAGTCGAACGGCTTGGTCATGTAGTCGTCTGCACCGACGTCGAGCCCTTTCACGCGGTCCTCCAGCGACCCCCGCGCCGTTAAGATTACGGTCGGTGTCAGATCGTTCCGCTGCCGCATTGTTCTCAGCAGAGTGAGGCCGTCGCCGTCCGGTAGATTAAGGTCGAGAATGACGACGTTATAGCTGTTCGCCCGTAAGACCGCGTCGGCCGCTTCCACATCGCTGACGACATCGACGGTATGGCCGGTACGTCTCAGACCGGTCGCAATTGCCTGCGCAAGTTCCATGGTGTCTTCGACAAGAAGCAGGCGCATTGGCTGTCTCAAGGCCTTAAACAATGGTGCCTTTGCGATCGTGATGCGCAAGTCTAGCATGATGTCATGTTGCGACCACTTCTCATCCTAGTTCTGTCGATGCTCATCGTGGATGGCGCGGATGCGAAGTCTTACGCATTTCCGGCGAAATCGGGCAGTGCGGCGCGTACGGTTACGATTTACTCGACCATCGATATCGATTTGGCGCGTCCGCTGATCGCGGGCTTTCAGGCGGCGGAGCCCGATATTGCGGTGCAGTATCACGATATTCAGACACTGGACCTCTACGACCGGATCGTGCGCGAAACAGCCCAAGGTCAGACCGGCGACCTGGCCTTGAGTTCGGCGATGGATCTGCAGATGAAGCTGGTAAATGACGGCTTTGCCGCGCCCTGGCAAAACCGGCTGGCTGACCGTCTGCCGGGATCAGCCCGATGGCGCAACGAAGCCTTTGGGGTCACATTCGAGGCTGCAGCAATTGTCTATAATCAGTCTTATTTTTCAGAGCTGAAACCGATACGCAGCCGTAGCGATCTCATTGCGCTGCTGAAGACACGACGACCGGACCTCTACGGCCGAATTGCCACCTATGATGCAGAGCGCAGCGGGCTGGGCTTTTTGTTTCTCGCGCGAGACGTTCAGCACTACGCGAACATTTGGCAGCTTTATCGTCTGTTTGGAGAGAACGGTGCGAAGCTGTATTCGAACTCGCAAGCCATGATCGACCGCGTCGCAAAAGGGCGGCTTGTTCTTGGCTACAATCTGCTGGGGTCTTATGCCTCGGCGCACGCCGCGCGCGACGAGCGCATTGGTGTTCTTTGGCCGCAGGACTTCACAGTGATGATGTCGCGGGTTGCGCTCATCCCGCGTGTTGCCAAAAGTCCGGATCTCGGCGGCCGGTTTCTCGCCTACATGCTCTCTGATGCCGGACAATCGATCATTTCCAACGCCATGCATATGAACCCGTTGGCGCGTAGTGCGCAGTCGCGTGTCGGCGCGGACTTGAAGCTGCGACGAACAACGCTCAGGCCGATCCGGGTGGGGCCCGGTTTGCTAGTCTACCTCGATCAGGCCAAGAGACGGCAGTTGCTGAAGCGCTGGAACGGCGCGCTTGCGGGCGGCGTGGAATTGCCCCGGTGACAGGTTGCTGACGTGACAGGTTGATGAGGTGACAGGTTGATGACAGGTTTGCATGTTACCGACTGAACGGGCCGATGGAACAGCGAACATAATCGCTGCTGAGGCCGGAGGAAGCGATAGGATCATGAGGGCAAGCGCCGCCACTTGAGAGCGGCTTACCTCCGGTTATCTGCGGTTGTCTTCGTCGTGCCATTCGTGCTGTGGGAGGTGCCTGCTGGTGTTTGAACTGCGATGTCCAAATCGGCCAACGCAGTGGCAGGCGAGAGGATTGCAACCGGAGACGCTTTAAATGCGTGCGATGAAGACTTTGGGCTTCGGCCTACTTGCCTGCGTTGGTGCGGCCGCACTGACTGCGCCGGCGACCGCTGCGGATAAGATGCTCGACTCCATCCACTTCCTGATCCCGGGTGGTCCCGGTGGCGGTTGGGATGGCACAGCCCGTGGTACGGGAGAAGCCTTGACCAAGTCCGGCCTTGTCGGCTCGGCATCTTTTGAGAACATGTCCGGCGGCGGTGGCGGCAAAGCGATCAACTATATGATCGAGAATGCCAAATCGAGCCATGGCACGCTCATGGTCAACTCGACGCCAATCATCATTCGTTCGTTGGTTGGCCGCTTTCCGCACAACTTCCGCGATCTCACGCCGATCGCAGGCACGATTGGCGACTATGCCGCCCTCGTCGTCGCTGCCGACAGTCCGATCAAGTCGTTCAAAGACCTGCTGGCGAAGTACAAGGCAGATCCGAAGTCGGTGAAGGTCGGCGGCGGCTCCGTGCCCGGCGGCATGGACCACTTGGTTGCGGCCATGGTGTTCAAGGCGGCCGGTGCTGACCCGACCAAGGTCAAGTACATTCCGTATGATGCCGGCGGCAAACTCAACGCGGCCTTGCTCTCGGGCGAAGTCGATGTCGGCTCGACCGGCTTCTCGGAAGCCGTTGTACTGCACAAGGCCGGCAAGGTCCGCATCATCGGGGTGACATCCGCTGAGCGTGTGAAGGTGTTGCCCGATGCTATGACGTTTAAAGAGCAGGGCGTTGATGCTGAGTTCGTGAACTGGCGCGGGTTCTTTGCCGCTCCCGGGCTGCCGGCCGACAAAGCCGAAGCTTATCGCAAGACGATCACGGCAATGTACAACACGCCGGAGTGGGAAGCCGTCCGTGCGCGCAACGGCTGGGTCAACATCCACAATTCCGGTGAAAAGTTCACGGCGTTCCTGGCGAACCAGGAGAAAGTGATCAAGGAGCTGATGATCGAGCTTGGCTTTTTGAAGAAGTAAGCGCGCCATCTGCTGGCCGGCGGCGGGGCGCTGTTTCCGCCGCCAGGTCCGCTGTGTTCTCCCGCCAGAGCTGTGTCGGAATGCGCCGGCGTCAGCCATCCATCACATCGGCCCTGCCATGACTCTCGAACGCGGTATCGCAACGCTCTTCCTGGCGATCTGCATCGCCTACGGTTACGTCGCTTTCGTTACAATGCAGAACGAGCTCCTGCCGTTCGAGCTCAATATGTCGTTTCTGCCAAACACCTTGCCGAGGGCGCTTTCTGTGCTCGGGGCTGTCATTGCCCTGGTGATTATTCTCACGCCTAGCAAGCCTGCCAGTGAAGGTGGCACCGCCGCGGAGTTCAAAAATGTTGCGTGGGGCAACATCGCGCAGACGTTCGGGCTTCTCGCGCTGATGGTGGCCTATGCCATGACCCTACGGCCTCTGGGGTTCATAGGGTCGACATCGCTGTTTTTGATCCTTGGCGGTCTTCTGCTGGGTGAGCGCCGGTTTGTGCTGCTCACGGCCATTTCCGTCTTCGCCGCGTTCGCCGTCTGGTATCTTGTCGAGCGCCTGCTCGAAATTGTGCTGAGGCCTTGGCCCGCGTTCCTCATGACCCAATAAAGCAGCGCTGATATGATTGAAGGTATCTGGCTCGGCCTCTCCACCGCTCTTTCCATTCAGAACCTGTTGATGGTGATCGCGGGCTGCCTGATTGGCACGCTCATCGGCATGCTGCCGGGCCTTGGCCCGATGTCGATTATCGCCATCATGATCCCCGTGGCGATCAAGATCGGCGATCCTTCGACCGCACTTATTCTCCTGGCTGGTGTTTACTATGGCGCGATCTTCGGCGGCTCGACGTCCTCGATCCTGATCAATGCCCCAGGCGTTGCCGGTACGGTCGCGACGTCGTTCGACGGCTATCCGATGGCGCGCCAAGGTAAGGCGGGCAAGGCTTTGACCATTGCAGCCATTGCGTCGTTCGCCGGTGGCACCGTTGGCGCGATTTTGCTTATGGGTTTTGCGCCCGCGCTTGCGTCTTTTGCGTTGCTGTTTCACTCGGCGGAGTATTTCGCACTGATGGTGGTCGGCCTCTCCGCGATCGCGGCCTTTGCCGGAACGGGACAGGTTGCCAAGGCGCTGATGATGACCGTCGCGGGGCTGATGCTGGCGACGGTGGGCGAGAGCGCGCTGTTCAACGCGCCGCGCTACACAATGGGCGTCCAGGATCTGCAAAGCGGGATCGGCTTCATCACGTTGGCCATGGCCCTGTTCGCGCTGCCGGAGGCTTTGTTTCTGGTCCTCAATCCGGCGCGGTCGAAGTCGCAGAGCGGTAATGGCGCGGGCGAAATCAAAGACCTGCGCATTACAGGTGACGAGGCGGCGAAGATCGCCCCGGTGATTGCGCGCCAGTCCGTGCAAGGCTTTCTCATTGGTGTGTTGCCTGGCGCCGGCGCGACGATCGCCTCGTTCCTCGGCTATGCCGTGGAACGCAATATCGCCAAAGGCGACGAGCAGGCGGAGTTTGGCAAAGGCTCGGTCAAGGGACTGGCTGCGCCGGAGTCGGCGAACAACGCCGCGTGTACGGGTTCGTTCGTCCCGCTGCTCACGCTCGGTATTCCAGGTTCGGGAACGACCGCGATCCTGCTCGGCGCGCTGCTTGCGCTCAATGTGGCGCCGGGTCCGCGCCTTATGGTCGACCGGCCAGAGGTATTCTGGTCGGTGATCATTTCGATGTACATCGGCAATGTCGTGCTGTTGGTCTTGAATCTGCCGTTGATCCCCTACATTGCGAAACTTCTGGCGGTGCCGCGCAACTTCCTGATCCCCTTCATTCTGTTCTTCACGTTGATGGGAGCCTACATCGGGCAAAACAACGCAACGGAGTTGTTGCTGCTCGTGGGGCTCGGTGTGATTGCCACCATTCTGCGCTTTGCTGATTATCCGCTCGCTCCGTTGCTGATCGGGTTCATTCTCGGCGGCTTGCTGGAGGACAACTTTGCGCGCGCGGTGAACCTGACCGACGGCATCGGCTTCATGTGGCAGCGACCGATGACGCTTGCGATGTTGATCATTGGCATTTTGTTGATCATCTTACCGGCCTATCGCCAGCAGCGCGCGAAGGCGCTCAGCAAGGGCGTTGCGCAAGGCGACTGATCGGCTGAGCTGTATGATGTGCCGGGCCTGACAGCAGGCACATTTCGAGCCGGTGTCCATCGGCGGTCGCACAGGAGCATCGGGCGCAATGGTGAAAGTTCTGATCCCGTCAGGCGCACTCGGGCTGGGCTATGATCGTGATGCCTTGGCTCGCGGTGTGGCGTGCCAGCCGGATGTTATTGCGATCGATGGCGGTTCGACGGACAGCGGGCCGCACTACCTGGGTTCGGGCACATCGAAGTACTCCCGGCACTCGACCAAGCTGGAATGGCGCGAACTTATGGCGGCCCGCGCAGAGGCCAACGTTCCCCTCGTCGTTGGGACAGCAGGCACCTGCGGCGCGGACGCAGCGGTTGATTGGTTGGTCGAGATTACGCGAGAGATTGCTGCCGAAACCGGCGCAAGCCTCAAAGTGGCGGTTCTCAAGAGTGGCCAGTCTCCGGCAACAATGGCGGCTGCCTTCGAAGCCGGACGCATCAGCCCGTTGGGTTCGGGCCCGGAATTGTCACCTGAGATCTTGCTGGGTTGTACGAATATCGTGGCGTTGGCTGGCGCAGAGCAATTGCAAGCGGCGCTCGACACCGGAGCCGACATTGTTATCGCCGGACGAACAACCGACACGGCGGTGATATCGGCACTGCCGCTGGCCCGCGGCTGTCACGCCGGTGCGGCCTGGCATGGTGCGAAGATAGGCGAGTGCGGTGCGTTGGCGACGACCAATCCGAATTCCGGAACGATCCTGATCGCGTTCGATGCCGAAGGCTGTACGATCGTGCCGATGGGAGATGCGGCGCAAGCGACGCCGCATACGATCTCCGCGCATATGCTGTATGAAAATAGCGATCCCAACATCCTTCTGGAGCCGGGCGGTCATCTCGATGCGAGTGAGGCGCGATATACAGCGCTGGATGACGCGCGCGTGCGGATTACAGGCAGCAAATGGGTGCCCTCGAACCGGTATACGGTGAAGCTGGAGGGCGCGCGGTTGGCCGGCTATCAAACTGTATCTTTGGCGCTTGTGCGAGACCCGCGTTACGTCGCCAACGTCCGCGAGTGGAGCGCCGACATCATCGCCAAGTGCGAGGCGAAAGTCCGCGAGCGACTTGGGTTGCCGGATACCGAGTTCACCCTTGAATTGCGCTTGATCGGCGTTGACGCAACGTTGGGTGATTTGGAAACCAGCGCCGCCAGCGGATCAGAGGTAGGTGTGCTGGGCATTGTTACCGCGCAAAGCCAGGAGCTCGCCCGTGAGATTGCGAAACTGCTGAACCCGTATCTCTTGCACCATCCGCTGACCGAAAATGAGGAAATGCCAACGTTCGCCTTCCCGTTCTCGCCGCCGGAAATGGATCGCGGCGAGATCTACGAGTTCTGCCTCAATCACGTGCTGGAGCTTGCCGATCCAATGGATGCGTTTCGCCTGACGACGCTCGAGGTATCGGGATGACAAGACTGGCCGAAGCCGTTGCCAAGATCCGTTCGAAGAATGCCGGGCCGTTCTGGCTGACGATTGATATCTTCTGTGGGTCAAGCGAGGCTTTCGCACGGGTGAGCCGTGATTTGACGACCGAGACGGTGGCTACAGCGTTTCAGATCGGACCGCAGGTCATCAAGCGGTTTGACCTCGATCGTCTGCACGTCGTGAAGTTCAGCCTGCCGCGCCCGTACGTGCAAGGTACAGTGGCAGATCGCGACATGCATGGCGCGTCGTACGCAACGCTATTGCGTAACATCGAGATCTAGCGCTCGCGGGCGATTGCAAAGCCACTTAGCCGAATAAACAGAGACATCACACAAGGATAGACCCATGACTGAGAGTCCGGTCGCGCTCGTTATC
>JBCDAH010000101.1:0-18722 GCA_039186015.1 Pseudomonadota bacterium
GCGATAGCGCTTCTGCTGCTCATACAGACCGCCGAGTGCGGCGATCGTCATAGGCGACGTCTCCCGCAACTCCAGCGCAATCTGCAGGAACATTGCCCCTAACAGATCCTTGTTGTTCTGCGCGACAATCGCTGCGCCGACGCCATAGAAAACTTCGGCAAGCCCGTCCTGAGGTGTCAGGACAAGTCGCGTCACCTTGCGGCCGCTCTCAATCTCGGAACTCAAGCTGGTCACCAGCGGATGTCCGGCACCGCCCGTGCGATCGACATATCCGCGCAAGATCGCAAGCGCGCCTGGACGATCGCCGCGCACGGCGCGCGAACGTGCATAAGCCAGCGGCGCGCGTACGGCGCGTTGATTCTTCGCAATCACACTCTTGAAGTTTCGAATGGCGAGCTGGTTCAACCCGGCATGATCGGCAATCAGTGCCCGGTGATACGACGCATAAAAGCGATAGGCAGCGAAAAACTCAGCCCACTCAGAACGATCCGCCTCAGTCAATGACCTCAGCGCAGCGCGTGATCGACCACGCGCGAGTTCCGTCCAAGCAAGTGCAAGGCGGCTGACAATCCGCGCAACAGAGTCCGATCCCGAAGCGCGAAATGCACGCTCAGCTTCCGCGAAGTTCTTGTTCCGGAATGCGTCTACGCCGATCCACAGATTGCTGAGCTGGCGGCGACCACTCTTGCGTTCGAGCTGACGTGCGCGCGCGACGGCGTTATCGAAGTTGCCGTCAGCCGCTTCCATCAGAAACGTGTAAAGCACCAGGCGCCGATTGCCTGGCTCCAGTGCAAGCACGCGGTTGTAGTACTTTGCCGCGGTCTTCGTATCGTTGTTCGCCTGCGCGATACGTGCCGCCAGATATCCGCCAAGCCGGCTGTGGACCAGCGCAGGGTTAGCCTCCGACCGTGCAAACGCCGCCGGCGAAAGCCCACCCGTCACTGCAACAACAGCAACGCTTACGGCGGCTAACCTGGAACTGAAACAGGATTGCATAGGCATACCCTTTTCTGTGCGCTTCACCCGCATGCTCAAAGCCTATCAACATGTAAGGCGATTTGGCGACTCATCACATCAGATTGCGGTAAGCCGTGCCTTGGCAAGCAGAGAAATACTACGTGCTCGTCAAATGTGGACAAGCGTTGCCCGTACGCCGTTAATTTCTCGTGCCTTGCTCCGATCGGCGCACTATAGCATGCCCCGACGCTCGGATGTATCTCAAAGGCGAGGGTTCATGGACCTCTCAACGATCATTTTGATCATCTTCGTTATTTTGGCACTTCAGCCGATGCTGGCCGCCCGCATATCGTCCATGCAGCGGATGGCGGCGATCCGGGCGATCGAAAAAGCCCAACACACGCGTGTGATCACAATGATCCATCGCCAGGAACAACGGAGCCTTTTTGGCTTTGCCGTGGCGCGACATATTGATCTCGAAGATGCACAAACAATCATCACAGCGATCAAGCGCACGCCAGACACCATGCCGATTGATCTGGTGCTGCATACACCGGGCGGCCTGGTTCTCGCCGCGATGCAAATCGCGCGGGCCGTTGAAGCGCATCCCGCGCGCGTGCGCGTTTTCGTCCCCGTTTATGCGATGTCCGGCGGCACGTTGATCGCGTTGGCGGCTGACGAAATTGTGCTCGGTGAGTTTTCCGTACTTGGCCCGATTGACCCGCAGTTGATGGGCTTTCCGGCCGCAAGCATTGTGCGCGCGCGTGATGCAAAGCCGGCAAGTGATGTTCACGACCTGACTATGGTGCTGGCCGATATGAGCGAAAAAGCTCTGGCCCAGGTCAAACGCGGCGCCGCTGAGTTGATGTCCGCACGGCTTGGCGAAGATCCGGCACTTGCGCTTGCCGAACGTCTCGCCGGCGGCCACTACACGCATGACTACGCTTTGACCTGTTCTGAAGCCGATCAAATGGGACTGCCGGTCAAGCAAGGCATGCCGGCTGAGATCATGGAATTGATGAAACTCTATCCGCAGCCGTTGCAGCGGTCCGGCGTGGAGTACATTCCCCTCGACATTCCCAATCGCAGGGCCTGATTAAACCGCCCAGCCTGAACTGCGACACCTTGCCCCGCGAAATGACGGCCGTGAACAGCACCAACCGGCGCCATCACAATCGCGACAACCGATATCTAAGCTGCCAATCGGTCAACCTCAGCAGCCTGCGCGCCGTCGCGGGACACCACAGCCGCGAGGTGACAATCGAGAATCTGTTGTGCCAACGCGCGCTTCGGCGCACGCGAGACGACTTCAAGATCCATCAAACGGGCGATGGTGGTCAGCTGAACCTTGGTGATCCGACGATCTTGCAGAACAGATTCCAAAACGGCCTCGAACCCGTCTCGCCCGAACCGCGCGATGAGGCGCGCAGCATAGCCATCAACCACTCGATCAATCTCACGCGACGAAACTTGTTTCAGCGCTTCTGTTAGCGACATTGCGTGTGCCCCCCAGCCTCCCAGAGAGTCTCCCCAAAGAAACGAGTGCCAACGTACGATGCACGTCATCGTTAAGCGTCGCAGTAGACACAACGTTCGGTGATTTGCGCAGATATGTCTATATCGGAACAAACCTCAGAACATTCTGCGCCGGGATGCGGTCGCGGAGGCAACAAGAATGCCAGCGATCACATCCCTTCGTAGACCGGCCCGCCGCCACCTTCCGGTGTCACCCACGTAATGTTCTGATTGGGATCCTTGATATCGCAGGTCTTGCAGTGGACGCAGTTCTGCGCGTTGATTTGAAACCGCAGTCCGCCCGCATCGTCCTCTACCCACTCATAGACACCTGCCGGGCAATATCTGTTCGACGGCCCCGCGAAGATGCCATGCTCGCTCGCGCTTTGCAGATCGATGTCGGCGACCTTCAAGTGAACCGGCTGATCTTCCTCGTGGTTCGTTGCCGAGAATGAGACGTTGGTCAGCTTATCGAACGTCAGGACTCCATCCGGTTTCGGGTAATCCTTCGGCTTGAACATGCTGGCCGACTGAAGCGCAGCGTGATCGGGTTTGCCGTGAGGCATCGTGAACCCGAATCCAACACCGCTTAGGCCGGGGATCGAGTTCGCCCACATATCCACGCCCCCGAGCATGATCCCACCTAATGTCCCGAACCGGCTCCATAGCGGTTTGGCGTTCCGGACGGGTTTGAGATCGGCAGCGATTGGCCCAGTACGCACAGCGTGCTCGTAATCGGCCAGTGTGTCGCGCTCCCGTCCTGCCACGATGGCCTTGAACGCGGCTTCCGCGGCTTCGATACCGGACAGGATCGCGTTGTGACTGCCCTTGATGCGCGGCACGTTGACCATGCCGGCCGAGCAACCGAGCAATGCACCACCCGGGAACGCAAGGCGCGGCAGCGATTGCCAGCCGCCCTCCGTAATCGCCCGCGCCCCGTAAGAAATGCGCCGCCCGCCTTCAAAGGTTGGCGCAATGGCCGGATGGGTCTTGAACCGTTGGAACTCGTCGTAAGGCGATAGATAGGGATTGGGATAGTTGAGGTGGACGACAAATCCGACTGCAACCAGATTGCTTCCGTAGTGGTACATGAATGAGCCACCGCCGGTTCGCCCATCAAGCGGCCAGCCGAAGGTATGCTGAACAAGGCCCGGGCGATGATGCTCCTCCGAAACCTCCCACAGCTCTTTCAGGCCGATCCCGTACTTCTGTGGCTCGGAATTCTCGTCCAGCCGGAAGTGTTTGATAAGAGACTTGGATAGCGAGCCACGCACACCTTCGCAAAGAAACGTGTACTTCCCATGCAGTTCCATACCGCGAGTGAAGGAGTCTTTCGGCTGCCCGTCGCGGCCGATGCCCATGTCTCCGGTCGCGACGCCGGACACGGATCCATCTTCATGGAAAAGAACTTCGGATCCGGCAAAGCCCGGATAGATTTCAACGCCCAGTCCTTCGGCCTGTTCACCCAGCCAGCGCACCACATTCCCGAGTGAGACGATGTAGTTGCCGTGATTGTTCATCAAGGGCGGCATCATCAGGTTTGGCAGGCGCAGTTCACCAGCCGGCCCGAGATAGAGGAACTTGTCGGCTGTTACTGCTGTCTCGATCGGCGCGCCGCGGTCTTTCCAGTCCGGCAACAGTTGGTTGAGACCAATCGGATCGATGACGGCGCCGGACAGGATGTGGGCACCGACCTCGGCACCTTTCTCAAGAACCACAACTGAGAGGTCGTGCTCATTTTCCTCAGCGAGCTGCCGCAAACGGATTGCGGCCGCAAGGCCCGCAGGACCGGCCCCGACGATCACGACGTCGAACTCCATGGCATCCCGCTCAGGTAACTCGGCATTAGTCTCAGTCATCGGTTCGGCCATTCCGGGTTCCTCCACCATCGTGCCGGTTGTGTTCGTGCCGCACAAATCTCGTCAAGGGGCATCGACGGTTTGTCCCAATCCACGCTAGCGTTGTGATCGAGAAATTCGCCGTCATTCGCAGCGGCAACGAGAGCGGAATTCTCGATCTGAACGACACGGGCAAACTCTTGATTGTCGTGTGCCTTTCAATGCCGAAATGCGCTACGGATCTCGCATCTGAATGCAGACGAATTTCGGAATCGGGACACGAGCCATTAAAAGGCATGCCATGGCACCTGGAACCGAAAAACCGATTGTCTTGACCGACGTGGCGCGCGATGTGCTCGACTGGTATCGGTCGGCTGGCGTCACCGCTGCCGTGTCCGACGAACCCGTTGATTGGCTGGCACGTGGAGATCGTGGCCCGATAGGCCCGCAGGAGATGCTCCAGCCGCCGCAACGACAACAAGACGCATCTAGGAGCGAGCGCGCTCCAGCCAAAGGCAATCCGTCAAAACAAGCCGCACCACGATCCGTTCGTCCTCCTGAGGCGGATGTGAGACAAACAGCCACGCGCGATGACATCGGCAAGAAAGTCGCAGCGGCAGCCGACCTCGGCGCATTGCGCGCTGTGTTGGCCGACTTCGATGGCTGCCCGTTGAAGCGAACAGCCAAGAATCTGTGTTTCTACCGCGGCGCTGAGCGCGCGGACGTGATGATCATTGGTGAGGGCCCCGGACGTGAAGAGGATCTCAGTGGCCTGCCATTTGTGGGGCGTGCCGGCAAACTGCTGGACCGCATGCTGACGGCAATCCGGCGATCCGAACAGGACACCCATATCACCAATGTCGTGTACTGGCGGCCGCCTGGAAACCGCACTCCGACCGCAGCTGAAGTCTTGGCCTGCCGGCCCTTCCTGGAGCGCCAGATCACGTTGGTCGACCCCAAAATCATCGTTGCCGCCGGCGGCGCGGCAGCCAAGAGCCTGCTTGATACGACAACGGGCATAATGAAACTGCGCGGGCGGTGGAAGACGATTAATCTGGGCGGCCAGGAGCGACCACTGATGGCCACCTTGCACCCCGCCTATTTGCTGCGCACACCTGCGGCAAAACGCATGGCGTGGCGCGACCTGCTGGCCATTGAGCAGCGACTTGGCGAACTCGGCGACCCAACCTAGACGCCGCAGCTGACGCACTTACAAATCGGAGACGCCGGAAATGGACCGACTACGCAAGGCTTTGTCTGACCGTTTTGATAGTGACGTGTCCGATCCATCTGAGCGCACCACGATCGACGAACACGAGGATCGACTGCTGGAACTGGCGAGCCGGCGGTCCCATCGCCGATTTGAGGATCGCCCGGTCAGCCTCGAACTATTGAAGCTCTTGGCCGGCGTTGCCCTGGCCGCGCCATCGAAGAGCGATCTCCAACAGCGCGATATCATCATCGTACGCGATGCCGACCAGCTGGCCGCGTTGAAAACCCTCGTTGCCGATCAGGCTTGGACGCAGCAGATACCGGCATTGCTCGTTCTTTGCGGCAACAATCGCCGCCAGCGGCAGATCCACGAGGTCCACGATCGCGCATTCGCGAACGACCATCTGGATGCCTTCTTCAATGCAGCGGTCGACGGCGGTATTGCGCTGCAAGCGTTCATCACGGCCGCCGAGACGATCGGGCTCGGCTGTTGCCCGATCAGTGCCATTCGGAATCAGCCGGACGCAGCATCCAAGATACTCAATCTGCCGGACTACACGTTTCCCATCGCCGGTCTCGCAGTCGGTTGGCCGTCAACGGACGGGAAACTCAGCCTGCGCCTCCCGCTCGAGACAACAGTTCATGTCGATCGTTTCGACGATTCCAACGTGATGAATGAGATTGCTGCCTATGATCGCCGCCGTGCTGAGCTTCAACCCTTCCGCACGCAGCGCGCACCGGAGCGCTTTGGAACCGCACCGGGCGACACCTACACATGGTCCGATGACAAAACCCGCCAATATGCTCTGCCGGAGCGGTCGGACTTCGGCGCCTACATTGTTAAGAGGCGCTTTATTCTAAATTGACTTGTTCCACAAACTACATTGAATCCAAGGGCTCCTATTGACCATGTAGCAGGCAAGGCTGCACTAGCGTTGCATCGTTGACTGCAACGATTGCGCAAGCAGGGCACGAAACAAGCAGGGCACTGAATATGTCATCCGGGCTCGTTTACATGCGCCCAACGCCCGTGTTCTTCGTCCGATGCCAGGAAGACGAGGGCGTGGACGGTCGTTTGGGGTGCTGGCATACGCTGTTCCAGTGGCTTGATAGCCAAGCCGCGGACGATGACAACGTGCTGCGCTTATTCGGATTGCACTGGCCGCAAGGACCAAAAGGCTCAACCGAAGCGATACCGGCCTTCGACGCATGCGCGGAACTGGCCGCGCTTCCTGAGACCCACTCTCAAATGTCTGTGAGGAAACAGACGTTGCCAGGCGGCGGCTTCTTGCGGCAGCGTTTCCGATCCGATGCTGAGGATCACGCGGTCGACGCCCTGGCCGAACTGGCGTCTCGCGGCCCCCAGAAGCACGGTGTGCGGCAGGACCGAACGCGTCCCCTGATTGAATTGCACCTGCAATGGACCAATGCGCCGCTCAACTTCTCGAAAACTGAGCTGCTTGTCCCTGTATCGCCGTAACGCAACACACACCCGGCGTTGGGCGAGGTACGCCTCGAACGGTTAAGCGACCGGAGGGTAATCGTCGTAGCCATCTGCCGCAGCCGCGGCGTCAGCATCATATGCGACACCATCTCTGCTCGCGTCGAATTCAAGCTTGGCAGCATCACAGTCGCTCATCTCGATCGCGGTTTTGGCGACCGTCACCTGGTTGCGACCACCGGCCTTGGAGGCATAGAGCGCATCATCTGCGCATTTCATAAGGTCTTGCGGCATCACGCCGTGATCGGGATACACGGCAATTCCAAGTGAGGCGGTAATGCGCGGGAGTGCCTTCTCGCCGTAGCGCACAGTGATGCGTTCGATGCTCCGGCGTATGATCTCTGCCCGATCCTGTGCCCGATCAATTGTGGTCTCCGGCAGCAGGATCATGAACTCTTCTCCGCCGATCCGGCAGGGAAGCTCATTCGCATCGCAAGACCGCTCCAGCGAGTCTCCGACAGCTCTTAAGACCATGTCGCCAGCATCGTGACCGTGATTGTCATTGAAGCGCTTGAAGTGATCGACATCGACGGAGATCAAGCAAAACGTTTGCTCTGTTCGTCTACAAGCTTCAATCTGATTGCGCAGCATCTCGACGAAGTGACGACGGTTAAACAACCCTGTCAGCGGATCGCGAATTGACTGCTGATGAAGCTCGTCGCGCATTCTGCTGTTTGCGATGGCAAGACTGATCTGCTCAGACGCGAGTTGAGCCAGACGGAAATTCGAGAGAAAGGCATCTTCCGTCACGCCTTCGAGCGGGCTGAGATGCACCATACCCACGGTCTCACCGTGCGCAAGAATTGGAAGACAGCTATAGGGTTTACCATCGTGCGGCTTGGTGTGTGCGCATGCAAATTTGATTTCACCACTTCTAAAGGAATAGCCCCTGCCTCGCCTGAGGGACCAGCAATCGTCAGGGCGTATATGCGCATGAAGTTCGGCACCATTCCATGCACATGCGCCATCAAGCACATCCCTGGAATTCGAGTAGACATAGACACTGCCGCGACACTCGGGGAATAACCGCTCCATGAAAATACTGATCATGTCAAACAGCTCCTCAATCGACGTACTCGACTGGAGCCACTCATTCAGATCTGAAAGCAGTTTCATCTCGCTGACAATTTCACGCTCTCTCTTGACGTGCTGAACCTCAACTTTTCGCGATGCCTGGAGCTTCTTGTTAAAGTCATTGAACGTTCTGGCCAGCTCGCCAATTTCGTCTCCGCGGCGAATATCGATCAGGTCAAATTGCGAGTCTTCACGTGTTCCGGCGCGCAAACTTGCCACCATTCCAGAAAGCGGCGGCACAATCGAACGGTACACAAGAAGCGAGACGGCCGCCATCGCACCAACCAAAGCCAGCAGAACAAAAAGCAACGTTATAAATGACGTCAGCAGGCCGCTTCGAAGCTCAATGGATTGCAACTTCAGAGTTTCGGCGACGCGATCTTCGACATCCTTCATCGCCTCGATCCGAACGGTGCTTGTTGCGAACCACTCGGGCGCCGACACAGCCGACGTATCGCCACCGAAAGGTACGCTGTAGGCGAGTTGACGCAACGCGCGCACACGCGTCTCGGTGGGACCGGACAGCTTCTCACTGAACGTGACGACATCGCCTGCGGCAGCAAAGCGTCGAAAAACAGCAAGAAAAGCATCTTGCTCAGCACCAAGACGAACGAACCGCCTGTAAACTTCGCCCTTGAATGTCCCGGAACCAAAACCGACGGCGCCCATGGCTCGTTCGATCCCGGCACGCTCCTTTGCCTGAAGCAACGCCGTATAGGCCATCAGTTCGCGCAACGACCGCCCGTCTTCGATCGTCACATTGATGCTCTCGATTGCTCGCAGCAAATCAGCAATAATACCGGTATAGTATTGCGCCATTTGTGAAACGGTCAGGTCAAAGCGGTCGACCTTTTTGCGCATTTCAGCCAATTCCGACAACCTGCGCACGGCGCGCTCAAAAGGTTGTCGATAGTCCTGCACATCGAGAGGCCCAAACGAACCTCCGTTTTCCGCGCGGAACACAGCAAGCTTTGCGTCGGTTTCACCACGGCGGGATTTCAATGCTACCGAGAATTCAGTACCCTTGGAGCTGAGATATCCGGCGGACGTTCCGCGCTCTTTTTGCAGCTCATGCACGAGATTGGAAATCGTCGGCGCGACGCTTAGAACCTGCACGACGGTGTCCGCCTCTGAATACTTCTCGTATTCAGTGAGCAGCTTACTCGAGCTGAGCATGAAAACGACGGCGACTGGCAGCCAACAAAGGACCGCGAGTTTCACTGCGATAGACCGGTTCCCAAGCAACGTCGCCAACGCCTCTCTCCTCGAGCTTCGCGGGAGTAGTACTCAAATATATAAAAAATAAGGTAAATTTATATATTCCGCGCCGGCTTGGTGAATAGCGCGGACCGTTCGACCACACCGATACCATGCGCGCTTGATAATGAACCGAAACAACGTCAACAGGGGCAGACGTCTAAGTTTTGGTAAAGGCGTTACAGACGCGCTGCCTTGGTTGCTCCGTTCATCAGATCTGCGCATCGTCAGAAGGTCGCTCCACAGTCGACCAAGCCAGCGTTTCCTGCGAAACTCATAGCCAAGTGCATCTGGACCAGAGGCGGCACGACTCGCACGCCCATCAGAAAGATCTAGAGAACTCAGGAGCGCAACGATGGCCAAACTTGACGACAGTCGGCCCTTTATCCCGGTGCGGATTGCAGTGCTCACGGTTTCCGACACCAGAGACCTCGCTGACGACAAATCCGGCGACACGCTGGCGGACCTGATTGAAACGGGCGGGCATGAGCTGGCAGATCGGGCAATCGCCCGCGACGACGTGGCGCAAATCCGATCCATCGTCTCCCGTTGGACCGCGGACCCGAACATTGACGTCGTTATCACAACCGGTGGCACCGGCTTCACCGGGCGAGACGTAACGCCGGAGGCGCTTCAACCGCTGTTTGAGAAGGAGATCGATGGCTTCTCGATCATCTTTCACATGCAGTCCTACCAGACGATCGCAACCTCGACGATCCAGAGCCGCGCCTGCGCCGGGGTCGCGTCCGGCACCTACATCTTCTGTTTGCCCGGATCGCCGGGTGCCTGCCGCGACGCCTGGACCGGCATCCTCGTGCACCAACTCGACAACCGGCACCGGCCCTGCAACTTCGTGGAAATCATGCCGCGTCTCGAAGAACACCGCCGCTCAAGATCATGAAGATGAGCAGCGGCGGTGCCTGAACTGACGGTCAGGTCAGTTGGGGAACCGGACGATGATCAGCGCAAGTCCAGCAGACACACCGAGCACTTGCGGTATCCCCCAGTGGCGCACCAACAATAGCCACCCGCTCAGTGCGGACAGGACAACCACACGCCAGTCCAGCGATGAGACGACAGGCGCCCACGTATGGAATGGCCAGACATCAATGCGGACCACGTCTCGGAACACAACGTGGAGCGCAAACCAAAGTGACAGATTGAGCACCACGCCGACCACCGCAGCCGTGACGGCCGCAAGCGCACTTTTCAAACGCGGTTGCGCGTCGATCCATTCGATGTACGGCGCACCGACGAAGATCCAGAGAAAGCACGGCACGAAGGTTGCCCAGAGCGCAACACCCGCACCGACCATCCCCATGATCCAGGCCGGCTGGCCGCCGTGGCGGTGCGCCGCCAGGTAGCCAACAAACTCGGTGACAAGAATCAGCGGCCCCGGCGTGGTTTCTGCAAGACCGAGCCCATCGATCATTTCTCCGGCTTGCAACCAACCGTTCGCCGTGACCACGTCCTGAGCCATATAGGCCAGGACGGCGTAGGCGCCACCAAACGTGACGACTGCCAACTTGGAAAAGAACAAGCCGAGCGCCGTGAACACCGAGGTTGTGCCGGTCACAGCCGCCAGGATCTTGAGCGGCACGATCCAAATCAACAACCAGACTGCGCCCGTTCGCACCGCGTACCACCATGGCGGCAGCTTCGCATCCGATTGCAACGCCACCGGATGCTGCGACCCGCCGGAAGCGAAACCGTAGGCAGCTGCAGCGACAACAATCAGCGGATACGGCAATGAAAAGGCAAAGATTGCGACAAACGCGATAGCGGCAATGATGAGATAGGGCCAGCCATTGAGCGCCCGCTTTGCAATGCGCATGAGCGCTTCCACGACGATCACCAGGACCGCGGCTTTGACGCCGAAGAACACGGCCTCCACGACAGGCACGGTTCCGAATGCGGCATAAATCGCCGCAAGCGCCAGCACGACCAGCGCACCCGGCAAAACGAACATGAGCCCTGCAACCAGCCCGCCGAACACGCCGTGCATCCGCCAACCGGCATATGTTGCAAGCTGCATCGCCTCCGGTCCCGGCAGCAGCATGCAGAAGCTCAGCGCAGCCAGGTACTGGCGCTCACTCAGCCACCTCTTTTCGTCAACAAGGACACGATGCATCAGCGCGATCTGCGCCGTCGGGCCGCCAAATGATAAGCACCCGATCCGCATCCACGTTGGCAATGCCTGCGCGAGACTGACCGGTGCCGGCCTTGCGGCCGGGCCGGTCTCTTCAACAGAAATATCGGTCATGACTTAGGCTCGCGTCGTCATCGCTGGCCAGTCATGGCCTTCCTCATGCGCGTCACGCGCCCACCGATAGAAGGCGTCGTAAAGCACCATGCCAGCTTCGAGCTGTTCCAGATCGTCGCGAAACATGCGCGAAAGCCCGACTGACGCCGCCAACAATCCGGCAGCCTGCGGCGCGAGGTCGTGACGGTTTGTATCAGCGCCGCGCACGATCGTCGCCAAGCGACACAACGCGTCAGTCTCAAGCGCAAACTCCAGCAGCATCGTATCAAACGTGCAGCGATCCCCGCGATGGCTCCAGAAAACGTCTTCGATGTCGAAGGGTGTTGCACCGAAGCGATCAGCGACGGCCTCCACCTCCGACGGTGCAACGAACAAGAACCGCGCATTGGGATCGACAAAACGCCGAATCAGCCACGGACAGGCAATCCTGTCGATCTTCGGCCGGTGCCTCGTCACCCAAAGGGCGGACTGATCCATCTTCGGCGCCGGGATTTTCGCAACCGGGATCATCGGTTCGCCGGCAGCCCGCCAGGCAACGCGGCCGCCGTCAAGCGCCTCGGCCGCAATGCCGTAGGTCCGCAACAACGCAACTGCGCCCTGGCTGAGCTTCAAACCTTTTTGGCAAACGACAACGACTTTTCGGCCCATGAGCAACGGCACAAGGCTGGCGATGTCGCCATGCGGATGCCGCGTGGCGGTTGGCACAACACGCGGATCGGCATCAAAGTCATCGTCAATGCACACATCGACGATCACGGGCGCGGCCGGCGTACCAATGAGACGAGAAAGCTGCGATACAGTAATTGTGAATGGTGACGGCACAGGGCGTCCTCCTTGCAAACAAGGTTGGCTGGACGCGATGCTTAGGCTGCCGCCTCACGGGGCGCTCGCAAGCCCCTTGCCGTTGTCGTTAGCCAGACTTTGAAGCTTGGTCAAGTCAGAGCGCATTGGACAGCAAACCGCGAATGCCATCTCCATGCCACCAGGGTTCGGCCCCGGAAGCAACCTCGGTCGGCAGGACGCGCCGCCCGAACCACGACTTCGCTTTTGCATAACTCGCCAAGTCATCAACGTCTTCAAGGGCGCGCAGTTGGGTGATGGTGCAGCGTTCGCGCTGCAGATTGGCAAGCGTATCTGCCAGCGCGTACTGGGTCGACCAACGCACATGTCCGAATGCGCGCGGCACACGCGGGACGCGCTTGTAGCCGACCAGCCAGTAGCCACCATCTGGCGCGGGGCCGAAGACGGCATCTCGCCGTCCGAGCTGACGGAATGCCGATGCGATGTCATCTGGCTGAATTGCCGGGATATCGGTTCCAATGATGACGACCGGGCCGGGGGGCATCGTCGTCATGACACGCTGCATGCGACCCCCGAGATCGCCCGTCCCTTGCGGGCGTCTTGCAGCAAGATGCGGAAGCGCGCCGCTTAGGGTCTGGGCGTCCGGCGAAACTGCGAGAACGGTCTGCCATCGCGTATCTGCCCCGAGACGACGAACCAGAGCGTGAACGGCGGCGCGATAAAACCGCGCCGCGGCTACACCGCCAATGTCCCGGCCCAATCGGGTTTTCACCCGACCGAGCACGGGCACTTTTGCCATGATGACCAACGTCGGCCTGACGCGACGAACCATGCATCGTGACCTTTGCTGCCCAGGCACGCGCGCCCTCACACGCACGCCGGACTCCGCGCGATCTGTCACGCCATATCACACCCGCCCGAGCGCTATGCCGCCGGGACGAATGCGAAGCCCTTGCCGTCTTTCTCGATGCGGCCGGCACCCGGGAAGCCGAAGTGATAACCGGCAACAATGGCCTTCTCGGCGATGGCCCGATCGAACAGCTTGCGCCGCGTCTCGATCGCCATCGGGCCATCTGCGTCGAACGCAACTTGCCATTCCGGATTGCTGACAAACAGCGCCGGCACGTTCGCCGTATCTGCCAGGACCATCGCCTGCGATGACCCACTGGCAATCGAGAACACCGTATGACCTGGCGTATGCCCGTAGGCGGCGACCGACGTGATACCTGGGACCACTTCGACACCGGGCTCAATGCGCCGGACATTCTTCCAGTTCGGAAGCGTAGCAGCGACACGTTTCGCAAGGCCCTGCCGCCCCTTCGGCATCTTCGCCACTTCAGCAGGGTCGGTCCAATACTTGAACTCCGCCGCGGGAACCAGGATCTCAGCGTTCGGGTAAACCTGCTTGTTCGTGCCCTTCTCCATCAAACCGAAGATATGGTCGGGATGGAAGTGCGTGACGATGATGGTGTCGACTTTTGCTGGGTCAACGCCTGCGCCCTTCATGTTCTCTGAGAGCTCACCGGCCGTGGGCGCCATCTGCCCGCCCGTGCCCGAGTCGAACATGACGGTCTTGCCACCGATCTTCACGACCGGAATCGTAAATGTAATGGGCACGACGTCGGTCCGCTGCCCGCCGGCTTTCAATGCAGCTTTCGTCTGCTCGACCGTGACACCTTTGATGAAGTTTTCCGCATGCGGCTTCTGGAAGATACCGTCGTAGAGCGTGATAAGCTCAGCGTCACCGACCTTTAGCTTCGAGAACCGCTGACCTTTAGCCGGCAGCTCTTGCGCCTCGGCCGCGCCGATGAACGCCATCGGACCCTGGATACCAAGAACCGCAGAGACGGCTCCTGCAGAAACGACGACATCGCGTCTGGAAAACTCTGGCATGATCGATGCTCCCCAATTCGCACTACTCACAGCGAACGCGCACACCACGAACGTGGCGGCGCCGTGTCCATTTTGTGGCGCGTACGCACCCTAACAATTCCGTAATGAGCAGGCGGCACGGCCCAACTGCAGGGCTGATCGCTTGCGCGGCCTGTCACACGCCATAGCGCCAGGAAAGGCAACACCAATGCAGACATCGGCAGTCACGTTTCTGCGATGCATTGGCGGGTCAATCGTTGATTATGTTTCAGCGCAGACCGTAAAACCGCGCGATGTAACTGTTTGGCAAGCGAAAGTAATACATGAGCAGGCAGATCCAGTTCCGGGCGACGCGCTTCATGTAGCCGTCGCGACGATAGCGGATGGCACTCGTGATTGCCCGGCTACGGAGAATGATCGTTCGCGCGCGACCCAAACGCCGCATCAGATCAACATCTTCCATAAGATCCAGCGGCTTGTAGCCGCCGACGCTTCCGTACAATCGGCGGGGAATAAGCAGGCCCTGATCACCATATGGCATACGGAAAAGCGTACATCGCATGGAGACGCCGGCTTCGATAACGCGCGGCAAGAACCCAAGATCATCGAGTGCGAAACGAAATGCGGCCGCTGCTTCCGGCCGCACACCACAATCGATGCGGTCCATGAACGCGCCGACCTCCTGATCCCAACCGGTTTCAAGCACCGTATCGGCGTGCAGAAACAGCAGCCAGCTGCCACGCGCGACCTCAGCTCCTTCGCTTAACTGCCGACCCCGCCCTGGCTCGGACATGAGTAGTGTCGCGCCGGCAGCGTCCGCAACGGCCAGCGTTTTATCGGTTGAGCCCCCGTCGACAATGATCACGTCGCGAATGACGCCGGACACGACACCTGGCACCAGCGCGGACAATGTCGCCGGCAACTCGCTTTGCGCGTTCAAAGTTGGAATGATGACGGAGATCATAGACCAGGCACTTCCACCACGTTTTGGCCGCACACTAGCCCGTTTCGTGGCGCGCCGAAAGCCGACTTATTCTTGATTTGTTCTCATAAATCTGCATCATGATCATGAAACGTTCTTGTATCTGTATCGTCAGGACGCTTGGAAACCATGACGCACCCGCAAGACAATCTCGCCACCGATGACCTCGACAAGGCAGACATCCCTGAGCAGCGCCGTCGCGGGCGCGGTGCCCGCTCCAATCACAGCGGGCGCTTTGAGCACGAGGCGCGCGTCGGTTTCGATGATGGCTGGGAGACGTTGGCAGACATGGACGTGTTCCGGACCACGGTTCATCCGGAACGCGCCAAGTCGATCATCGCATCGAACAACAGTCCCGATTTGTCGTTTGATCGCTCACTCAATCCCTATCGCGGATGCGAACACGGCTGCAGTTACTGCTATGCCCGTCCAACCCACGCCTTCCTCGGGCATTCGCCGGGCCTCGACTTTGAAACCCAACTCTATGCCAAGACGAACGCCGCGGAGCGGCTCGAAGAGGCGTTTGCGGCCCGCGGTTACAAGCCGGAGACGCTGGCGCTTGGTGCGGTCACGGACCCGTATCAGCCTATCGAGAAAACGTGGGGCATTACGCGTCAGCTGCTCGAGGTTCTGGACCGCGCGAGCCATCCCGTCGCCATTGTGACGAAGTCGGCGCTGGTTGTGCGCGACCTCGACATCCTGAAACGCATGGCCAGCCGGCAGCTCGCCAAAGTCGCCATTTCGGTCACAACATTGGATCGTGCGGTTGCGCGAAAGATGGAACCGAGAGCGCCAACCCCAAGCAAACGATTGGCCGCCCTTAAGGAACTTAGCGACGCCGGCGTGCCGACAACGGTCATGGTTGCACCGATCGTTCCAGGTCTGACGGACCATGAAACCGAGGCCATTCTGACCGCAGCTGCCGGTTGCGGCGCTTGGGGCGCAGGCTACGTCGTTCTACGCATGCCGTTGGAAATCAAAGACCTGTTCCGCGAATGGCTGGCAACCGAGTTTCCCGACAAGGCCAGGCGTGTGATCCATCTCTTGCAATCCATGCACGGTGGTCAGGACTACAAAGCGGATTTTGGTGTACGGCAGGTTGGTACCGGACCATATGCCAACCTGATCGCGCAGAGGTTTCGCGCGGCGACCCGAAAACTCGGGCTGAACACGAAAGACATGGCGCTGAGAACCGATCTCTTCCGTGCCCCCACCGATGCCACTGGCCAGCTGTCACTGCTCTGAGGTGGGGACTGACCCAACAAGCCCTTTGACGTCTGTGTCGACTGTCCGGACAATACGCGCACTGCGCAGCTGATTCGGACATCATGGACGCAACATACGAGCTTGAATCGACCGAGCGCCGCATACTTGGGGGCCCCGTCTGCGGCGTTGATGAAGCCGGGCGCGGGCCCTGGGCCGGTCCCGTTGTCGCCGCTGCCGTCGTCCTTGATCCAGACCAGCTACCAGTTGGAATCGCGGATTCAAAAGCTCTGAGTGCAGCCGCGCGTGAGGACGCATTTGCGCGCATCATGGATACGGCAGACGTCGGTGTCGGCATTGCCGACGTGGCGCGGATCGATCGCGACAACATCCTGCACGCAACACTGTGGGCCATGCAGCAGGCTGTGACTGCGCTGGCAGAACTGCCGGTTCTCGCGCTCATCGACGGCAATCGCGCACCGCGCCTGGCATGCGCATCGCGAACGATTGTCCGCGGGGATGCAACGTGTCTGTCCATTGCCGCCGCATCGATTATTGCGAAAGTCACGCGCGACCGCATGATGGTCGATCTGGCCCAGGCGCATCCCGACTATGGCTTCGACCGTCATAAGGGCTACGGGACCAAAGACCATCGCGAGGCGATCGCGCGGCATGGCGTGACGCAACATCATCGCCGGTCGTTTCGTCCGGTCCAACTCGCACTCAACATCAGCTGACAGCAACGCTGAGCCGTAAGCATCCCCACCACAAATTGGGTTGTCGAGACAACGACTGCCAGCGCTTTGACCCAATTCCGTGCAATGGTTCTGTCCCGTTAACGGTTTGGTAACGGTCTGGGCGCAACCGTGTCCGCCGCCGCCATTCCATCCCGTGAGTCCGGTGATCGAGCGGCGTCCCGCTCGCGCCACCACATCGGTCAACTGTCGCGTTTTTCAAGTTCCGTTGAGTTGCCAGTCATGCGTTCACGCCGTCCCTCGCCGCCGAGACTCGAAAACCGCATCGTCGTCGGCGACTGCCTCGAAGTCCTCACCCAACTGCCGGACGAAATGGCCGATCTCGTCTTTGCGGATCCGCCCTATAATCTGCAGCTGCCAGGCAACCTGTTACGGCCGAACAATACGGTTGTTGATGGCGTCGACGACAACTGGGACCGGTTCGCGTCGTTCGCAGACTATGACGCCTTCTCGCGCGCGTGGTTGCAGGAGTGTCAGCGCATTCTCAAGCCCGACGGTGCGATTTGGGTGATCGGCTCGTACCACAACATCTTTCGTATGGGTGTCGCCCTGCAGGACCTTGGGTTCTGGATCCAGAATGACGTGATCTGGCTGAAAACCAACCCGATGCCGAATTTCCGTGGCCGTCGTTTTACCAATGCCCACGAGACACTGATTTGGGCCGGACGCGATCGGCAATCGCGCGTCACCTTCAACTACGAAGCCATGAAGACACTGAATGACGATGTTCAAATGCGATCCGACTGGCTCTTTCCGATTTGCTCCGGGCCCGAGCGTCTGAAGGACGACAACGGCCGCAAGGCACATCCGACGCAAAAGCCGGAGGCCTTGCTCAATCGCGTTCTGCTCGCGTCGACCCAGCCGGATGATCTTGTTGTCGACCCGTTCATGGGCACTGGCACGACGGCAGCCGTCGCAGCCCGCCTGGGCCGCCGCTGGTTCGGGATCGAGCGTGACCCGGATTACGCCAAAGCCGCTGAGCAACGGATCAAGTCGGTACGCCGGCTCAACGACGCGGAACTTGCGGTCACGCCGTCGAAGCGCAATGCGCCACGCGTTCCGTTCGGCACGATCCTTGAACTGGGCATGCTCTCCCCCGGAGACGTTCTGTTTGATCAGAAGCGTCGCTTCAAAGCCAAGGTGCGCGCCGACGGCAGCCTTGCCGTGTCCGGCAGCCAAGGGTCAATCCATCGGATTGGCGCAGAGGTGCAGGGCAAATCGGCCTGTAACGGCTGGACGTTCTGGCACGTCGAGCGCGGCGGTCGCCTCGAACCGATCGACACCTTGCGTGCGGAAGCGCGGAAGCGCCTCGGTTTGGCGCCGGCACCTGTGCTTGAGGCTGCCGAATAGCCTTGGCTTCGTCAGCCCCTACCCTTTACATACTCTCAGTGTACGGCCTCTAAAGCTTGTCGCACCAAAACAGTTTCATGTCTTTGATTGCGCTGTTCGCGAGCTTTTACGTGCGCTACCGCTCGCGACAAGCGCTCGCTAC
>JBCDAH010000102.1:0-18717 GCA_039186015.1 Pseudomonadota bacterium
GCAAAGCATCCTTCCAAAAGGCGAATACCGGCGCGGAGGACGTACCGAGGATTGGTTTGTGCATTTCCAACAGGATATCCAGCGGCGTCCCGGCAAAGAATTCGGCCTGCTGCATAAGCGCCGTCACGGGCAAATCATCAAGCGTGAGATTTGTCTCGACGCTCGCCCAACGCGGATGACTTTGTGTCACGACGTTGAATTCGAAAACCGACGCTGCGGCGGGCGTAAGATCGACAATTTCGCCATGTCTGTCGTGTACGATAACATCCGTGGCTGTATTATATTGCAATCGGTCAAACAGATACTGAATACGCCGCTTCAGGACTGCGTCGATTATGTGATCGGGAATGCGATAGCCAGCCAGCATGGCAATTTTGGACGCAAGTGCCGGGCGATCCTGTGTCATACAGGCCTTGATCGCGTCTGATGAAATCAGCACCGAAGTTGGTGACCGGTATTGAATGACGTTTTCCAGATCGCCAATCAGCCCGAGCGTTTTCTTTACGTGAATTTGGGACGATATTTCGCTTGCTTGCGCAAACTCATTTTTCTGCCAATTCTGAACATCGCAAATGTAATTCAGGGGATAATCGGCTTGCTCCACCGCGAACTGCAAAGCATCGTGCGAGCCGCCATGCAACAGGACCGCCAGACGGCCGGCTTGGTGATTCGGATTCAGACGCGTTTCGACGGTTTCGGTGTTGATATCGTCCACGAGTACATCTGCGCCCACATGTTTCTCAGACCCGCTCACAACGTTCTCCAACACAAACTCTTGCAGCTTGCTGATCTGTATGCTGGCCGCAATTTCGTCCGCCCGCTTCGTCGCGACTGGCCTGCACAATCGCCGGGCTCTGTATAAGACCGAACAGCAATTTGCGATAATGGTGATGTGAAGAGAAGTCCGTGCAATTCGTCTTCTCAATCGCGGAGGAATGAGCACGGCGTTGCGTGCGCAATAATATCACCATTTCGAGCAAAAGAACTGTTGCCCCCCTTTTTCAGCGCAATCAGCACAGAAGTTGGCGATCGGCAATCACAGATCCAGGACGATCATGCTTCCGTCACGTTGGTCGCTCTGTGTCTGTTGGTGATCGTTGGCACAACTCGCGATCGACAATTTAATCAAACACTCTCAGAAGTTGTCGGCGGTCGTTTGCGACAGATCACGGCGGCATTGGGTCGACAGTATTTTGACGAAACGTTGTCGCTCGCTGCCGAATCCAGGATTGCGTCTGACGCAACCAAAGATGACGAGAACCAAAGGGCGAGTGGGCCATGGATTTTTGCTCATGACCGCCACAGGCGGACTCGCATCGCCGGCCCACACCTCATGTTCGCTCCAACGTGGCCGGCCCGGAAGATCGCAAGAACAGGTGTGGGATGGTTCCCGCCAGTTCTGAACGGCTCTCGCAATCAGGTTTGTGAATTCCTGAACGCGAGGCGCATCTGCTTTTCCGTCTCCACCAAGGCAAAGAACACGACACCAACGCCGATAATCAGCACGCCATCGAGGAACGAAACAGGCTGTGTTCCAAAGATGGTCTGCAGCGGCGGCAGATAGGTTATGGCGAACTGCGCAACCGTGACGCCGATGACGCAAGCCCAGACAACTGATGTGCCGCGCGCCGCCGCCCAGGTCAGCGACGCGCCGTGGATATTGCGAATGAAGAAGAGGTGGAAAATCTCCAGTACAACAAGCGTGTTCATGGCCATCGTCTGAGCGAGCGCGAGCGGATAGCCGCGATCAATGGCGTAGCTGAACATGCCGAATACAGCGACGAGAAAAAGCCCGGAGACGAGTACGATGTGCCAAATGAGGCCACTGGTCAGAAGTGGCTCGGAGCGCGGTCGCGGTGGCCGCCGCATGGTGCCGGGTTCCGTCGGCTCGAATGCCAGCGCCAGTCCGAGCGTGACCGCGGTGATGAGGTTGACCCAGAGGATCTGGACGGCGGTGATGGGTAACGCCATACCCGCAAACAGCGCGACGATAATCGTCATCGCCTCGCCCGCGTTGGTTGGGAGCGTCCAGGTGATCACCTTCTTGATGTTGTCGTAGACCGTGCGGCCTTCACGCACGGCTGCGGCGATCGACGCAAAGTTGTCGTCGGCCAGGACGAACTCGGCCGCTTCCTTCGCTGCCTCACTGCCGTTCTGTCCCATGGCGATGCCGACATCAGCGCGCTTCAGGGCCGGTGCATCGTTTACGCCATCTCCGGTCATCGCCACGGTCAGACCGTGTGATTGCAACGCGCTCACCAGCCGCAGTTTATGGCCGGGTGAGGTGCGCGCGAAGATGTCCGTCCCGGCCACAGCGCCGGCCAAAGACGCATCATCCATCGCTTCGAGATCGGCCCCTGTGAGCACGCGATCTGTATTCTTCAGTCCGATGCGGGCCGCGATGGCGCGCGCCGTCGCCGCGTGATCGCCGGTAATCATCTTGACCCGGATCCCGGCTGCGTGGCACTCGGCCACAGCATCGATCGCCTCCGGCCGCGGTGGATCAATCAGGCCGATCAATCCGATCAGGGTCAGTTGTCCATCCAGATCGGAGCTATTGAGCACCGTGTGCTCTTGCGCGATGGCGCGGCTTGCGACCGCGATAACCCGCTGCCCTTGCGAGGCCAGGCTTTCCAGCTTGTCGCGCCAATGGTCAGGATCGAGTTGCGCAGCGCGTCCGTCGGCAGTCCGCTGGTCCGCGCACATCGCCAGCACGACCTCGGGGGCGCCTTTGACATGAATGAAGGCGCTGCCTTCGTGATCATGATGAAGCACCGCCATATAGCGATGCTCGGCATCGAACGGGATCGCATCGGTCCGTGTCCAGGCTTTCAGAGGCTGCGGACCTTCCCCTGTGATCTTTCCGGCCAGGGCAATCAACGCGCCTTCCATCGGATCGCCTTCGGCCCGCCAGCTGTTGCCGACACGATGCAGGACGGCGTCGTTGCACAGACCTGCCGCACGGGCGAACTCGGTCAGGATCGTGTGGTCGTTCGGATTGACATCCGCGTCGCGCCATCGGACCGCGCCTTCCGGTGCGTATCCGTCGCCACCGACCGAGTAAACGTGCTCGGCAGCGGCCAATGCTGCCACCAGCATTTCGTTGCGGGTCAGCGTGCCGGTCTTGTCCGAGCAAATGACCGAAACCGAGCCGAGCGTTTCGATTGCGGGCAAACGCCGCACGATTGCGTTGCGCTGCGCCATCGCCTGTACGCCGATCGCGAGCGTGATCGTAAGAACGGCAGGCAGGCCTTCGGGAATAGCAGCGACCGACAGGCCCACGACGGCCATGAAGAGTTCGCTGAACGACATGTGGGCCACGTAATAGCCGTAGGCGAGCAGGGTGGCTGCCACGACCAGAATGAACACGGTGAGCCATCGGGCGAATACATCCATCTGGCGCACGAGCGGCGTCGCAAGCGTCTCGATTTTCGAGAGCATCCCACTGATTGACCCGATCTCGGTCTGAGCGCCGGTGGCCACCACGACGCCACGTCCCGCGCCGGCGACAGCCATCGTGCCGCTGAACAGCATCGAGCGGCGATCACCAATGGCAGCCTCAGCGTCAACGGGCGCGGTGGTCTTATCAACCGGCACCGATTCGCCGGTCAGGATCGCCTCCTCCACCTTCAGCCCGCGTGCCGCGACGAGGCGAATGTCGGCCGGCACCCGATCGCCAGCTTCCACCAGCACGAGATCGCCAGGTACAAGTTCGGCAGCATCAACGCTTTGCCGTTGCCCGCTGCGCAACACGGCGGCCCTGGGCGCCAGCATCCCGCGGATCGCCTCCATCGCCTGCTCGGCGCGCCCTTCCTGGATGAATCCGATGATGGCATTGACGATCACCACCGCAAGAATGACGCCGGTGTCGATGACGTGGCCGAGGGCGGCGGTCACTACGGCTGACGCGATCAGGACGTAAATGAGCAAGTTATGGAAGTGCGCCGCGAAGCGCAGAACGGGATGGCGCGCAGGTGCTTGCGGTAGACGGTTGGCGCCATAGGTCTCGCGCCGTCTGGCTGCTTCCTCAGGACTGAGCCCCTGGGCATTCGTTGCGAGTGCGTCCAGCGCGTCCTCGACAGGTAGACCATGAAAATCCCTAGCCAACTCGATGTGGCCCATCTGATGCTCCCCATCTCATGCTCTATGACATCCGCAGCAACTGAGCCGGAGACGCCATGCGACTCCAGCCTCGCTTTCGTAGCGTGTTATTGAGACTGCAGCTGCCGCTGCCTCAGGTCGTGATCGCAACCTTCAGAACGCCATCGCGCTGATTGGCAAAGAGATCATAGGCGTCCTCGATTTGGTCCAGTGCAAACCGATGTGTGACCAGGGGTCGCGTATCAAGTCGGCCGGACGCGATCATGTCCATCAGCCGCCGCATGCGCTCTTTGCCGCCGGGGCACAGCGTCGTCATGATCTTGTGGTCTCCAAGGCCGGCGTAGAACGCATCGAGCGGAATTTTGAGGTCTTCGGAATAGACACCGAGCGAGGACAACGTTCCGCCGGGCCGGAGCACGCGCAGGCAGGCCTCGAATGTCTCCTGCTTTCCTAGCGCTTCGATCGCAACGTCGACGCCGCGCCCATCGGTGAGCCGCATGATCTCTTCGACCGGATCGACCTTGGTGAAATCCACGACATGGTCGGCGCCGACGCTGCGCGCGATCTCCATCCGCGCCGGTACCGCCTCGACACCGATGATCGTACTCGCCCCCATCAGTCGGGCCCCGGCAGTCGCGCACAATCCGATTGGCCCTTGCGCGAATACCGCGACCGTATCCCCGATCTGCACTTGACCGCTTTCGGCGCCGGAGAACCCGGTCGACATGATATCCGGACACATCAGCACCTGTTCGTCGGTCAGGTTGTCGGGAATGTGCGCCAGGTTCGCCATCGCGTCGGGGACAAGAAGGTACTCGGCCTGCGAGCCGTCGATCGTGTTGCCGAACCGCCAACCGCCCAAGTGCTTGAACCCGTGTTTGGTTCCGGGGCCGTCCTGGGCGTGGCAGCCACACAGAGAGGCGTTGCTATGGCCGCTGGGGCAGATCGCCCCGGCAATCACCCGGTCACCTTCCGCGTAACCCGCGACGGCCGCCCCGAGCCTTTCGATAATCCCCACCGGTTCGTGGCCGATCGTCAGGCCGCGCGCAACCGGGTATTCGCCTTTCAGGATATGGACATCGGTTCCGCAGATCGTGGTCGTCGTGATACGGACCAAAGCATCGAGTGGTCCCACATCGGGGATTGGTTTTTCCTCGAGCACAATTTTGCCGGGCTCGATGAAAACAGCAGCTTTCATCCTTTTGGACATCGCACAAGACCCTGCCTGAGTGTGAATTCTCCGTCACCGCGGGCCGGTTATCCATCTGCTACAAGCGATCGCGCCATGCGACGGGACATCGACGGCTGCCGCGGTTGGTATCGAGCAAGGAAGTCATGGTTGGTGATACGAAGCCTTGACACCAGTCAAATCCCGCATCGCTGAACACCGATGACGCAGGCTTCTGCCACGTCCGCGTCATCGCGTCCCATGTCCGTCATTGGCGACGAACAGCCGCGATCGAACGCCGCGCTGTGCGCAAGAGCTGCAGCACAGTCGACCGAGCGAAGATGTTGCATTTCGCGTTGTACTAGCCCGGAGAGACACCCATGGCCTGCTCGAACGTGACCTGCGAGTCGGGATCGAACTTTGTCGTCACGACCAGGTAGACGAGGTTGATGACAGCCGACACAAGCAGCAGGCGAAACAGCAAGATCACGGTCAGAAATCCATACGCCGATCCATTTGCCTGTAACGCGGTCAACCTCACGCCGAATGTGCCCGGAGCGTCGAGTAACAGAAGGTCGAACGGCACGTTGAGCCAGAACAGAAAGTTCTGGATGATGGATCGTGCGCTATCATCGCCAGCCGTCACATTGAAGAGGTCCGTTGGCGCGTAAACATGGCCGTAGCCCACGGTCATGGCGGCAGCGAACCCGATCATAATCACGAGCGATGCTAAGTAGACCCCGCTGAGCGCAACCTTGACCGCTGTTGGCAAAGCGGACAAATACCGTCGGCGCTGGATTTCCGTTGCCGTCGGGCGTGGCGGATAGAGCTTGGCGATATAGTTCACCACACGGGTGACGTGCGCCTTTTTCGGCTGCTTGAAAATGGCGCGGAGCAACGAGAGCACCAGCAGCACCGGTGCGACAGTGATGCCGGCGGCCGCAAACAGCGGCATCTCACCCAGACTAGCAAAACACAACTGCAAGAGCGCAGCGATACCCAGCCCGAGAACGCCCCAGAATACGATAGCCGCAGCGCAGAAATAGCCAAACGCGATTCCAAGACCGATCACGCCCATGCGGAGGTGCGCGAAAACCATCTTTGCGCGATCCAACATCCCCGGCCGTCCGGCGGCATCCGAGGCCGTCGCGACAAAGTTCGAAGCCACGGTCTGATGCGCTTCGTCCGACTCGCTTCCCCGATCGAATACCTTGTCGGCGTACGGCAAGTCCTGCAGCAGAATCACGGCCGGATACTCCTCCCCCGGCAGGTGCTCATCGGTGGTTTTGCCACTGAAAATGTAGTCAACTGCTGCCATGTTCAGCGTCAGGGTTTCAAACGCCAGGTCCTGCATGCGCTGATCATCCGGGCACAAACACGCGGCGCGGCATACAAGTTCCACCTTCAGCATGCCGGAACTGATCAGCGCTGCGGCGCGATCGTAAACGGTGGCGCCGTCTTGACCTGCACGATCCAAGAGCTCCTGGGCCTGAAGGGTCCAGCTCTCGATATCTTTCGAGCCGCGCCCCCAGGCGCGCTCGAACGCATCGATCAACCGCGCGCGCTCATCGCTGAGAGAAACGTCGACAGCGCCGCCGTTGACCTTGAAGTGCGTCCCCTGCACCTGGCCGGCAATGTACGCGACGGCTTCACGGGCGTGCGCCTCAAACACATCTCGCGTACCCGCCAACGCGAGACCCTGCAGCCGCGCGCGCAACTTCTTTCCAAGCGATCCGAACACAAGGCCCCCACGCCATGCCAAGGCATCTCAAGTTTGGGAAAAGACCCGCCACCCCGACGTCTCTAGGCGGGCCACACCAACTCCGCGATCATCGGTGCTGACATTACTCAAGAATGATGACAAGCCAAAGAAAGCAATCGCCTTATTGTCCCATCCCTATGTTGCAAACGCCCGCGCCTCCCGCACCGGGGGCCAACTTGACTGCGGCGGCGGGGTGTCATGAGCGGCAATGTGCAAGCGTGTGATGGCACCGTTGGCCGGCACCATCACACGCATGTCGTGCGCGAGACTCGCGCCGATTGAGTCAAAGGCCGGCGACGGCGTAACGCCCCTCGGTTCGCACGTAAATCACGCACGCACTTTCAGCAGCGCAGGACACGCGATGCTGCGTCTGTTTTCTCGAACCAAAGTAGCTGCCGGTCCCAAGTTCGATCGGGTCCGGACGAGCGGCATGCGCATGGCGGACTTTACCGCGAATGACAACAGCCCGCAGTACTGCGTCTGCCGCCTTTAGTGCGCCTGTAAAACCAGCAGGAAGTCTCAAGAACGTACCATTCATTTCGCCGGTCCGCGGCTTGCCCCACAGATATGCGATCTCCACGTTCTCCGCCTGTTGGGTTGCCGCGGCGGTGCTGACCCAGTTCACGTCGTTTGAGTCGAGCCAGATCACATTGGATGCAACGATATTGATGGGACGTTCGCCGTTATCGAACGCCTCTTTCGCTGGCTGCACGAGGTAGGGGCCCTCAAGGATCTCAAGAAACGCTGTTGCGCCGCCGTCGCTGGTCGCCGCAGTGATATGACTTTCCCCCGCCGGCTGCGTCCAGAACGAGCCTGGACCCATCCACATGCGTTCCGCCTTGGGATCATCGTTGTGAAGCGCACCACTGATCACAACAGCGCGGTAGGTGATGTTATGGATGTGCGGCGGCGAAGCGAAGCCTTTCGCGAACCTCAGCAGGATACCCGATGGCACATCCTTCCGGATGTCGCCCCAAAGCACACCGGCTTGCGGGCTGGCGTCACCGCGCGCCGGGTTCAATGGAATGAACTCGAGCTGGTGACTTGGAACAACTTCAACCGCAGGGCTGGCATACGCTGGCAGTCCGAGCGCCAATCCCATGGCGCAGACCGCCCCAATCAGAATGCGATTGCGCATATCATTTCCTCGCGTTTGTGCGTTTCGCGCCCGAACTTGGACGCACACTTGCGACATGTGCATGTGAGAATTTCAAACAATCGACTTGGAGCTGAAGACACTCTACAGTATTGCCAAAGAATGAGCTTAGATCTGAAGTCTCTGGAACTGTTCATCCGCGTGGCAGCTTGTGGTGCGATCGGCAAAGCAGGAGCCGCATTCGGCTTATCGCCCACTGCCGCCACACAGCGGATTCAAGCGCTGGAAAAGTCCGTGGGGGCTCAGCTGCTTCATCGCAGCACACGATCCGTTTCCTTGTCGTCGGACGGCGAAGTGTTCCTGGCCCACGCGAAGCGGATTTTGGCCGGTGTCGAAGATGCCCTCGCAGACGTGCAGAATGAACCGCAGGCGGTTCGCGGGACGCTTCGCATTGCCGGCTCGGCTTCGTTTGGGCGGAAGCACATCGCGCCTTACATGGCCGAATTCCTGGATCGACATCCGGCCGTCAAGCTTGAGCTACACCTGACCGATGCGGTGGTTGATATTGTCGAGGACGGGTTCGATCTCGCCATACGGCTGGGTTCGCTGGCGCCGTCATCGCTGAAGGCAAAGAGAATCGGCTCCAGCCCGCGCGTCGTCGTCGCCGCGCCCGCCTACATCGAACGCTTCGGCCGCCCGGAGCATCCGGACGATCTTCAAACACACAACTGCTTGGCGCGCGGCGGCCTACGCTCGTGGTCGTTGCGCGCTGTTGACGGACGGCAGATTGAAGCCAGCATTGCAGGCAACTTCTCGTGCAACTTTTCGGAAGCGATCACGGAAGCCGTACTATCCGGTCTGGGCATTGCAACGAAATGCAAGTGGGAAATAGACGCCCACCTGAATGCCGGACGGCTGACGACACTGCTCGACGATTACACGGTGATGCCGGAGTGGGATGTTTTCGCGGTACGTTCGCCGTCTCGTATACAGCCGACGCGAACACGTGCGTTCGTTGCATTTCTGGAAGAGACGTACAAATCCGTGCCCGCGCTTCAGAAGTCCGACGGCTAAACGTTTCCGATTATGGCGAAAGCCCTTCGCCGGCTCACACCCCACGTTTTATGCAACCTGGCCGGCCGCCCATGACATCGTGCCGTTGGGTGGCCGGCCGGGAACACCGAAAGACTAGCGAGGGACGGCTCCAGCGGAACGTAACAGGCTCTAAAACCCCTCGAGCACCAGCTTGCCGCGCGCTTTGTTGCTCTCCAAGATCGTGTGGGCGCGTTTGAGGTTTGCAGCGTTGATGGTGCCGAGTGTCTCCGTCGCAGTTGATCGTATCTTGCCGGCATCGAGCAAGTCGGCGGCCTCATTCAGGATCGCGCTCTGCCGCGCCATATCAGCGGTTTGAAAGAGCGAGCGCGTGTACATCAATTCCCAATGAGTCGAAATGCTCTTCGGCTTAAACGGTAGAATGTTCAGGCTTTCAGGATCGTCGATGAGCCCGAAGCGGCCTTGCGGCGCAATCAGTTCAGCGACCTGTTCAACGTACTGGGCGGTGTGGGTTGTCGAGAATACGAATCCGGGTTGGCCGATCCCAAGCGCCTCAATCTGCGCCGGCAACGGCTGACTGTGGTCGACGACATGGTGCGCGCCGAGTTCGCGCACCCAGGACTTTGTTTCATCGCGAGAGGCCGTTGCGATCACCGTCAGCTCGGTTTTGGCCCGGAGCAACTGAATGGCGATCGAGCCCACGCCACCCGATCCGCCAATGATCACGACGGCCGGCGCGGCACCGGGAACCGGATCCGTGACCTTCAAGCGGTCAAACAGCATCTCATACGCCGTGAGCGTTGTGAGCGGCAGCGCCGCCGCCTCGGCGTTCGACCCGGTGGTAGGCTTGCGACCGACAATGCGCTCGTCAACCAGATGGAACTCCGCGTTTGTGCCCGGTCGATCAATGGCTCCGGCGTACCAAACCTCATCACCAACCTTGAAGGATGTGACCGTCTCGCCAACAGCAGCGACAGTCCCGACGGCATCCCAACCGAGAACGGCCGGCTGATCGCCGTCCGGCTCTCGCCGAACGCGGATCTTTGTGTCGACCGGGTTCACGGAAACGGCCGCAACGCGAACCAGAAGATCGTGGCCCTGCGGCGTCGGTTTTTCCATCTCGAAGTCGACCAGCGCGTCATCGCGATCGATGGGCCCTGTCGCGCGATAGCCTACAGCTTTCATGAGTTGGCTCCCTCAAAATAGGTGTCGAGAATGGTCACGATCGCATCGACGAGGCGCTGGCATTTCGCCGGATTACGTGCGTCGGGGTGTGGCGTGGCGAAGCGCCCGCTATCGTTGTCGAAGTACGCACCGTTCGCGTCAGCAAATGCGTCTGATAGCGCGGCGCGCCTGAGGACATCTGCGCCGACGCTGACGTCATTGCCGGCAATACCGAAGCCCTCTTGGACCATCTTGGTAGCCAACAATGAGCCGGGGTTCAATGCGATGACGCTTGGGCCATCCTCGCGCTTTTCCGCCATGGCCCGCGACCACATGGCAATCGCTGACTTGCTTTGCGCATACGCCTCCATGTCATCCAACCGCACGCGGCCTGCGAGGGCGTCCAAGTCAACCGCCGCCTGCGCAGCAGAGGACACGTTGACGACGCGACCGCCAACCCCCATCAGCGGCAACAGTTGTTGCGTCAGCAGGTATGGTGCGATCGCATTGACGACAAACCGCACATCAAGGCCCGTCGCTGTCACAGGGTGACCGGTCTTGAACACGCCGGCGTTGTTGATCAGCACGTCCAGATGTTCGCACCGGGCACGTATGGCTTCCGCGAGCGAGCGAACCGCTGACAGATCTGCAAGGTCGGCAACAACCGGCTCCACCGGACCGGCACCCGGGACAGCGGACACGGCCTTTACGGCATCTGCCAGCTTCGATTGATTGCGACCGTGCAATAGCAGCTCGTGTCCTTCGGCCGCCAGAGCCTTAGCCGTCTCAAGGCCGATACCATCACTCGCGCCTGTAATCAGGATTGTCTTCATTGCTGCACGCCTCCCAGTCTGAACATACCGGTCACACAAGGTCGTCCTGACCTTCGATTAGCACATGATGGCTCACCGAACCGTCCGTGCGCGCCTTCAAATGCGGCACGTAGTCCGGATCATTCATGAATGCGATCGCGGCCTCTCTCGACGGCCATTCGAGAACAATGCGCAGGCCGACTTCGTCACCGCTACCTTCAAGACGTTCGTGATTACTTGTGCGGGCGAGATATCTACCGCCGTGTTTTGCAACCAAAGCGTTGGCGGCCGGCAGGTACGCCGGAATCCAGTCTTCGCTCGTCGGCGTGACAGCGAGAACGGAATAGTAAGCCATTTGCGTCTCCAATCATGTTACGATCGCAAAACACGTCAGGCGATGCGTGTCATTTCGCTGAGTGTGAACTTTGCGACCGCGCCCTCGGTTGCGGCCATGTAGGCGGCCAGGTGTGGCGCGTTCATGTGCGCCTGCCACAGGTCCCTGCTCTCCCAGTTCTCGTAAAACAGGAAGTGCGCGGGATCGTCGTTGTCCTGGTGCAGGTCGTACTGCAGGCACCCCTCTTCAGCGCGCGTGATTGCGATCAGCCGCTCAAGTTCGGCTTTCACCAATTCAACTTTGTCGGCCTTGGCGTGAATATGCGCGACGATTGTGAGTTTCGGCATCGGGCCGCTCCTTGTGCTGAGCCTGCCGTCGAGCTATGCGGTTAAGTGCAAAATGCCAAGTACGCACTTTTTTGTGCAGTAGGCACAAAATGTATCCTGTGGAGGCAGCATGCGGTTTGAGCGTTACGACTGTTCACGCGGGTGCCCGGTCGAGGCCGCGCTGGAGCGGATTGGCGGAAAATGGAAGGGCGTCGCGCTCTATCACCTGCTGGAGGGCCCAAAGCGCTACAACGAATTGAAGCGCGATGTCGGCAACGTCACGCAGCGCATGTTAACCAAGCAGCTGAGAGAGCTTGAGGCCGACGGTCTTGTTGCGCGCAAGGTCTTCCCGGTCGTACCGCCGCACGTCGAGTACAGCCTCACCGCGCACGGCCGGTCGCTTGAACCGATCCTGCTGGCATTACGAGACTGGGGGGAAGCGCACCTTTGAGATTTTGTCCGCCTTCGGCGGCATTGCATTGACGTTCCCCACCCAGCACCGGAGGACGATGTATCGTGACCCACATACCGACGTAGGAATGGCGAGCTTTCTGTTCCGTTTTCCTCGGCTCGTCTACTTTCACGGTCAGTGCGTTCCGCTGGAGAACTGTCAACGCTGCGATGGCAGACAAGCAGCAGACGATTGCCGTTCGGGCATGGAAAGACTTCCGATGCATAACCACTCGTCCTCTGCAGCTAGGACTGAGCCGTCGGACGCACGACGATTTCGTTCACATCGACGTCCTGTGGTTGTTCGATCGCGAACGCGATGGCGCGCGCGATAGCGTCCGCCGGAATGGCGTTGCTGCGATAGGCGTCAATGAAAGCGGCGGTCTCGGAATGAGTAATCGTACGTGCCAATTCGGACTCGGTGACGCCTGGCGAGATGATCGTGCTGCGGATGTCCGGGTTTTCCAGCCGCAAGCCTTCCGCAACGAAGTTTACGGCGACCTTTGTTGCGCAGTAGACGGCCGCCGTCGGGACCACGCCATAAGCGGCAATCGACGACGTGTTGATCACGTGGCCGCCGCCTTGCGCCTTGAATACGGGCAGCGCTGCGGCAATGCCGTACAGGACGCCCTTCACGTTGACATCAACCATCCGCTCCCACTCATCGACCTTCAAGGCCTCCAGCGGCGAAAGCGGCATGAGGCCGGCGTTGTTCACCATCACATCTAACCGGCCAAAGCGCGCGCAGGCCGCGGCCACAAAACTTGCCACGCTGTCTCGGCTCGTTACATCCAGCTCATGCGCGATGACATCGCCGCCTGAGGCGTTCAGTTTGTCAGCAAGTCTGGTTAGTCGATCGACCCGCCGCGCCCCGACTAAGACGCGTGCTCCACGTGCCGACAACAAGCGCGCAGTCGCTTCTCCGATCCCGCTTGATGCTCCCGTGACGGCAACGACCTTTTCCAACGTCATCTAAACGCTCCTGTCCGCTGTTTTGCGCATTGGCTCAAGACGCCAACGCGCCATTGCGAGACAGGTAAACGTGTGCGACTGATTAATGAACCAGCCCAATTCTACACAAAGAGGTAAGCAGATCTAACCAATGTCAACGGATCTGAATGCACTGTCAGTGTTTTGCGCGGTCGCAACGACACGGAGCTTTCGCGCTGCTGCAGACCGTTTAGGCGTCACGCGGTCTGCCATCAGCCAGACTGTGCGGAAGCTGGAAGAGCAGATGGGCATTGCCCTCGTGCATCGCACGACTCGCAGCGTCAGTCTGACAGAGGCTGGCGATCGGCTCTACGTCGGCATCGGTTCAGCGCTGTTTGAGATTGAGACCGCTGTCGAAGCTGCGTCGGACCTTCGCAATCGTCCGCGCGGCCTGTTGCGGCTCGCGGTCTCTTCGATCGCGGAGAGCTTTATCTCAGGACAGCTGCTCGCCGGATTCTTGGAGGCCAATCCGGACGTGACACTTGATGTCGTCATCACCGACGAGGAGTTTGATATTGTTGCCGCCGGATACGATGCAGGCGTTCGCCTCGGCGACGTGATCGAGCAAGACATGATTGCTGTGTCTGTCTCTGACGACCAGTGGGAGCAAGTCGCTTGCGCGCCGTCCTACGTTGCGCGTCACGGCGCCCCGGTACATCCGAGGGATCTGATCAACCACCGCTGCATCGGGTGGCGGCTTGCGCCGGAGTTGGCGCCGCATCGGTGGGAGTTCATCGAGCGCGGCCGCGAGTTTGACGTCGCGGTCAATCCGGAGATCACGACCAACGATCTGCGCCTGATCATTCGCCTTGCTCTGGCTGGGGCTGGTGTAACGATTGCCCCGGAGGAGTGTCTCAGGCCCTGGCTCAAATCCGGCGAACTCGTTCCGCTTCTTGACGCCTATCGGCCCCGCTACCCCGGCTTCTTCCTCTACTATCCCAATCGCCGCAACCTGGCGCCGAAACTCCGAGCACTTGTCGAACACGTCCGGCACAACAAGCGGAGAGAAGCGGCAGCGCGGAAGCGGTGAAGCGGATGGCGGCATCGCGACAGCCGGCGCTGCGCACATGCTAGTTTCTTATGAAACTGCAGTTTCTGACCCAGCGCGGATGTCTTGACATCCACCGTTGCGTTCAACTAGGTCACCCCATGATGAAAGCAACCGCCAACAGCTTCAGCGTCTATTATCCGCCGTTTACATAACGGCGGTCGCTTTCTCTTGTTCAACCGCTGCGTATCAGCGGTTGAGGGCACGTCTTGCAATCCAGCATCGCAGCATCATTGGAGCACTGCGATGCGACCCAATCATAAAATCTCATCTCTCGGCATTTTTGGTTTCGGCGCGTTTGGTCGTCTGATGGCCGAACACCTGCATGCGCGTTTCGATCTCATCGTCAACGACCCGGCGATCGTGGAGATCCCGGCGCACATGCAAAGCCGGGTGTCCGTCGGATCAAGCGCCGACGTCTGTCGCTGTGATGTCATTGTCTTAGCCGTCCCCGTGGGTCGACTAGCAGCCGCAATCCGGAACCTGAGACCTCATCTCCGTCCTCGACAAATCGTGGTCGATGTTGGCTCGGTAAAGGTTGTGCCCGTGCAGATCATGACGGCGGAGCTGCCTTCGTTTGTTGACATTGTCGGAACCCATCCTCTCTTCGGTCCCCAAAGCGCGCGAAACGGCATTCGGGGCCGGAAGATTGCCGTCTGTCCCGTGCGTGGAAACGCCGCCACGCGCATCGCCGCTTATCTGCGCCAGGAACTGGGCTTGAAGGTGTTTGTCACCTCACCGGACTGTCACGATCGAGAGGCCGCCATCGTTCAGGGGCTTACACATCTCATGGCGCGGGTGTTGATGCAAATGGAACCATTGCCGACGCGCATGACAACAGCGAGCTTCGACCTTCTCATGGAAGCCGTCGACATGGTTCGCTATGATGCGCCCGGTGTTTACGACGCGATCGAGCGGGACAACCCATTCTCTGCAGCCGTCAGGGAACGCTTCTTCGCGCTCGCTTTAGAGGCGACACGCGATCTCGAACACAGCGGCAGCAAGCGCCTGAGTACCGCCGCTCATGCACCTCTGCCTCGGTAACAAAAAAACGGAGCGGGAACTCCAAGCAATTCCCGCTCAGGAGGGCCCGCGTGCAGGGCTTTCACAAACTTCGGCCGGCTGAGAGCATCTCCGCCATAGGCGGGAATGCCCTCATCTCAATCGTCCATCTAGTTCGTTCGCGTCGCACACCCTGGAATGTCAGCAACCTGGATCAAGCCCCATCCGTGAATCGGATCGCGGCCTGGTGCTCCGAGATCCTTCGCGGACTGCGAGAGTCGACGCGTCAAGTCCGCGACGCTGATTTCACGACCGGCAACGGCATAGGCCGAGGTCACGAAGGGTGCCGCGAACGAGCTGCCCTGAACGCGACGGGTGCGCTTGCCTGGTATTGCCGCCAGAACCCCCGTGCCCGGAGCCGTGAAGTCGACTTGGCCACCGCGTGCGGCGCGGCGTGAAGCGCGCAGATTGCCGTCTACGGTCGCAACGCCGATCACGCCGTCGTACTTTGCCGGATATCCAAGGCTTTTGGAGGGGTGCCCAACCGCCGCGACGATAGCAACGCCTGCCGCCTGCGCCCGGGAGACCGCCGCCTTCAGAAACGGGCTGGGGGGCCCGGTCAGACTCATATTGATGACGCGGACCTGGCGTTCGACCAGCGTGTCAATGGCGCGGACGAGGTCGAAGACATCGGCGCGATCCTTGTTGCCGATGCGGTGGAACGCATTCACCGCTGTCACGCTGGCTGCCGGAAGCAGCCCCGGTGCACCGCTTGACGGACCGCCGACCAGAATACTCGCGACCGCTGTGCCATGTCGCTTTGAGGCCCGTCTCCGGTCCTTGCGGGCAACGCTAATTACCGTCAGGTCAGCGTCGGCAAACGCGGGGTGTTTGTCATCAACACCCGTATCGATGATACCGATTGCTGCATCAGCTGCGCAGACATTGAGCTGCTTGGACCAACCAACAAGCTCAAACTGAGGGCACCGACTTCCGCAGGGCCGCCCGCTTGGGCGATAGCGCTCATATGGGGGGCGACGATACAATTCGTTCCGCGCCGCGGTTGCCGCTGGTGCAGCTCTTCGAATGACCCGAAGCGCGCGCCGATACCCCATGCGCCTGGGAATACGCAGTCGAATGAGATTGCCGCCGAGCGTTCCGCTGCGGTGTTGTCCGAGGGGTACGAAACCGCGACGCCGCAGACGTGCCAGAGCTGACTGCCCGAGGCCTTGCACCACAACCTCGCGACGTGGCCGCGGCCGGCTGCGCGTGCTGCGCCGTGTCGACCGGCGAGTGCGGCTTGCGGACGGTCGCCAACTTCCTCTTGAGTTTATGCTCCGACTTGCACGGGAAGACGAACGTCCATCATCGTCGTCATCGTCGTCATCATCACCGCCATCGTTGTCGCCGCCGTCGCTGCCGCCATCATCACCCCCATCGTCGCCACCATCGTCAGCAAGGGCGGGCACCGGATAAAGAACGAGCAAGGCGACGCTGGTGCCGACGAAGCCGAGAACCATGCTGACGTACAGGGCAGTGGAAATCAGGCGTATCATGGGTCGACGCTCCGTCATGTTCCCTCATCTCCGATTAACGTTTTGACGCGATGCCATCTACAACGGCCCGCAGCACTGGTTATTCCTTCTGAAATGCGTAAAGGGATGTTCACGGCCTCGTGATCGACGCATTGGGAATACACTGCTCTCGGCGACGTTATCCCGTCGAGCGACCACGACCGGACATGCTGAATGCCAGAACGTATTCGCGAAGATATGGTCGCGCTTTTGCCGCGACTGAGGCGATTTGCATTGACGTTGTGCGGCTCCAGCGATGAAGCCGACGACCTTGTGCAAGCCGCATGCGAGCGCGCACTTTCGCGACTGAACCAATTTGAGCCTGGAACGCGATTGGACAGCTGGATGTTCCGGATCGTGCAAACGACCTGGATTGATCGCACGCGTTCTGCAGCTCGGAGAGAAACAGTGACTGACACCGAAGTCATTGAATCCATACCAGCAAACACGCGCCTCGCAGAGCAGACGGAAGCGCGCCAGTCTCTAGCGCTTGTTCGTGATGAGATTGCAAAGCTTCCGGAAGAGCAGCGGGCCGTCCTCGGCCTCGTGACGATCGATGGCTTGTCCTATCAGGATGCGGCCAATGTGCTCGGTGTCCCGATCGGCACGGTGATGAGCCGGCTTGCGCGCGCGCGAAAGAAACTCGCAACCGCGATTGATCCGCAGGCGTCACCTAGGTTGTATCATCATGGGCAGACGGCATGACTGAGAGATTCACAGATGAAATGCTGATGGCCTATGCCGATGGGCGCCTTGATGCTGAGACGGCACGAGCCGTCGAAAACCATTTGCGCAATGATCCAGAGGCCTGCGATTTCGTTGCATCGCTGCGCCGCACTGCGCCCATTCTCGCCGCAGCGGTCAATGCGCCCATGGAAGAGGAACCACCCGCGCATCTCGTTGATCTGATACGGAATGGACCGACGCCGGAGACAACAGAGGATGCGAGCTCTCTCAAATCAACTTGGGTTACATCAAACGTTGTGCCGCTACTTCAGCGGGGAAGCCCAATTCGTCATTCGCTTCTGCCGCTTGCGGCTTGCGTCACGCTCACGGCTGGCATTGCGCTTGGCATGTTCGTGCGCGACATGACACATGGCGATGGCGTGGCAGGAACCATTGCGATCGGCGTTGTGCCAAAAGACTCGAAACTGGCTGAAGTCCTGGAGACGCGTGCGAGCGGCACCGTGGTTGACGTCAGTTCTGATGCCAGCGCCACTGTTGTTGCCACGTTCCGTGATCGGCAGGGGCGCGCTTGCCGCGAGTTCGAGCTTCTTTCCAAGCAAACGGAGACCGATACGGTCGCGGCGGATCAGTACCCCGTCGCGGCAGCCGTCGCCTGCCGAGAAACGCCGCGCGCATGGCGCATTATCGGTGCGTTTCGCATCGGCAACAAGGCAGACGACGATACGTCGGACTTCGTGCCATCCGGTGCCAACGAGGCCGACGCTCTGAAGGCGCTCATTGCGACAATCGGTGTTTCGACCATGTTGTCTCCGGATGCGGAGGCGCAGCTGCTTTCCTCAGGCTGGACGCGCCCCGCGCAACGCAGATCGAATCCGAGTTCAGATCTGCTATAGCCGTTGTGGTGATGGGGTTGGTTTGGACGAGAGTCTTTAATTGCGCTGTTCGCACGCGAGTCTTTCGTGGCGCTACCGCTCGCGACAAGCGCTCGCTACTTGAGCGCGTTTTAGTTTGCGCTGTTCGCAAGCTCGCGGCTCGAGCGCTGGCTATCCTGCTTGGCTCCATTACAGGCCGCGACTGCGGCCCGGCGCGTTGCGCCGCCCACGCGGAGGGCCCGGCCGCAGGCCGGAACAGCCCGTGAGCGATAAACAAC
>JBCDAH010000103.1:0-18712 GCA_039186015.1 Pseudomonadota bacterium
CAGTGCTCGACGTCTGGCCTGCTCTGTTCCAGGCCGCGCCAGCGGCCCGGCGCGGTGCGCCGCCCCCAACCCAACGCGGGTTTTCCCGCGTTGGGCATTTCACATGTCGAGATGGCTAACACGCCATCTCGATGGGGCCCGAGCGTAGCGAGGAATAGCCGTGAGCGAAGAGTCTTTGATTGCGCTGTTCGCACGCTCGCAGGCTCGCGGCTCGAGCGCGGGTCAGCCGTCGAGCACTGTCCCAGGCCGCGCCAGCGGCCCGGCGCGTTGCGCCGCCCACGCGGAGGCCCGAGCAGAGCGAGGAATAGCCGTGAGCGAAAAGCGCGACACGCTTTAGATTGTCAGGTTGGCGAGCACGGCATCGTCGACTTCAAAGTTGGCGTAGACGTTTTGGACATCGTCGTCGTCTTCCAGAGCAGCGATCAACTTCATGACTGATGTCGCAAGGTCTTCGTCTGCCGGCGTCGTCAGCGTCGGCTGCCAAACGGCCTTGACACTTTCGGCCTCACCCAACGCCGCTTCCAGAGCACGCGATACGGTACCGATATCCTCGAAGGTGCATGTGATCACGTGTCCGTTGTCGTCGGACCTGCAGTCGTCCGCGCCTGCCTCGATGGCGGCCTCCAGCACAGCTTCGGCGGTACCGGCTTCGACCGGATAGATGACTTCGCCAACACGGTTGAACATGTGGCTGACCGCGCCAGTCGCACCAAGATTTCCGCCGTGCTTGGTGAACGCAGCACGAACTGCGCTGCCGGTTCGGTTGCGATTGTCCGTGAGCGCCTCAACGATCACGGCAACACCGCCGGCGCCGTAACCCTCGTAACGGATCTCTTCGTAGTTTTCGCTATCGCCACCTGCCGCCTTCTTGATCGCCCGTTCGATGTTATCCTTGGGCATCGACTGGGCCTTGGCGTTATTAATCGCAAGGCGCAAGCGCGGGTTCATTTCGGGATCCGGTGCACCCAGTTTCGCCGCCACCGTGATCTCACGCGCCAACTTCGAGAACAGTTTCGAGCGGATCGCATCCTGGCGACCCTTGCGATGCATGATGTTCTTGAACTGTGAATGACCAGCCATCGGTTCCGTCTTCTCTCTGTCGTCGCGCGCGTTTGGTGTCTTCGGAGAACCCAAGCGACCGATACCTGTCAAGCCTTGCCGGGCAACGTGCGCGGACACACCAGCGGCGGCTGCGGCCTACTCAGCTGACCAGAATGGCGGTGAACGCGGCGTAAGATCACCGCCGAAACGCAGCGCGGCGGCTTGCTTCGCCAGCCCGGTCGTATCGTCGATCTCGACCGCAAGGCCAGAGAGGGTCGGCGTCCCGGATGCCGGCTCCATGCGGTCTCTCGCAACCGGTGAGAGAAACCGATTGATCGGCTCAGCCGGGTTCATTCCGATCACAGACGTATAGTCCCCGCACATTCCGGCATCGGTCTGGTACGCCGTCCCGCCGGCCAGAACACGCTCATCCGCCGTCGGCGTATGCGTATGCGTTCCAACGACAACAGACGCACGACCGTCCAGGTAGTGCCCCATGGCTTGCTTTTCGCTCGTTGCTTCGGCGTGAAAATCGACAATGATCGCGTCTGCGCCTTCCTTCAGAGGACAGAGGCCAATCTCGCGATCAATGGCGCGAAACGGGCACTCGACATTGCTCATGAAAATCCGGCCAAGAGCATTGATTACCAGCACCGATGCACCGGTCTTTGCTTTGATCAGCGCAACGCCGCGCCCAGGCGTATCGTCCGGATAATTCAGTGGGCGAAGCAAACGATCTTGCCGTGTAATCGAGACCAGAAGCTCGCGCTGGTCGAACGCATGGTTACCTAGAGTGACCGCATCGGCGCCAGCTTCCAGAAGACTTTCGTGGATTGCCTCGGTAATGCCGAAACCGCCGGCAGCATTCTCCCCATTCACAACAACAAAGTCGAGCTGGAGGTCGCGGCGCAGGCGTGGCAGATGATCTTGAACGATGCGCCTGCCAGCACGCCCAACCACGTCTCCAAGAAACAAAAACCGCATTCTAATCCTTTCGACAGCGATGGACGATTGTCGGCGTCGCGACGTAATCGAGCCGCTGGTCATAGCGCTCGCGGGGAACGGCGTCGACCTCTAGTTCATCAAATGCCAGTCCAATGGAGATCGGAGGCGTCGCGCTTCGCATGCCGGCGAGCGTGCGATCGTAGAAGCCCCCGCCGTAGCCGAGCCGAAAGCCGGATCTGTCAAATGCCAGAAGTGGCACCAGAACGACGGTAGGTTGCACCACTGGCGCCGATGCCAGCGGCTCAAGAATGCCCCATTTGGCCTGCGCCAACGGATCGGAAGGCGACCAGGCATGGAACGTCAGCGGTTGCCCGCGACCGTGCATTCTGGGCAAGCCAAGTTGGGCCTGAGCGAAGGCGTCCGCGGCGACCGCGACGGCGTCGATCTCATCGCCGATGGCCATGTACGCGGCAACAATTGCGCCTGGTCCGGCCAGTCGCTCCGCACGAAGATGCGCCGCAATGAGCGTCTCTGGAGCCTGCGTTGCTGACCACTCTGCCCGGACGGTTCCACGACGCAGCTTTGCCGCTTCTCGCAATTGTTGCTTATCAGATTTGATCGTGCTCATCCCGGTCGGCAGCTTTCAGGCACAGCGAACACTACGCGTAGTTTGATTGCCGGATGCGCTTGCCCCTCGAAATGGTCCAACCGCGCTGGCAACAGCACTGTAGCGGCCACCGCCAACTCCGTGCGCCTCTCACGGATGGGATTGTGCCATCCGCGCCCAAGCAGATCGACCGTCAGGCCAAGCTCCGCAGTGAGTTCAGCGCCGCGCTGGCCGTTGGAGACGATCATCCCGCCAGGTCCCTACAAACGTAGGTGGGCGCCGTGTGTCCGAGACCACGATCCCGGCCAGGGACAGCTCCCAGGCAGTGCTTATCGGCCCAGGGGAAAATTACTCCTGACGAACCGCGCAGCAGTGTGAACCTATGCACTCCAGGTCAAGAATGCCAGCACTGACGTCAGGGGTTTCAACTATGGATCGCTTTGCGCGAACGCGGCTGCCGATTCGAGCGGCCCATGGCGTATTACGGCCTGCTCGCTGGATCCTCGGATGACGACAGTTTGCTCAGCCGTTCCCGCGCATCCCAGAGCTCATCGGCTGTCAGAATCGCAGCCATCAACATCAAGCGTTCCGGTGCGATCTGACCAAATTCGCCGGCCAGCCGGTCGACGATGCCGGCGACATGGCCGGCGAGCTCTTGCAACCGGGCTTCCTCTCCATCCTTACAGGCCAACTGATAGGTTCGCCCGTTTACCTCAAACGCAACCTGAGCCATCGATGCCCCCTCGTTGCCGCCATCACCAACGTGCGCATGGCCCAGACAGCGGTCAATACAGAGCGTTCAGACGCGTTTTCGCCGTGTCGAGCCTTTGTCCGCATCCTCAAGTGCGCTGCGGAGCGTATCCAATATCCACTCGATTCGGTTGATCACGTCATTCTGGCGACTTTCGAGTTCGCTGATCCGAACCCTGGCTGCTTCCAGTTCTTGCTCGAGTGCGGCAACATCAGGTTTATTAACGCTTTTCTTTGGCGGTGTCTTTGCCGTCTTGGTTGCCTTGGCTGCATTGGTCGCCTTCGCAGCGGTCTTTTTCACGCCGGCACGCTTCGACTTTGTCGGTTGTGTGGCAGATTTTTTGGAAGGTGTTCGAGCTGCCATGTGCCCCCGCATTGAAACCCTTGGCCGTCTGGTGGGCCGATTGGACCCGCGTCAACTTGCTTGCGCTTGCCTCCCTCGGCCGCGTCGAAGCCAAGCCTTGCGCCTCATCACGTAAAATCGCCTGCCAACGCTGTCTCTACAATGAACTGAAGTGGATTATCCGACACGATCGTGCAAAGAGAGCGACATCTCATAAAGGCCATGCACTGAGGCGCAATATCGGCAATCAAACCCGCGTGCAGATGATGTCTTTTCATACATCAATCTCGCATCAGATACGAGGGGGCAACGGAGAAGAAAATGGGTGCAAAAGTAGCGATTTCTGGTTTCGGCCGCATCGGCCGTAACATCTTGCGCGCGATCGCCGAGGCGAAGCGTGACGATATCCAGGTCGTCGCGGTCAACGACCTGGGCTCCGCAAAAGACAACGCCCACATGTTCAAGTACGATTCGGTACACGGACCGTACGCTGGCTCGGTTGCCGTCGACGGTGACCAGATGGACATCGGCGTCGGCGCGCCCATCCGCGTTCTGGCCGAGCGCGATCCGACGAAGCTGCCCTGGCGTGAGATGGGCATCGATGTCGTCTTGGAGTGCACGGGCATTTTCACGGATCGTGACAAAGCCGCAGCTCACCTGGAATCCGGTGCGAAACGGGTTCTTGTGTCAGCCCCGTCGAAGGGCGCGGACTTGACGGTCGTCTATGGAGTGAACAACGACAAGCTCACGGCGGACCACACCATCGTCTCGAATGCGTCGTGCACAACCAACTGCCTCGCGCCGGTGGCCAAGGTGGCACACGATCTGATCGGCATTCAGTCTGGTTTCATGACGACCATCCACGCCTACACAAATGACCAACGCATCCTTGATCAGGCCCACAAGGACATGCGGCGCGCGCGGGCGGCCGCGATGAGCATGATCCCGACATCAACGGGTGCGGCAAAGGCCGTCGGACTGGTGCTGCCGGAGTTGAACGGCAAGCTCGATGGGACGGCGATACGGGTGCCGACGCCGAATGTCTCGGTCGTCGACCTCAAGTTTATCCCGGGCCGGGAGACGACGGTTGAAGAAGTGAACGCCGCCATGCAGCACGCCGCGGAGACTAGTCTCAAGGGTGTGCTCTCGATCAACGAAGAGCCGCTGGTGTCGATTGACTTCAACCATTCGCCGTATTCGTCGAACTTCGACGCAACGCAGACGCAGATTGTGGATGGCAAGTTGGTTCGTGTCCTCTCGTGGTACGATAACGAGTGGGGCTTTTCGAACCGAATGGCTGATACCGCTGTTGCGATGACGAAGCTGATCTGACCGCTTCTGAGAGCGCCGGGCTCGGTTTCGGCTGAAAACGCCGCCTGAGCCATGCCTCTCGGCCTGCATGACGTCTGATGGACCGAATCGCGATGCCGCGTCTCGCACACAAGTCGTGTCTGGTAACCGGCGCAGCTCGCGGTATCGGTGCCGCAATCGCCCGGACCTTTGTCGATGAAGGCGCGCACGTGCTCATCACGGACAAAGATGAGCACGCCGGTCGCCAGACGGCGGAACGGCTTCAGAGCCCGTTCGTTCCGCTAGACGTCTCATGCGAAGCCGACTGGGCCCGGCTTGAGCACGAACACCCGACAGTGGATGTGGTGGTCAATAACGCGGGCATTACCGGGTTCGAGTCCGGGCCGGTCGCCCACGACCCGGAACATGCGTCGCTCGCGGATTGGCGCGCCGTTCACATCACGAATCTGGATGGCACGTTTCTGGGTTGCCGGTATGCCATTCGGGCCATGCGTCGGGCAGGTTCGGGCTCGATCATCAACATCTCGTCGCGCTCCGGCATGGTTGGCATCCCCATGGCCGCCGCGTACGCCTCATCGAAGGCTGCGGTTCGAAACCATACGAAGAGCGTGGCCCTCTACTGCGCCGAACAGGGGCTCGATATCCGTTGCAACTCCATCCACCCGGCCGCTGTTCTAACGGACATGTGGATGCCGATCATCGGAGATGGCCCGGATCGTGCAGAGCGTATGCGCGGGGTCGTCGCGGATACGCCGGCCAAGCGATTTGGCCGACCTGAGGAGGTCGCAGCGCTTGCTGTGCTTCTGGCATCGGACGAGGCGGCCTACATGACGGGCGCGGAACTGACGATCGACGGTGGCATCCTCGCCGGATCGGTTGCGTCGCCCGAGTAGCTCTCAACTCTTGATCTGCCGAACGAGACGTACCGCGCCAGCACAAACCGCAGGTTTGCCCGCGCCTCTTTCAGAGGCACAGGCGCTGTTGTTTCAGCCGAAGGCGGAGATACCTAAAACGCGCCGCGATTATTACCGCGCGGTTGCTGGCCCGAATTGAACGCGTCGTTGCCACTCCGGTCTCTGCGGCGCTTGTGGTGTAACCAGCACTCCGCGACACCATTGGCTGCGTCATGCGCGTTCGTAAGCTTGAAGCTGGACGTCCCGGAGTTCGAGCGGATCGTCATCACACGTCCTGAAACCAAACTCCGAACGGGATCGACAGATCGACCGATCTCCAAAAACACGCTGCGGCCGCGATACGTCGCCTGTGTGTTCCGCAGCACACGGCCGTCAACCTCAAGTGCGGCCCGGAACTTCGAAACCTGACGGCGGGGCCAATTCTGATTGTAGAATTGCAGCGTCCAGCGGCCGTTCTCATAAGCGATGAGCGATACGTTGATGTCGTTGCGGTAGGACACACGCGCATAGCAGCTCAAGAAGTTACCGGCGTTGTAGAGGGCCGATATCGTCCAGTTGCCAGCTTTAGAGTATCGATACGTCTTAAGGTTGTCTTGGGCCGCTGCGGAGTGGACACCAAGTAGACCAACAAAATGGGCCGCCACCAGCAAACCCAATAATCCAGCGCGACGCATTGCAATCTCTCCCGGAGTTTTCTCAACCGTGGACCGAACAGAGGCTAGCATGCAGGTTGGGCAGCGTCTTCTCAAAATGTGGGCCTCATAGGCAGAACTTCCGGGTTTTGCAGCCAGGTTCCGGCCAGTGCGCCCGTTCAGTGCGCCCGGTCATAGCAGCTTTGCACGTGCGCACGTGCTCGATCACCAACTGTCGATATTACTCCGTCCAATTTGACAGTTTACCAATCGTCGGCTGCGTTGTGCAGCCAAGACAACCTGCGCGGGCCGGCCCGATACTTCGATGATCAATTTGCGCCGGATCGCTTCGGCAAACTGCTCTTTCGCCCGGACAGGATAGACAAAGGCGCCTAGCCCACCGATGACGCAGTCTTCAAAATAGTGATGGAGATCAACACCGTGGGTCCTGTGACGGAGCATCGGTGACAGCATGATCGGCAGGCCATTGATGATGATCCCCTGCCGCAGAACGGCGTCTCGCACAGCATTGACATGTTTGCCGGTGCGGTTTGGCCCGTCACCGGACACGTCGATCACTTTGCGAAATCCCCGGTAAGGCGACTTCGTAAATAGCGACGTCGCAAACAGCAACGCGCTGGAGATCGAAGTCCCGCTGATTGCAGATCGCGGCTTCGGCGCCAATTCTTCGCGAAAGACGCGCGCAGTCGCGTGATCTTTGATGATCCGCCAGGGCACGAGCACGGACTGGCTGTATTGATCCGCCCATTCCATGTACGTGACGGCAATCCGGCCGTATGGCCCGGACTGAATTGCTCGGATCAAGGTTTCGTCAGAGAATGCTGCCAGAAAACCCCGTCGCTGCAGGTCATGCTCTTCAGTACGCATTGAGCCGGATACGTCGACGGCAATCACCAGTTCGACGTCGACGCGTACTTTACTTGCCCGAGTTTCAGTCGGGCCAATTCCAAAAAGCAAGAGCGTGAGACAGGCGACAACAAACATTTGGTACAATGCAGCAAGTCTCCTCTATATTCGTGTCTCTCGATGTCAGACCATCCAGCGCATCGTCATGCTTGCGCACGGGCTGCGGAACGCCAAATCTAGTTGGTCGGTTTCATGCGCCTACCAAGGCGTTTGACCGCTGCTTGCCAGGCGGCTGATATTGCGGCGAACATTGCGAACCAGTTTGCAGGAGGACACAATGACGGAGCGCTTCAATAGTTTACGCGCCGACTCCGATGGGCGCTCCGTACATGACGTCGGCGGCCTTGCATTTGGTCCGATAGACCGCGAAGAGCACGATCTCGCGCTTTGGGAAAAGCGCGTGGACGCTATGATGCGAGCGCTCGGAAGCCCGACAAAGCGGGCATTCACCGTCGATGCCATGCGCCGAATGATCGAAAGCTATAGCGAACAACAGTATGACGCGACGGACTATTATGAGAAGTGGGTCCGCGCTTTGCGGAATTTGCTTCTCGAGCAGGAGATTTTCACGGACGCTGAACTCGATGCGAAAATAGACAACGTGCGTGCCGCGTTCATTGCGGAAGGACGTGGTGCGTCTCACGAAGCCGTACCGCGGGATACAGGCAAAGGCGTTGCACCATGAGCCGCACCGCTTCAACGCCCGCGCAGCGCTTCAACATCGGCGACCGGGTTCGCATTGATTCCCGTCCGTCCGCCGGTCATTGCCGAGCGCCGTCGTATTTACGTGGCCAGGAGGGAACCGTAACGGCCATTCATGGTCGCTTTCGCAATCCGGAACAGTTGGCATATATGAAACCGGGTCTTCCGGAAGTGACTCTGTACAAGGTCCGGCTACAACAAACCCACATCTGGCAGGGATATGGTGGGTTCTCCGGCGATGAAATCGAGGTCGACATTTACGAGCACTGGCTGTTACCAGCCGGTCATGCCTGAAGGGATACGCGTATGCATGATCATCATCCGGGACATGGCGACGGTGATCCGCACGCACCTCAGCCAGACCATGACGCCGGCCCCGCAAGCCCTTACGAAGTTCTGGAACGCGCCATCCGCGAGCTGTTGATTGAAAAAGGGGCGCTCACAGCTGACGAGATTGCGCATGCGATCGATATTATGGATAGCCGCTCACCGGCACTGGGTGCACAGGTTGTTGCGCGTGCCTGGGCAGACGCAGACTTCGCTGAGCGCCTTCGCACGGACACGCGCGCGTCTTTAGCAGAGCTTGATATCGATATTGGTGAGCTGCCAGAGATCCGTGCGGTTTTTAACGAGCCGGGCGTGCACAACGTTATCGTTTGCACGTTGTGTTCGTGCTATCCGAAGATGCTGTTGGGCATCCCACCGGCTTGGTACAAAAGCGTGGCGTATCGATCTCGGGTTGTCCGGGAGCCGCGCCCGGTGTTACGGGAGTTCGGTCTCGAAGTCCCTGACAATCAGGTCGTACGTGTACATGACTCCACAGCAGATCTTCGGTACTTCGTCATTCCGCTGCGGCCGCCTGGAACAGAAGAATGGGATGAAGCACGGCTGGCCGAAATCGTGACACGGGATTGCATGATTGGAACCGCCGTGCCGGACATCGCTGTCAAACGTGCGGCGTGACGGCGGTGTTGCAGGACGCGCGGATCGTTGCTTCCGCCGCGCCACGTAAACGCTACCGGCTGCCGAGTATGAATGTGAGTTGATGGTCTATCGGTTGGACGTCGAAACGCTGCGTGTTCGCGCGGGAGCCGCGCTTGACGACGCGCCGACAGATGCGGCCGCCGAACCCGCGTTTGGGCAATCGCGCGGGCGGAGCGACTACGACCTCAACCCCCATCTGATCGACAAACTCGGCGACATGCCACCGCCACGGCAGGCCGCTGTGCTGGTTCCGATCGTCGTGCGCAGCGAGCTGACCGTACTTCTCACCCAGCGGTCCGCAGCGTTAAAGCGCCACGCCGGACAGATCGCGTTCCCCGGCGGGCGTATCGACGCAACGGACGAAAGCGCCCTTGCAGCCGCACTGCGCGAAACCAGGGAAGAAATCGGCGTGGAGGCCGGCCTGATCGAGCCAATCGGTTACCTGGATGCCTATCGTACCGGAACCGGATTTAACGTGACCCCAATTGTCGGGCTGGTCGCGCCAGACCACACGATACAAGCCGACCCGACAGAAGTGGACTTCGTGTTTGAAGTTCCGCTCTCATTTTTGATGGATCCGCAGAACCATCAAAAACATTCACGTGTCTGGAACGGTCAGGAGCGGCATTTTTATGCGATCCCTTATCAGGATCACTATATCTGGGGTGCGACTGCTGGAATCCTGAAAAACCTTCACGAGAGATTGTTTGCACCATGATACGCATCGTCATCGAGAACATCGTCCTGTTCGCGTTGCCGACGCTCCTGTACATCGCGTTCGTCATGATCCGTCGCCGTGGGCAGGCTAACAATACCGCAACACAAGCGCTCGATGACGCGCCGCTGTTTTGGCTGCTTGCCATTGGTGCGGCGCTCGCCATCAGTGTCCTGGCCATCTTCGGTTCGACGGAGTTTGCGGAGCCTGGCAAAACCTATCAGCCGCCCGTATTCCGCGACGGAAAGATCGTTCCAGGCCGCCACGAGTGATGACCCAACCGACCCGACCGTCCGAGACGATCATCACCCCGATGGGACGCGTCGCGGCACCTTGGCTCGCCTGGCCTGAACTGTTGGCCGTGTTTGACGCGCTTGCGGCCGCCGGCCACGAGGCGCGGGTTGTTGGCGGAGCGCTTCGCGATACGTTGCGGGCACACCGCTTGGGTCAGTCGCCACCGCACGACCCCGACATCGACGTCGCAACGACGGCGCAGCCCAGTGTTGTTGATGCAGCCGCGATTGCCGCCGGCCTGGAAACCCGCCCAACCGGTATTTCGCACGGCACGGTCACGATCCTTTCGCATCACAAGACGTTCGAGACGACAACGCTGCGCAGCGACCTGAACACCGATGGTCGCATGGCCGAAGTTGTTTTCACGCAAGACTGGTTAGGCGATGCGCAACGACGCGACTTTACCGTCAACGCGATTTACTGCGACCGACATGGCGAAATCTACGATCCGGTTGGTGGCCTTTCCGATCTCCAGAACGGAGTTATTCGATTTATAGGCGAGCCCCGGGACCGCATTCGCGAAGATTATCTGCGAACCTTACGGATGTTTCGGCTTTCGGCGGCAATGCCCGAGTTTGTTCGGGACCCAAGCGCAAACCTGGCCGTGACGGCCGAGCACAACGGCCTGAAGCGCCTTTCGGGTGAACGGATCCGGAAGGAAATGTTCTCGCTTCTGTCAGGCCCTGGCGCGTGCGATGCGTTTGATGCGATGCGATGCGCCGGTGTGCTGACAAAACTGCTGCCGTTTGCTCCTCAGCCACAGCGGCTTCGTCGGACAGTGCAAATTGAACACGTTCTCGAGCAACCGCCAGATCCTGTGCTCCGGCTTGTTGCCGCTTGCATTGCCGACCCCGGTGACGCGAGCCGCCTCGCAAGCCGACTGAAGCTCAGCAGACTGGAACGCCACGCCGCACTCGATCTGGCGCACGTCGTGTGCAATCGAACGCTGCGGGCCCAAATTCAGCTTGTGCCTCGGGACGTGTTATACGACTTATCGTCGGATCAGCGCGAACGCGCAGTGGTTTTGCTACATGCGGCTGATGGCGCACCACCCGACTCTCCCAAGTGGCAAGATATCCACCGCTTCGCAAAAAACTGGCGGCCTCCAGAATTTCCTATTGCAGCGAGAGACCTGATTCGGCTGGGTGCCGAGTCCGGCCCCACACTGGGCAACCTCGTACGCGACATCGAGACGCTTTGGCGCAAAAGCGACTTCTCCCTTGAAAGGGACCAGCTTCTCGAACTTGCTGCGCAGCAAATCAATCGCTCAAACGATAGCTGACGCGATTGGCAGCGATTAAACATACAAGCTTTGAAAGTCGCCGTTTCGCCCATAACTCTCGTTGGTGCCTCGAGTGGCCCTCAGCACACGTGCGGCTACGACGCCCAACATTGCGCCACAGCATAGCGCGAATGCAGTGCCACGGGCCATCCTAACCACGTCAGGCACAACGGCGCAAAGCCTATAGTGCCGTGAGACGTTGGTTTGAGTCCGTCGGGTTTTTCACTTTTGGGCAGGACGAGCGCGAGAGCGGAAACACCAGGGGCCGCGACGGAGAAATCCGGATCAGATCGGCGAGCTTGTCTGGCAGTATACGCCAAGAATTGCAGGACGTCATAGACCGCCGTGCCATGAGCAAGGGCTGTGGCCCTGGCTCATGATTTGCATGTGTAACATTTGAGTGCGTTACATTTGAGTACGCGACATTTGCGTGTGCGACGCCGCTTTAGATTGCGAAGTCGTCCAGGCTTGCGCCTTCGTCCAATTTCGCAACCAACCAACGCGGCTTACGACCACGGCCTGTCCAGGTCTCGGTTCTGTTATCTGGGTTCATATATTTTGGAGCAACAGTCTTGCCTTTGGTGCTGCGGCCGGAAAAGAGCTCGCCAACCGAGAAGCCGGAGTCCTGGGCCATAGCCTCGATCTGTTGTTTAAGAGCGTTCCGCTCCCGTTCTTTTGCGACAGCAATCGCCTTTTTGATCTGAACTTCCATGCCGAGAAGATCTTTCAGCGGCATGTCTTCGTAGCTTACAGCCTTGCTCGAAGCTTTCGTCGGACGTTTAGACATTTGGGATTTCCTTTTTTATTCGAGGGTAACCGTCGGCCAGGAGCCTACGACCGCTTTTCTTAATGATTTACAAGCGCTAGACACTTTTTTCAATATCCGGAAACACCGCACATGTTTGCCGTTGCTCTTGCTGACCGCTAAACCTACCTTGAACTCATGATTTTCAAATCTACCGCACCAGCCCAAGATAGACAATTCACTAGCACGATTATCTGTGGTTTTGGCTTATCAGATTTCCCCAAGACATCAACCCCAATCGTGGAATTGGTTGACAGCATATCCATTCACCCGAGAACTTTCGCAAGCCACGGTTGCAACAGATCACTTGATGTTTGGGATCTATTCCGAGATTCAATCTCCGAGAACTGAGCGCAATCCCGCTTGCGATTGCACAAAAGCCTAGCGTCAATTGATACAGACGTCAGATTGCTCACCATTACTGAATGTTGATTCAATGCTGGGCTCGTATCAGAACTCTTGGGCGTATCAGCGCTTGGTGAATAAGGAGATGGCGTGACCCAATACTCAATCAATCGCGACACGATTTCGACGAACTATGACCGATTACGCGGCCACATTCGGCGCACGCCCGTTCTCCTCGTGGCAGCTGAGGACCTTGGGCTCAAAGGTTCCGAGATACACTTGAAACTCGAGCTTTTTCAGCATTCCGGTTCATTCAAAGCACGCGGCGCATTGACCCACTTTCTATTGGGCGACATTCCGGAAGCCGGCGTTGCAGCGGCTTCTGGCGGCAATCATGGTGCGGCTGTCGCCTATGCTGCCAAAGCGCTGCATAAGCCCGCAACCATCTTTGTTCCGGAAATATCATCACCAGCCAAACAAGCGAGTATTCGCGCGCTCGGAGCGAATCTTGAGGTGATAAAGGGTCAGTATGCAGATGCTTCGGACGCCGCCGAGCGTCATTGCGTGAATACCGGTGCGAAAAACATCCATGCATACAACCAACCTGAAACATTAGTTGGTCAGGGAAGTCTTGCACTTGAGTTTGATGCGCAATCGCCTCGCTTGTCGACCATATTGGTTGCGATCGGTGGTGGAGGCCTGATTGGGGGGATGGCCGCATGGTATCAAGGCAGTACGCGCTTGATTGGTGTAGAACCCGAAACATGCGCAACCGCAAAAGCCGCACTGGATGTTGGCCGGCCGGTTGATGTTGAGGTCGATGTCAATGGATTGGCGGCAGATTCACTGGGCGCGCGCCGGGTTGGATCATTGCCGTTCCCACTTATCCAGAGCTACGTAGAAGACGTTTTGACGGTTTCTGACGATGCCATTCGCCGCGCGCAAGCGCTACTCTGGGACAAAACTCGGATTGTTGCAGAACCTGGAGGCGCGGCCGCGTTAGCCGCACTTTTGAGTGGCGCTTACGTGCCGGACGACAATGAGCGCATCGGTATCGTTATATGTGGCGCAAATACAACGGGCATTGATTTTGGCTGAACGAGAATTTGAAACTTGGCCCAGCTCGTTACCGCGCTGACCTGGCTTCAGGTGCGATTCCTGGTTCGATTCGCCAAAACGTACCTGTAGATTTCCGTATGATCGGCATCCTTACCGAGTGAAGATAGCGCCATGTTGAGAAATTCACTGACGAATGCAAGTTCGTCAGGCTTTTGTCCCATATCTGCAGCCAAGTCACGGGCCATGCCCACGTCCTTCGCCATCAAGGCCAAAGCAAAGCCGGAGTCAAAAGCCTCTGACAGCATGTAGCGGCTAGCTTTGTTCTCGGTCGTATTGTTTCGACCAGTCGATGCATTCAGTATGTTGACCATTCGTTCCGGGTCGAGCCCAAAGGCCGCACCAACGGAAAGGGCCTCACTGGTCGCGATAAGTCCGGCGGCGGAGACGTAGTTATTAAGGGCTTTCATCGCATGGCCGGAACCGACGGCGCCGGTGCGGAATACGTGTCCCATCGCCATGAGTATTGGCTCAACCCGGTCCAAATCCGCGTCAGTTCCACCGGCCATAATGGCAAGCTCGCCGCTCACGGCTTTCGGCACACCGCCGGAAACGGGCGCATCGACCATGGCAATGCTTTTGTGTTTGAGCGCGTCGGCGAGTTTTTGCGTTGCTGGCGCAAATGACGAGCTCATATCGACGATAACGGCGCCGGCCTTCAGGTCATCTGCCAGGCCGCGTTGGCGCGCTTCCCCATCGCCGAGCACCACGGCATTCACAACACGACTGTCTGGCAGCATGACAATGATGATTTGCGATTGGACTGCAACATTCGCCAGAGTTTCAGCCGCTGTAATCCGCTCGTGCTGGTTGGCAGCTGCGTCTCGTACGTCCTCACGATTATCAAAAGCGATGACGGCGTAGCCGGCCCTAGCCAGATTGAGCGCCATTGGCGCCCCCATGTTGCCTACGCCAACGAACCCTATTTTCTGCAGTTCAGCCAAATCGGCCTCCAGGTATGTCTGCGAAGTGCTTTTCGCCAATTGCAAGATTGGCTAACACAGCAGGCCACCCTTCAGAAGTGCTACGCGTTGCCCTGACGCTGTCCCAGAGCATTCATCCAAAGACTTGGATCAAGCTGCGAGGTCGTGAACGTGGAATACCTGTGGATCCCGATAAGCGTTTTCGCGGCTTTGATGCAGGCCGTGCGCACAGCGGCTCAGAAAACTCTCAATCAGAGTATGTCCAACTTGGGCACGACCTATGTGCGTTCCCTGATCGGACTGCCGATCATGCTCGCCTATCTAGGCGTCATTCTTTTGGTCGTTGGCGGCGGCGTACCTGAGCTTTCGTTTGAATATCTGGCCTACACCTTTGCGGGCGCAGCCGCTCAGGTCGTTGCGACCATGCTGCTGGTTTATGTCTTCAAACTCCGCAACTTTGCAATCGGCACCATGCTGACGAAAGTTGATATCCTTCTGACGGCGATCATCGGGACCCTTCTGTTTTCCGAAACGCTGAGCGGCGGCGGCCTGCTCGCGCTACTGGTCGTTCTCGTCGGCGTTCTGCTGATGACGGTCGGACGCATTGGCGTCGGCAAACTTGCGGCCGGCGGTTCCGACTTTTCCAGTGCGCTGCTGTCAAAGGCGACGCTTGTGGCATTTGGCAGTGCGTTCGGATTTACGCTGTCCTATTTGTTTTTGAGGGAAGCGACACTGGTGATCGCACCAGGCGACTTTCTCTGGCGCGCCGCCTGGACAGTGGTTATCGCAACCGCCATGCAGGTTGTTGCTGTCGGCGCGTATCTCATCTGGGCTGAACCCGGTGTGTTCCGACAGATCTGGCCCAACAGGCACATCGTTGGCTTCATTGGCGCCACCAGCGCTGTCGGCTCGATCCTCTGGTTCACAGCGTTCGCGATCCAAAACGCGTCGTATGTTCGCGCCGTGGGGCAGATCGAAGTCGTTTTTACCCTCTTGATTTCGTGGGCGTATTTCAAAGAACGTCTGACCCAGATGGAATTGGCGGGCATCTTCGTTACGGTACTCGGTGTCGTGATGTTCCGTCTCATCTATTGATGCCCGGTGCGTATGTTTGACGGGCACGAGATGGTGGCACTGGCCGTCGCTCATCAGCTAAGCTTGCCTGTCAGCGTAAATACCTCCAGCCGGAATGACCGGCTCCAGGTCTGCTGTCCAATGAGATCGTCAGGGGAAGCAAGAGTGAAAATCTCAGATCAGATTGGCCGCCTCGGTACCGAGACCGCATTTGAAGTCCTTGCGCGTGCAGCGGAACTTGAGCGCCAGGGCCGCGACATCATCAACCTCGGTATCGGACAGCCGGACTTCAAAACGCCGGAGCACATTGTTGAAGCAGCGGTCAAAGCCTTGCGCGACGGTCATCATGGCTACACGCCGGCCCAAGGCATTCTGCCGTTGCGCGAGGCCGTCGCCCGCGATCTGCAAACGCGCCATGGCGTCGCCGTGTCGCCGGAACGCGTTGTGATCATGCCGGGCGGCAAACCAACCATGTTTTTTGCAATGCTGCTGTTCGGCGGTGCGGGTCGCGAGATCCTTTATCCCGATCCCGGATTTCCGATTTACCGCTCCATGATCCTTTATTCCGGAGCCGAAGCGGTTCCGATCGTCTTGCGTGAAGACAACAAGTTCGCATTCGATGCGGAAAGCGTTCTGTCTCAGATAACTCCCAAGACGAGCCTGATTATTCTGAACAGTCCCGGAAATCCAACCGGTGGTGCCGTTCCGAAGCGCGAGATCGACAAGCTGGTCGCCGGACTCGCAGAGTTTCCGGACGTCGCAATTCTGTCAGACGAAATCTACAGCCAAATGCTGTATACGGACGAGGGCTTTCACAGCCTTCTGAAGTATCCCGAAATTGCCGACCGCCTGATCATTCTCGACGGCTGGTCGAAAACATACGCGATGACGGGTTGGAGATTGGGGTTCAGCGTCTGGCCGGAGCCTTTGGTCGAGCCGATTGTTCGGCTGAACGTCAACTCCGTGTCCTGCGTCAACGCACCAACTCAGTATGCCGGCATCGCAGCGCTCGAAGGCCCGCAAACCGCAGTGCACGAGATGGTCACGGCGTTTGACCGTCGCCGCAAGGTTATCGTGGACGCCTTGAACGGGATCGACGGTGTCACCTGTGTTGAGCCGTCGGGCGCATTTTATGCGTTTCCCAATATCACCGGAACGGGTCTGTCATCCAATGACCTGCAGTCTGCGATGCTCGAAACGTCCGGCGTGGCGGCCATTGCGGGAACCAGCTTTGGCATTCACGGTGAAGGATACATTCGCTTTTCCTACGCCAACTCCGAAGAAAACATCCTGCGCGCGATTGACCGGATCGGCGATCTCCTGGCCGCATAACTGCGGTTACCGCCATGGCACACATGCGGAGGCGCGGCACGCGGAATGCGCACACAACGTGATCGGTGCGCAAACGGTGGAGCCCGCTGCTACTTTGCGGCTGTATTGGCCGCGGCCTCTGTCGGGCGGAAATACACGTCAACGCGCATGCCGGGCAACAAGCGTACGCCCGGCTGCAAGTCGATTGTCACCTCAATCACGTCAACGTCGGATTGAAGGCGCGGTCCCCGTCCTCCGATTTGAGGGGCAGAAAGCGACGGTGCGATCTTTGCGACGGTCGCCTGAAACTGCTGGTCTGGAAATGCCGCTGTTTCGACGACAACGCTTTGTCCGATCTTGATCCGCCCCAGGTCGCGTTCGGCGACTTCTGCCGTCACGGTGAGATCGTTCGTGCTGCCGAAGCGCACAACAGGTGTTGGCGAGTTCGGACCGACAAGTTCGCCGACCCTGGTATCGACTGACAGAACCGTGCCATCTCGCGGCGCGCGCACACGGGTTCGCTCAATCGCAATCTCCAGAATGCGTAGCTCTGCACGAGCCGTTTCCAACCCGCCTTCAAGGCGAGTTGGCAATGGCGTTCCGTCCTTCGCGATGATGTCGTCGAGTTCCTTGCGTTTGGTCGCAAGTTCGGTTGTTGCCGTGTTGACCGCCGTCTGCGCAGTCGTCACGGCCGCGTCGGATCCGCGACCCGCCTGCCGCCCCAGCCGCGCCTCGTCCAGCTTGGTCTTCGCGTCATGCAACGCGCGTTCCGCATCGTAAACGGCGTCCGCCGCACGCAGACGATCGCGCGCGGCACGTGCCGGCGTGTCTTCGGAACGCTCGCGTTGACGGATACGAACCTCGGTCAGGGCGGAGCGATGGCGCGCCTGCAGTTCGTCGTCCTTAAGCTGGAACAGAACGTCGCCGGCCGTGATGGTATCGCCGATGGCGACGTGAACGGCTGCGACTTTGCCGGCGACTTCCGGTCGAAGCCCGACTTCTCCGCCACGCGGTTCCACTTTTCCCGGTGCCGTGGCCGCCCAGCGTGACGGCTCTGGAGCGGGTGCATTCGCTTCCGGCTTTGCGACCTCGGCCGCTGCAGAGCCGACTGCACCGTTTGAAAGGGAGTCTCGCTGCAAACGCTCAACCAGGAACACGATCCCAGCCGCCAGTGCAATCGAGACGACAAAAGTCGTCGCTGTCGAATTGAGCTTAGGCATGCTGCTTACGCTTTCTTGTCAGATCATACTGCGTGACGTTACCCGTAGCGGTCGCGCGTTCCTCATCACCCATGATCTCGCCGTCCTCGATCCGAACAATCCGATCCGCATACGCATGCGTGCGCGGATCGTGGGTTACGGCAAGAACGGCGCGGCTTTCGTCCTGGGCGATCTCAGCCAAAAGCCGCATCACGGCGTGTCCGTTTTCGCTGTCGAGTGCCGCCGTCGGCTCGTCAGCCAGGATGAGCGACGGCCGCGACGCGATCGCCCGCGCCACGGCAACGCGCTGTTGTTCGCCGCCGCTCATGCCGCCCGGGAAACTCTTCAACCGGTGTGCCAGCCCGACTTCGCGCAGCGCCATCTCCGACCGTTCGATCGTTTCGGCGTAACTCATGCCGCGGACATCGAGCGCCAAGCGCACATTTTCAATCGCGTTGAGTGTCGGAAATAAGTTGTACGATTGGAAAATGA
>JBCDAH010000104.1:0-18701 GCA_039186015.1 Pseudomonadota bacterium
CGGCCAACCCGCGCTCGAGCCGCGAACCTGCGAGCGTGCGAACAGCGCAAAGGAAAGACACATCACAGTCACTGCTCTTCCACGCATCGCTCGCGCAACCGCGTGCGCGGCGCAACGCGCCGGACCGCTGGCGCGGCCTGAAACAGTGCCCGACGGCTGGCCCGCGCTCGAGCCGCGAGCCTGCGAGCGTGCGAACAGCGCCACGTAAAGCGCGCTCAAGTAGCGAGCGCTTGTCGCGAGCGGTAGCGCACGTAAAAACTCGCGAACAGCGCAAACGAAAGACTACTTATGCCTCGGCTGCTTCGACGAGGATGGCTTCGACACGGCGCGTGACGTCGTGCGCTGACCCGTTTGCGTCGACGATTGGCCAGGTGATGTCGCCAGTCTCACGGCCGAACTGTAGGGCCACGACTTTGGCGTCCGCATCAGAGGCATCGCCAACCCGCCGCGTGACGCGTCTAACCAGCACATCCGCATCCGCATCCAGCCACACACCGTCGAACGGCACCGACATGCGACGCGCAAGCGCATCCGCTTCAGCCCGCTCGTCCGGCTTGAGAAAGACGGCATCAAGGACAACAGAATGCCCGGCGGCCAATGCATCTGCTGCCTGGGCGAACATGTCCTGATAAACCTGTCGCGACGCTTCGGGCTGGTAGGCCTCGGGATCGAGGCGGATCAACTCATCGACCCCGTAAATCCGCTTACGAATCTGGTCACTGCGGATATGGACGGCGCCCGGTGCAGCACCGAGATCCGGCGCCAACAGCGCCGCCACCGTTGATTTGCCGGTACCGGATCGCCCACCAATCGCCACAAGCCGCGGCGCAGGCGGCGCGAGAAACGTCTTCGCCCAGTCGAAGTAACGCACCACATCGCGGCGGACCTGATCACCGGCGTGCTCCGGATCGGTCGTCAGTTGGTCGATGGAGACCATGCAGCGAACCGCGGCGCGGAGAGATAGAAACAACGGCAGCGCCGCCAACCCCGCGAGGTTCTCTCTCGCCGCCGCCTCATAGAGATAACGATTAAGCACGGTATTGGCATGCTGCTTGAGGCCACGCTGCCATAGGTCCATGAGGAGAAAGGCCAGATCATAAAGCACATCGACCGTTGCGATCGACGGATCGAACTCGATCGCATCAAACAGCTTCGGCAGGCCATCGATCCGAACGATATTCTTCAAATGCAGATCGCCGTGACAATGGCGAACAAAGCCAGCCGACAGCCGGTCCGTCAGCAGCGGTGAGAGCACCTCCAAGCGCGCGCCGGCCAGCTTCAACGTCGCGGTGGCATCCTTGGGGTCAATCTGACTTTGCGCCCGCAGCGGTACGCGGAACGTCGTATCAACGACAGTCCGAAGGCTCGCGAGCGCAGTCTGGTCGCGAACCACATCAATCGTCGCATGAAACGACGCAACGTTGCGCGCGACGCGATCGACATCGTCGATGGTCAGATCACCCGCGACGGCGAGACGATCAAACAACATGGCATTGTCAAACCGCCGCATTTTAACGGCCCACTCAACCGGCGTGCCATCACCGTCAATGGCCAGTGTCCCATCAGGCTGCTGAGTTACGGGCACGACGGAGATGTAGAGCCGCGGCGCTGTCCGTCGGTTGAGGTCGAGCTCTCGCCGGCACACCTCCCGGCGCTTTTCCAGCGTCGAAAAGTCGAGGTAGGCCAGCGCCACCGCGCGTTTGATCTTGTAGGCAAACTCACCGGCAAGAAACACAATTGCTGCATGCGTATCGATCCGCTCAACGCGACCCACTCCAGCGTCGGCGCCGTAGCTTTCGGCCCGTTCCAGAAACCGGATGATTCGAGCTTGATCGCCGATGTTACCCACCAAAATCGAAGTCTCCTGCGTGACGGTCGTGCGGTTCGAACGCGTCAAACATCACAAACCAAATCAGCCGGCGGGTAGGCATGATTGCGGTCGTATTGCAAACATCCACAGCTGCCGGCCGGTCCGTACGGCCACTGAAGAACACTGCGCACACGGGCCGCGCGGCGACCTTGATCCTCCGCAATAACCTGCGGGGTTCAGCGCTGCGACACACGAAATTGCGACACATGGGAACGGAATTGTCGGAAAACGCGCCTATTGACGGGCCGTTGCCGGGGCAAGCGCCAAAGGAAACGACGCCGCAGCTAACAGCGCCAAGCAGACAAGGCCCGTCACATGATGCAAACGCTCAGGGACAAACACGTTGGAGCAATGCATAGGTGAGGCAACGCGTTGGGTGACCAACGTGTTGCGGGCGAACGCTTGAGCGGGCGAACGTGACGCGACCTACTCCGCGGCTTCGGAAATCGGGCGAACCTCTGCCGCAAGCCGATCATAACCGTCGCGCGACTGCGGCGTTTTCGTACCGAGCACGGAGCCAGCAATTTGCGTGCGCAAAATCTGGGCAGTGCCGCCGCCGATCGTGAACATCCGCACGTCCCGGTACATCCGTTCCAGCGGCTCCTGCGCGCCGTACCCACGGGCACCAAACATTTGCAGCGCATCGCTGACAACCTTGATCGCGGCTTCTGACGCGAACAGCTTCGCGCGCGCGGCCATGGTCATGTCCGGAAATGCACTGCCGTTCGGACCGCGGGAACGGGCCGCGAAATGCAGCAACAAGCGCGACGCGTGAACTGACGTATCCATGTCCGCCAGCATCCATTGCAACCCCTGGAATTCCGCCAGCGGTCGCCCGAACTGCTCGCGCTTCAGCAGATAGCGCCGCGCATGCCCGACGGCTCCGGCGGCAATACCCATTGCTGCCGTACCGGCGCCGACGCGCTGCGAGTTGTAGGCATTCATCAGGTCTGCAAAGCCGCCGCCGAACCCACGCGGCGATCGCACAACCATATCGTCCGCGATCTCAAGGTCGGTGAACGCAAGCTCAGCCTCGGGCATACCGCACAGACCCATGGTCCGCTCGCGGCCCACCACATGGAAACCCTTGGGCGCAACACCGGCGTCTGGATCGACATGGAGCAGGAACCCGCCAATACCGAGTTCGGTGCCGTCTTCATCGATCGCACGCGCAAAAATCAAATGCAGCTTGGACACCCCGCCGCCGGTAATCCAGTGCTTGCGTCCGTTGACGATCCACCGGTCGCCGCGGCGGCGCGCCGTTGTCGTCATTTCTGTCGCGGCACTGCCCGCGCCCGGCTCGGTGATGCAAATCGCCGGTTTGTCGCCACGCAGGACCAACGACGCTGCCAAGCGCTTTTGCCGTTCCGTGCCATATGCCATGACAGCTGAAACGCCGCCCATGTTGGCTTCGATGACGATCCGTGCCGTGAGCGTGCAAACCTTCGCAATCTCCTCGATCACGAGAACAGCGTCGTAAAACGAGCGACCACGGCCACCGTAGGCTTCCGGAATGGTCATGCCCATCAAACCGGCATCAACGAGATGGGGAATGTTGTCCCAGCAATAGGTCCGCGTCTCGTCCCAGTGCGCAGCGCGGTCAGCAAAGACCGTCTGAGCGAGCTCGCGTGCGGCAGCCAGTTCGGCAGTTCCGTCTTGTTCTGCGGTCATCATCACTTGGTCGTCCTCCGCATCCTCACGGTATCGTGAAGTGGATTTTGCTCAAGCGCAACCGAATAAGACTGCATCTTATGTTCAGATATTCTGAAGTTAGGGTGCAACGCGCCTGACAACCTTGCGCGAAAAGGGCTGGTCGCAGCTGACACGTGCACGCACTGAGAAGGTTTGCGAAGGCTGCTTATGACTCCACGCGTCCTCACCACCTTGATTGCCGTTGCAGATTCCGGCTCGTTCGCGCGCGCAGCGCAGGCTTGCAACATGACCTTATCGGCTGTCAGCATGCAGATGAAAGCTCTGGAGGTCGAGTTGGATGCGCACCTCTTCGATCGCAGCTTTCGCCCGCCGAAACTGACGCCACTGGGTCGGCGCGTATCTGAAGAGGCGCGGCGCGTTATTGCCGCTCACGACGACGTTCTGCGCTTATGCCAGGCGCCGGGCACGTTGAAGGGCGACTTCCGGATCGGCTTCGTCATGACGTCGAGCGTCCGTTTACTGCAGGGTTTTCTCGCCCGTTCCGGAACCGAGTTCCCGGACGCCCGGTTTGCGATTGAGACCGGACTGTCGGACGATCTCCTGGCGCGAGTCGCGGAAGGTGCGCTTGACGCTGCCATCATTACCGGAGGCGAAGACCTGCCGCGCGGCACGCGAGAAACGGTGCTGGCGCACGAGGAGCTTGTCTATTGCCTGCCGCTCGGCGCGGAAAAATGGCCAATCACGGCCTGTATGGACAAACTGACCTTCATTCACTTCATGCCGCAGGCCGGTATCGGTCGCCTTATTGCGCGCCACCTGGCCGCTGGAAATCTGACACCCCGCGACACCATCGTTCTCGATACCGTTGAGGCGGTTGCGGAATGTGTCCGCTCCGGTGTCGGGTTCGGGATTTTGCCGAAGCCGGACGTCCTCCGTTATGCGCGTGGCGAAATCCACCTTCGCGCGCTGTCACGCGGCAAGACGATGCGAACGGTGGTGCTGGTCACCCGGGCCGGAACAGCCGCGGATGCCGGCGCCGAAACACTGGCCAAGGCGCTGGCAGCATAAGCACTGCCAATTGCTTGCGATCTCCGAAACGGTTGATCAGACGCCGACATGGTTGTACTGTCCCAATGCCGTCAGGGCGGCAACCGGGTCCGCGGAAAGCTGTTGCAGCACCTTGCATAGAACCAGCCAGTTTCTGGCTTTTCTCCACCTGCCCGAGCAGCGGACCATTGGGTGATGTTGATGGAGAAAGCCAATGCATCTCAACATCGAGAAACTGCGTACGGCCGCCAAGCGCCTCAAGAAAGCGTTTCATGCCGATGACGCACAAGCTGTTGAACGCCTGCGTGCGGTCGTTGCCGAACCGAAGGCCCCACGCCACGCCGACTTTCTGCACGTCGTCGCACGCGAGCATGGCTTCGAGAGTTGGCCAAAGCTCAAGTTCGCCGTCGAAGCCGCACAAATGACGCGGGAACAGCGGATCGATCGCCTCATCCGCGCAGTGTACTTCGGCCAGAACTGGGTCGTCGCAAACCTACTCAACGAAGACCCAACCTTGCCGAACGATGACCTCCGGCTGCAGATCGCATTGTACGATCATCAGGCCGTCGCGCAGGCGGTCTCAGCGTCACCGGCGGTGGCCACAACTGCGATTGGTCCCCGGACGCCGATCCTTCACCTGGCCTATTCGCAGCACATCCATATGGCGCCTGAGAAGCGGCAGGCGATGCTGGAGATCGCAGACCTTTTGGTGCAACACGGCGCCGACGTGAATGACGGATTTGCGCCGGACCCGGAGGCCGGTCATCGACTGTCTGCGTTGTATGGCGCACTCGGGCACGCCAACAATCTTGCGCTGGCGGAGTGGCTGTTGGACCATGGCGCGACGCCCGATGACCACGAGAGCCTGTATCACGCGACCGAACTCGGCCACCATGACGGCTTGAAACTGTTGATGAAGCACGGTGTGAACACGCGCGGGACGAACGCGCTTCTTCGCGCCATGGACTTCGACGACGCCGAAGCCGTCCGTCTTCTCCTCACGTACGGTGCCGACCCGAACGAAACCGTCACCGGCCATCCCAGCGAGCAGCCCGTGGACCGTATTCCGGCATTGCATCAGGCCGCGCGCCGTTGGTGTTCAGCCGAGATTGCGGACCTCCTCCTCGATCACAATGCTGAACCACTGGCGACGTGGCAGGGGCATACGCCCTTCGCCATGGCAACGATCTATGGCAACTCCGAAGTCGCGCAACGGCTCAGCGACCGCGGCTACGCGACGCCGCTCTCACGGACGGAGCAGATCCTTGCGCAATGCGCGCAAGGCATTGCGCCAACCGCACCACTCGATCTGGCCAGTCTCCACGTGGAGGACCGCCGCCTACTGACGCGCCTTGCCGCGACACCGTCCGCGCTGGCGCACATCCAAGCCCTGATTGCTGCTGGCCTGGACCCGGACGAGCCTGACGAAATGGGGGTGACGCCGCTTCACGCCGCCGGCTGGCAGGGGCTCCCTGATTATGTGGCCTATTTTCTGTCGCTGGACCCCGACCTGACCTACGAGAACGCTTACGGCGGCGACGCGCTCGGTACGGCAATCCACGGGTCCGAGTTCTGTCCTGACGCGGGGGAGCGGGATCACATCAGCTGCGCGCGGCTGCTCCTCGAAGCCGGGGCGCAGTTGAATCGCAACGACGTTGAGGGTTGCGGGAACGAAGACATGGTCCTGTTCCTTGACGGCTGGACCATCTCGACGGGCTGATAACATCGGCCCACCAATACAACAGCCGGAACGGCCGCACCAGCACTGCGAACCTGGCAGCACTGCGATCCTGCCAGCAATGCAAATCTGAGAGTGCACAGACGCGGCCGTTCGTGGTTCAACATGAAAGCCAGACTACGCATCAAAACCACGAACCATGCCGGTGGTGCAGTCGCGGCCGCGTCGTGACGCACAAGCATCAAATGACTTCCACCGCCCGTCGGACATCCGGCCGCGGGCAGCAATGGCGGACCGCATGCCGAGCCAACCAGATCCGGAGAGGGGTGAAACTGACGCGCCGCCGCGCACCGCCGCGGATCACTCTCAAACGCTCACGACGGCATGGTCAAGACGGTTTGCGCTCATCCTGACATTCGGCGGTGTCGCCCAACCGGTTCAAGCAACCATCAGCATGTTGCTCGCGATGGTGTGCTTCACCTCCATGGGCATCTTCATTCGGTTTGCCGCGGAAGATATCCATACGCTTGAGGTCGTCTTCTTTCGAAACTTTTTCGCACTTTTGATTTTGCTGCCGATTGTCCTGCGGTCGGGTCCCGGACGTTTGAAAACCGGGAACATGCCGCTTCAGCTCGTCCGCGCCGGGCTAACGATATTCGGTATGGCCTCAGGCTTCACCGCGTTGACGCTGATCCCGCTCGCCGAAGCGACGGCACTCGGGTTTACAGCGCCGCTGTTTGCAACGATCGGGGCCATTCTCATTCTTGGCGAAGGGATCCGGATCCGGCGCATGGTTGCGCTCGCCATCGGGTTTTCCGGAGTCCTGGTTGTTGTTGGACCGAATATCGGCGGCGTGTCCCTGGGCGCTGCGCTGGCGCTGACGAATGCCGTCATGCTGGCGCTGTCAGCGATCGTCGTGAAGCGTTTGACGAAAACCGACTCGGTCGACCAGATCATCACCTGGATGGTTCTTTTATCGACGCCGCTCTCGCTGATACCGGCGTTGTTCGTTTGGACTTGGCCGGCACCAAGCACGTTATTCTGGTTGGTGTGTTTGGCTGGCGCAGGCACAATCGGACACTATTTCTGGACACAGGCGTGCAGCCTCGCCGAAATCACCCAGCTCCAACCGCTGGAGTTCGCCAAACTCCCTTTGATGGCACTGGTCGGCCTTTTGATCTTTCTTGAAGTCCCCGACACACCGGTTTGGATCGGCGGCGCAATTATCTTTGCGTCAACGGCATATATTACACGTCGCGAAGCCCAACTCGCACGGGCTGCACGGCAGTCCCGATCCAAGCCCATGGACACCATGGCTTCCTGACCGAACAAGTTAAACCGACAGGTCCAAACAATAAAATGCCGTCTGAACCGCATGCGATTGCACATCATGATCTCGTGACGCGCGAAACGCCGCGGCAAAGTTATCGGCTGAATATCGTTACTGGAGCAGCGCTGCTGAAAGTGCTATTTTCGCAGGCCGACTTGACCAACAGTTTCGGAGAATTGAGCATTTCCCGGTTCAGCAGAACCGCAACACACCAACGCGGCACCCCCAAGAGCACAAGCTTTCTGCTCAAACTGCATTGGCTTGAAGCAGATTAAGTTCAGCCTGAACCGTCCCACACCCGTTCGTTTGGTCTTCCTGGCCGACACCCAACGGGACGATGTCATGGATAGAACATCATGGGGGCCGGCCAAGTTGAATCGCACACGGGGTGCGGGCCGGCAATGCGCGTTCGCCAAAGGCGAACAGACCGTCATCCGGCCGAGCAATTATCGCCGGCGTCACGCCATGCGTGCGCAATAGGCCAAAGCTTTTGAGATCAAAATGCATGGGGTAAATGTTATGAGCACAATCGAAGTTCGCCCGCAAAAAGACGAACCTCTGCTCGATCAAGTTCTGAGCGACATCATTTTGCAAATCTACGATTCCGCTCTTAATCCCAATCAGTTTCAGGATTTCCTCGCGCGCTTGCGAACCGTCTTTGATGCGAAATACAGCCACTTTGTATTACTGGACACGCAGACGACCTCGTTGCCCATTTCCGTGATTTCCGGGGTGGACCACGACCTCTTTCGTCAGATTTACGGCCGCCCAAGCGACCGGTCTCAGGACCTCGCCATCGAACGATGGACGGAGCATTTTGTGTCTCTCATGCCGAGCGATCCGCGCGTTGATTATCTGCAGCGGTTTCCAAGCAAAGCTTTCAGCTGTCGTCGTGTGATCGCGGAAGACGCGCTTTATGCCTCCAAGATGTATCAAGAGATCCTGGACCCGTTAGATGCCGAATACTCTCTCGTGGTCGGCGCTCCGGCCGTCAAAGATACGATTTTTGCGTTAGGCGTGTTTCGCGGGAAGGCCGGACGTGCGTTTTCAGATCGCGAAGTCGAACGCTTCAGTTTGTTAATGCCGCACGTTAAAAAGGCGCACGAACTCGGTGCCGCTCTGGATCAACTCCGCGCAGACCGTGAACTTGCGAGGGCCGGCCTTGAAGCTCTGCCCATCGGCGTTGCCTTATTCACGGCGGACGGACAACTTGACTTTGCAAATTCGACAGCGCGCGAACTGATTGCAGACCATAGCGACGTCAGCATTGGAAGTGGCACACTGCAACTTCGCCAGACACAGGAATCACTGCGCCTACAGCGGGCGCTCGCCGATGCCTTGCAACCGCAAGGCCGGCAGGCGTCCGCTCAGTTCACACTTGGTGCGCCAGGACGCCCAGATGGTGCGAGCTTGTCGATCAGTGTCGCACCATTGTCCCGCATCTCGACGTCCGGCTTCTACTTGCAAGACGCGCCGGCCGCGATCATGCTGATTTCCGATCCCGGGCGTGCAATCGAAACACCATCTGAGCATATCCAGAGGTTGCTCGGCTTGACGGAAGCTGAATCACGCGTCGTGATCGCGCTTGCCAGGGGCAGTTCCGTCAAGACAATCGCGCAGGCAGCGAGCCTGTCGGAGCATACGGTGCGCAATCAGCTGAAGTCCGCATTTCAAAAAACCAACACCAGTTCGCAGACAGATCTTGTGAGGTACGTCCTGCAGCTCCCCACGCTTCGGTCCGCACCGGACCGACTATGACGACGGCGGCTGAGGCGAAATTTGTCTCGCGAGATGCACTGTTGCCCTGGCGTCGCGACCGGCTTCGGGTCTATCTGTGCGGCCCTGGCGCGCGAGTCTCCAAGTGACCGTCACGAAGGACGATCACGATACAGACACGTCGCCGCTTCGCGCCGAAACGACCTCGCCTCATCGACCTCACCCGACGCGATATGCCGTCACAATGGACTGGTCCGCTCACCGCGATCTCTCACAAAAATGACCCATAATAACGGATTGAAAAGATGCCATTTATAGACTCGCTTCAGGGCCAGACAGATCGTTTTGTCGGCGCCTTTCTTGAGTGGCTCGTCCAGGCCGTGCCGAATCTGATCGCAGCGTTCCTCATCCTCGTCATTGGCCTGTTTGTTGCCGCATGGGCCGGACGAACAGCGCGACGGTTCGTGCAGCGCGACGAACGCATTGACCCGACGTTCTCAACCGTGGCCGGCAGCCTCGTGCGGTATGCCGTCACCATTGTCGTCCTGATTGCCGCGCTCGGCCAGTTGGGCTTCCAGACCACCAGCTTGCTGGCGGCCCTTGGCGCCGCCGGCCTTGCCATCGGCCTTGCGCTCCAAAACACGCTGTCGAACATTGCGGCCGGCTTTATGCTCCTGTGGCTGCATCCGTTTCGCAAAGGTGACGTGATCGAGACATCCGGGACGTCGGGCACCGTTGTTGACGTGGGCTTGTTTGCAACCGAACTCAAAACCTGGGACGGGATCTATAAATTCGTTCCCAATGCCGAGCTCTGGAATACGAAAATCACGAACTATTCCCGCTATGATAACCGGATGGTTGAGCTGACCTTCGGCATTGGCTACGACGACAACGTCGCGACAGCGCGCACGGTGCTGCTCAACATGGCCGAAAGCGATGAGCGGACACACCAGGAACCGGCCCGCCCGATTGTATTTGTTGAACAACTGGCCGATAGCGCCGTGGTCCTGGCACTGCGAGTGTGGACGTCGACTGATGCCTATTGGTCCGTGCGCCGCGACCTTTCTGAACGTGGCAAACAGGCACTCGAAGACGCCGGATTGTCGATCCCATTCCCGCAAGTGGACGTGCATTTGCCGACGCAGTCTCCGCCCACTGGCGACGTGGCATAGTCTGGCATCTCGAGACGAAGCAACACGCGCGGCTGCACGCAACGAACTGCGAACGCCGTGTCAGGCTTTGAGCACTGAGCACATCAGGCAGACTGGTAGCGGCGCCAGATGAGGTGCCCTGCCAATCCGATCATCGGCACCAGAACGGCTCCCACGACCGCGACAACAAACGAATTCAATTCAACCGCAAACGCGCCGACAGCGGCATAGGCCGCGGAGATGCCAAGATTGCTGAGACCGACGACGATCAAAAAACGCCACAGGCTGTAGCGCGTTGCACCGGCCGCAAATGTTGACGTTTCCGCCAACACCGGAACCGGCCGCGAAAGCACAAGCAGCGGCACGCCAACGCGTTCGGCCATGTCGTGAGCGCGCGCAAAAGTGTCATCGCCCTGAAGACGGCGCACCAACGCCGTGCCGCCCGTTGCGCCGACACCGTAGCCGATCAAACAACCGAGCATCATACCGACCCAGCAGACCACCGTGGCCAGACCGAAGCCGAGCAATGCGCCCGCGGCGGTGTTGATGAGATTGGACGGGATCGGCAGAAACACATCCACGGCCAGAGCCGCGATGATGACAGCCATCAGTTCGAAGGCCGGTGTGTCATCGCGCACGCGCTCGGCCACGTAGGCGGAAATTTGCTCTTCCAATAGCACAAACGGAATGACCACAAGCGCAACGACAACGACCAGAAGGACAAACCAGCGCGCCGCAATCATCATCGCCTGAAGCCCTCCAAGATCATCGCTGCGCCCCGTCACACGGGTCGCACGCGTGGCATGCCGTCGACCCGCGCCGGCCGCACGCATCGCCGGATTCGCACAAGCGTCATCAGCGCTCCGCTATTTGCCGAGGTCGTCCAGAAAACGCAACACAACGCGGTTCACCGGCGCGCCCAACGGTATGCGCGGATCATAGAGGGCTCGCAACAGCAGGCGGTCAAACCGCGTGATCGACTTTGGCGCAACGGTGTTGTTGAACGAGAAGTACCTGGCACCGGTATAATCGTTGAAGAGACCCAGCGACTGATAGATCTCCTCTGCCAGACACGTGCGCCGCATATCAGCAGTAAGGTCGTGCCGGACATATATGACGGCACGATAGATCTCGCCTCGCGCCCGAATGAAGGGTGCGAAGAAACAGGGCAGCTGCGGGTGTCGGCGCAAGGCACGGACGTAAAGGCTTCTCAGTGGCATCGCTTCGGCAAGGGCACGCATGGTACCCGCATCGGTGAGCACGACAACGAAGTTCACGCAGCCTGCCGTGACGTCGGTTCCGCAGAATGGGCCGGCCGCATCCGGTCGTCGCGATTTGAGGAGATCGATGAAATCCAGCGCCGATTGCCCGTTCCCGGACAGGTCCGCGACACGGATCGCGGCAAGCGCAGCGGCCTCATTTACGATGGTGCGGGCTTGCTGTCTGTACCGCCGATCTCCAGCAAACGAAAACCGAATGGCGCCGCGCCAACGATTGATGACGTTGGCATGTCCACCGAGAATGTGGACGGCTTCGCGATAGAGCCGCTCCCGATCGATCGCCCACGCAGGCTCTGCAGTGAGTACGCGGCACGTTGCGATGAGAACAATCGCGATCGCAAGACAGCAGCCGCGTGTCATCGAAGCCGGCCACGACGACCCAGTCTTGGACGACGGAACATGGGACGACGGAACATGCGAAGGCGGCGCATGACGCACCGCGCCGGTCCTCATGGTGAGAACGACTTGCTCATAATATAAGAAACAATCTGCATGCGCTCGTTTTCGGAATACGCATCTTCCCAGGCCGGCATTTTTCGGAAGCCGTAGGTCAAGCGATCATAGACAAAGTCCGGCGTGTACTTTCGCGGCTTCAGCTTCGGCGCCTTGCCGGGATAGGCATTGCGGCCGTGGCAATGCGAACACTGATCGTCCCACAGCTCTTTGCCCGCCTCCAGGTTCTTCGGATCGTTCAGGAAGGCCGCCGTGAATTCGGGGATCACCGGTGCCGCAGGCGTGGCCTTGGAGTCTGCAGCATCCATGACGTTGCTGCCCAATGAAAGGCCAAGCGCGAACACCGCAACCGCCAACGCCGTCGTGCCCCTCACCCGACATCTCATTTGCAGCATCGTTCATCGTCCTTCTTCACTGGTAGATTGAGCCGTTTCGACACCAGACGCGGTGTTCGCTCCGATGGTGACAGCGACCGCAAAGTTTGCGCCGGACGACACCACGTGTCCCCCGGCGCAAACGCACCGTCTCTCAAACAATGGCGATTACTTCGCCGGCACGATCTTGTAGATCGTATCCAAGCTACCGACCGGTCCTGTGGTGATGGATGTCAGTGCGTAGACTTCACCGGCCTCATCCTGAGCGAAAGCAAGGATGTACGGCGTATTGCCTTCAACTCCGGTCACTTCGGCCGTTTCCATCGACCACTTGCCGTCGCTGCCTTTGGAACCAACGAAGATCTGGCCGTCCATGGCGCCGAACGATTTCGACCAGTCACCGAAGATGTACTTGCCGTCCCAGGCTTTATGCTGGCCACGATAGATATAGCCGCCGGTAACGGAAATGCCCTTGCAGTTCTTCGGCTTTGCTGTGCAGTTGTCGTACTCCATCACCGGCATCACCAGGCCGGCCTTGTCGCACTCGGCTGGGTGATCGTCCGGCTTGGTGTAGTCGAAGCACTTTGTGGCCTCCATCTTACGCCAACCGAAGTTGCCACCCTTGGTGACAATGTTCACTTCCTCGAAGCTGTTTTGCTGGACGTCGGCGCAGAACAGGTCGCCACCTTTCATGTCGAACGAACACCGCCATGGATTGCGCAGTCCATAGGCCCAGATTTCAGGCGCGGCATTGCGATTGCCGACAAACGGATTGTCGCTTGGCACCTTGTACGGGGCCTTGCCGTCCGTATTGACGTCGACGCGCAGGATCTTGCCGAGCAGCGATGTCATGTCCTGCCCGTTGCCCTCGGTGACGTTGTGGCCAATACCCCAGTCGTTTGCGTAGCCGCCGTCTCCGGTTGAGATATAGAGCATGCCGTCGGAGCCGAAGCCGATCCAATGGCCGTTGTGATTGAACTGCGGCCAGTCAATCGACGTGATAATGCGCTCGCTCTTCGGATCTGCCGTATTCGGATCATCACTCGACACGGTGAATTCAGAGACGACGTTCGTGTGGCTCCACCAGAATTGCTTAGCGAGATCGCCCTGGAAGTTCAGGATTGCGGAATAGGCAACATAAAACTTGCCGTTGTTGGCAAAGTCCGGGTGGAAGGCAAGGCCGAGGATGCCCCGCTCGTCGAAGTCCGAGTGCAGTTTCGGAATCTTGTTGCGAATATCCAGGAAGGGTTCAGCGCTGAGCTTTCCATCCTCGACGATCCGAATGCGGCCGAATTGCTCGAGAACAAACATGCGCTTGTCGCCGGGTGGCTGCACCATGGCGAGCGGTGCATTCACGCCCGTAACATATGGCTCAAACTTGACCTTCACCTGCGCGGAGGCACTGCCAGCTCCTGAGAGCAGCAGCGCGCACACCGCGGGCACCGCGGCGAGCCTTCCAAGTTTCATGGTCGTTTCCTCGTTTATAAGCGAATTTTTGAAGTTTCGCGGTCATTCAATACGCCGCGGATAACAGTTAAGCAGTGGGTTACAAAATTGTCCATAATAGAAAGCAGGCGCCGTCTGACCCGCGCAATCGCAGCAGCTCACAGTGATAACCTGCAGCCAATAGAAACTGAAAAACGAACAATATATGCCTGAAACGCAAACATAAAATGCTTACGTCGCAGCGCAGACAGCCAACCCAAATTCATGCGCCCAATGAAACGCGCAGATACAAATTATTCGATTATTAGCTCATCCTGTTTACGTTTGACCTTCGTTTCTTCAATCACCGGGTCGCGACCACCGCGCAAGATCGAGTTCCCTTCATAAAGCGTGCGCTGGTCGATGGCCGGCGGTTTGAGCCAGTCGTCTTCCCGCATCTGACCGCTTTGACCATAGGCCGCCAACGCGTTGGCATAGGTCGCGAGGCGAACATGCTCCTCGGGAATGCCGCGCTCCAGTGCCAGCTTCGCCGTCTTTGCGACGCCGAGCGGATCGGAAATCCCCCAGTCGCAAGCGCTATCGACAATAATCCGCTCGCCGCCGTACTGTTTGAGCAGTTCGACCATGCGCACGTTACCCATTTTCGTGCTCGGGTAGATCGAGAACGCAGCCCAGTATCCGCGATCGAGCACCTCGCGCACGGTCTCTTCATTGTTGTGATCCACAATGATCTGGCGTGGATCCATGCCATGCTCTTCGCACACATCCATCGAACGCGTCGTCCCGCGTTTTTTGTCGCGATGCGGTGTGTGGATCATGACGGGAAGTTCAATTTCCTTGGCCAACTCAAGTTGCAGCCGGAAGTACTTGTCTTCCAGTTCGGTTTGCTCGTCGTAGCCAATCTCGCCGATGGCAACGACGCCCTCCTTCAGCGCGAACTGCGGAAGGATCTCCATCACGCCTTCTGCCAGCGCCTCGTTGTTCGCTTCCTTCGAGTTCAGCCCGATCGTGCAGTAGTGCCGAACGCCGAACTGCCCGGCGCGAAACCGCTCAAAACCGATAATGGCCGAGAGGTAGTCGACATAGGTGCCGACATGCGTGCGCGGCTGGCCAATCCAAAACGCCGGTTCGATCACCGCAACGACGCCGGAAGCCGCCATCGCCTCGTAGTCATCGGTGGTCCGCGAAATCATGTGCGCATGTGGATCTATAAACATCATCGATTGGCGTTCCCTGAAACAGCACCCAAAGTCCAGAACATGTCTGCCAGAGGCGGCAGCCGTTGATCTGACGCGGGCGCGTGGAGATTCCGGCGAAGTCTACAACGTCTCGTCATGCTCTCTGAGCCAAACCCTCTGCAACGGTGGTCCATGTCAAAGCACCGGATTCCGCGGCAGCAGCCTCGTCCGGCAGTTCGGATAATACGGATGCGGCGCGAGCGTCCGGCGCCGCGCGCAACGCAAGGGCGGCTGCTTCTTTTGAAAGCGCGTCGTCACTGTCAGCCGCCCTGATCAGATCGTCGATCATTGCGGCACTTGCGAACGGCCCGACGCAGCGCCACAGTTCCGGTGTCACGACCCGGCCGGCCGCCCACCGCTCATGTGCGTAGTCGCACAAGATGCGGGCCAGATCCGTATTGGCGCGGCGATCCAGCCCGACAATGGGATGCAGCGTTGAATCGATAAACAGCGCTTTGAGCACCATGTGGTTCCAACGATGCTCATCGAATTGCTCAGCCGGATAGGGGTTGTTGTGCGCGATCGCTTCGAAAACAGCGCGCATGTTCGTCCGCAACCCTTCACCAACCTGCGGCTCCAACTCGGCCGGCCGCGGCAAGAGTGGAAGCGCACGATAGCAGGCGATTTGCTCTGCAACATCGCCATAACGACACAGCGATGCATACCGGTCGGCGAACGCATTCAATCCCGGTGCGGCCGTTGCCAGAAGCATCGCGCGGGCGGCAACATCAATGCTCCAACCGTTCGGATCCCAGCCATCGCGAGCCGCAGATGCCGCGGCGCGGTCCTGGTCACTCAGCTGGAGGTCGTCGCGCCCCAGCTTGCGCGGGACCAAACCAATCGCCAATTGCAGGTCGCGGTCAGAGGGGCCGGTCGCGAGTTTTGCGCGTTGCGCCTCAAGCCACGCCAATGACTCGGCAGAGGCCTGCCGCGCAATCCACGACATCAGCAAGTCGGTCGCTGAAACCGTCACAGCTCCCCCCTGACATTGCTTGTGCTAACAGCCCATTCTTCGTGGGCCTGTTCCTTTGTAGTCCTGTTCGCTACACCTTCGCAGTCGACTTACGCGAGACCGCTTGAAGCGCAGCACAGCATTCGACATCTTCGATGCATGAAACCGCTTCTCATTATTCTCGTCGTCGGGTTGTCACCGAAGCTTGTCGGGCAGCATACGCCGAACCTATCCAGGCTCGTCAAGTCGGGTGGCATGCGTCCGCTGACGACAGTCCTGCCAGCCGTGACGTGCTCTGCGCAAACATCGCTCGTCACCGGATTGATGCCGACCGATCACGGCATCGTCGCCAACGGCTGGTACTTCCGCGATCTCTCGGAGGTTATGTTGTGGCGTCAGTCGAACCGACTGGTGTCCGGCGAACGGATCTGGGACGCGGCGCGCAAACGCAACCCGGACTTTACCGTCGCGAAAATGTTCTGGTGGTACAATATGTACGCCAACGTCGACTGGAGCGCGACACCACGGCCGATGTATCCCGCCGACGGCCGAAAGATCCCGGACCACTACGCCAATCCGCCCGAACTGCACGATGAATTGGACGCAAGACTGGGACAGTTTCCATTGTTCAAGTTCTGGGGGCCGCTTGCCGATATCACGTCGACCACGTGGATTACGCAAGCGACCTTGCACATGATGGCAACCCGCAATCCGACGCTGACACTCACGTATTTGCCCCACCTCGACTATAATCTGCAACGACTGGGCCCGGACCTGACCCATCCCGCATTGCAACACGACCTTGCCGAAATCGATGCCGAATGCGGGCAGCTCATCACCGCAGCTGAGCGGTCCGGACGAGACGTGATCGTCGTCTCGGAATATGGGATCACACCGGTAACTGACGCCATCCACATCAATCGCGCACTGCGCACGGCTGGCTACATTCGCGTGCGCGAGGAGATGGGTCGCGAACAATTGGACCCCGGCGCCTCCCTGGCGTTTGCCATGGCGGACCACCAAATCGCGCATGTGTATTTGCAGCCCAGCGCCCCCAAAGCGGAAATCAAAGTGCTGCTGGAACGACTTGACGGCGTTGAGATGGTGCTCGACGAGGAGGGCAAGCGTGCGCATGGTCTTGCGCATCCGCGCTCGGGCGACCTCGTTGCTGTTTCACATGCGGACCGCTGGTTCAGTTATTATTATTGGACCGATGATAACCGCGCGCCGGACTACGCACGCACCGTCGATATCCATCGCAAGCCGGGCTATGACCCCGTCGAGCTCTTTTTCGATCCGGCATACCGATCGCCAAAGTTCGCTGCCGGCTGGCGGCTGGCGCTACGCAAACTCGGCTTTCGGCGACTGCTCGACGTCATCTCACTCAAAGACACGCAACTGGTCAAAGGCTCGCACGGTCGCCTGACGGATGACCCTGGCGATGGACCACTGGTCATCAGCTCGCGACCGGATCTGCTGCCGGCCGGGAATCGGTCAATACACGCAACCGCGTTCAAGGATCTGGCCCTGGCTCACATGTTCCCGGCGGCTGAGCGCACAGGCACGTCACCATCGTCATGAACCAGACGATCGCCGCCCAACGAGTCGGCCGCACAAGATCAACAGAAGGCCGGCAAGGATGATCATCATGCCCATGCCTTCCCGCGCCGTCTCGCTGTTCCACCAAACGTCCTGGCGCCAGAACGCCACTTCCTTTGGCCAGTAGTAGACCGTGCCGGCGGCGGCGCCGAAGGCTGCGAGACCAAGCAAGACGAGACCGAAGCCGGACAGCCAGCTCGGCCGCAATGCAGCAATGGCTGCAAAGACTGCCGGCACGGCGTAGATGCCGGCCCAAAACGGTCCATCGGGATCGTTGTACTGCACCGCAGCGAATACAATCATGAGCGTCGCAAAAACAAAGTAGACGATCCTCATTTCCATCCTCATCTGGCTGGACTCGTCACCAGCCACGGCGCAGCGGGTGATGGCGCAAAACGGTCCGATCTTCGGCTCGGCCATACGCCCAGGCCGTGCGCACGTCTATGGACAACGGCTTATTGGATCGGCAATCTGGCTCAAAGACAAACACAAGAGATGATGGTCGGAAACGTTGCTTTCGGTCGGCGGAGAATTTTGATGCGGGAAATGAACATGCCGGCGGACGCCACAAGTCGGAGTGCGCAGCGGCTCGCGAACGCTGCGACGACGCATTGGCAGAGATTTACGGTCGCCTTTGATTTTCCCGTCTGCTTTACGCGCGATCTTTTTGATCCAAGCAACACGGTGCTTATCGACACGCTGTGCCGCCACGAAGACGACAAGTGCCATAGATGTCTGGTGTTCGTTGATGACGGCCTGGCCGCATCGCATCCCGATCTCGTCGATCGCATCAAAACCTACGCGGCCGCACACGCCGCACATATGCAGCTCGTGTGCGATCCCGCACTCGTGCCGGGCGGTGAACGCATCAAGGCCGACTTGCACTTTGTCGAGCAGATGCAGCGCATGCTGGC
>JBCDAH010000105.1:0-18598 GCA_039186015.1 Pseudomonadota bacterium
GGCCATGGTCGACCTGCTGTCCATTCCTGCCGAAGAAGAGGCGATGACGGAAATTGCAGGTGCTGGCAGCCTGGAGAGTCATGGCCTGGTCGACGTTATGCGCGATATGACGGGGCAAGACGCCGAGCGTCTGCACCGGCTGATTGAGCGTCACGGCCAGTACACAAACTCCGCCAAGGCGAAAACCATCCTGGCGGACTGGGATGCATGGCTACCGAAGTTCCGCAAAGTCATGCCGATTGAGTATGCGCGTGCACTTGAGGAGATGGCACGGGCCCAGGCCGCCGACACGACCGGGTTCGACGTCCTCGAGATCGGCGTCCGGACCAGCGGGATGTCGGGGAAGGCAAACTGAGGCGATGCGCATTTATGGAGATACGGGCTCGGGCAATTGCCTGAAGGTGAAATGGACGGCCGATCATCTCGGTCTGTCCTATACCTGGGTCGATATCGACATCATGAAAGGCGAAAGTCGCACGGCTGAGTTCCTTGCCAAGTTCCCTCAGGGGCAGGTGCCGGCCGTGGAACTGGAGGACGGACGCTGCCTGACGCAGTCCAACGGCATGATGCGCTATCTGGCGCGCGGGTCGGCACTGCTGCCCGACGCCCCCTATGCGCAGGCAAAAGTCGACGAATGGCTGTTCTGGGAGCAGAATAGCCACGAGTTCTTCGTGGCCGGCACACGCTTTCAAATGGTCTATCTCGGCAAGCCAGCAGCCGAGGTTGAAGACTGGCGCCGAACGCGCGGCGATGGCGCGCTGGATGCCATGGAAAGCGCGCTTGACCAGAAAGACTGGTTTGCGATCGGCCAGTTCACGATCGCTGATATCGCGCTGCTCGCGTACACGCGGGTTGCGCATGAAGGCGGATTTGATCTTGCAACGCGCCCCAACATCAGGCGTTGGATTGCGCGATGCGAGGCACAACTTGGATTGTCGGCCGCAAAAGGTTGACCAGATAATTCAGGGACCGGGAAACGACCATGGGCAAGCCAACAGGATTTATGGAATTCGAGCGTGTCGATCGTGACTATCGGCCGGTCAAGGAACGCGTGAAGCACTGGGACGAGTTTGTCGTTCCGCTGGAGGAGCCGGAAACCAAGCGGCAGGCCGGCCGCTGCATGGATTGCGGCATTCCGTTTTGCCACACCGGTTGCCCGATCAATAACCAGATCCCGGACTGGAATGATCTTGTCTTCCGCGGGGACTGGCAACGCGCCGCGCAAAACCTCCACTCAACCAACAACTTCCCGGAAGTGACCGGGCGGATTTGTCCTGCGCCATGCGAAGCGGCCTGTACGCTCAACATCGAGGATATTCCCGTCACCATCAAAACCATCGAGTGCGCCATTGCGGATCGTGCATTCGAGCAAGGATGGATCGCGCCGGAACCGCCGGAGTCCAAAACGGGCAAACGCGTTGCGGTCATTGGATCAGGGCCGGCAGGCATGGCCGCCGCTCAGCAACTCGCGAGAGCCGGCCACGACGTCGACGTGTTCGAAAAGAACGCGCGGCCCGGCGGGCTGATGACCTACGGCATCCCGGACTTCAAGATGGAAAAGCACGTGATCGCGCGTCGGGCGCAGCAAATGGAGGCCGAAGGTGTGACGTTCCATTGCAACGTTCACATCGGCAAGGACAAGACCATTCAAGAGCTCGTCGACGCTTACGACTCCGTGCTCTTGGCGGGCGGTGCTGAGAATCCGCGCGACCTGCCGGTGCCGGGTCGCGATCTCGACGGCATCCACTTTGCGATGGACTTCCTGCCGCAGCAGAACCGTCGTGTGGCCAATGAGCAGTTGCGCTCCGATAAGACGACGGAGACCGCGGAAGGTCGCAATGTCATCGTCATCGGCGGTGGCGACACGGGCTCGGACTGCATCGGCACGTCCTTCCGCCATGGCGCGGAAAGCGTGACCCAGCTTGAAATCATGCCGATGCCGCCTGAGAAGGAAAACAAGGATCTGTCCTGGCCGCACTGGCCATTGAAAATGCGCACGTCGACATCGCAGGCCGAAGGGGCCGATCGCGATTTCTCAGTGAACACAAAGCGGTTCGAAGGCGAGAACGGGCGCGTGACCAAACTGATTTGCTGCAAGGTCGATCAGAATTTCAAAGAAGTTCCAGACAGCGAATTCGAACTGAAGGCAGATCTCGTTCTTCTGGCTATGGGATTTGTCTCTCCGGTCAACGAAGGGCTTGCCGACGCGCTCGGTCTGGAGCTCGACCCGCGCAATAACGTCAAGGCGGATGACGTTTCCTACACAACGAGCCACCCGAAAGTCTTTGTCGCCGGCGACATGCGGCGCGGTCAGTCGCTTGTTGTTTGGGCGATCCGCGAAGGGCGACAGGCCGCCCATGCGATCGACAAGCACCTGATGGGCACGACCGTTCTGCCGCGATAGATTCAATACTGCGCAGCTATCGTACAGCTACCGTCACATCATCGGCTTACGTGCCGGACGGACGGTGAGTTGCGCGGCAGGAACAACCTCAGCGCTCGGGATTTGGCTCAGGCAATGGCGGGCCGTCCCAAAGCGGCAGGGGTTCGGGTTCGATGGCGACCGGCGTTGCAGACGCCGTCTTTTCCGGCTCGGGCTTCGGTGGCTCGATCAGAACGACAGGATGGGCTCTCGGCCATGACGCATCGTCCGCCCGGTTTCGGCGCGGTGCCAGACGCTCACCCTTGTCCCAGACCTTGAAGAAGGGAAGCTGGGTTGGTGTCGTCTTCTTGCGGACGACCGTGATGGCACTCGATGACGCCGGGGTCACCGTGCCCATAACGGCCGGCCCTGACTTCGAACTGAGCGACATAGCCTCGCCCAACTGCACGCCCTGATCTGGCGACGACCGCCGGGTGACGAGCGCGACAATGGACGGTGCGACAGCCGGGCGAACGATCTTCAGCTTAAGGGCGCGAGACTTCGCAGCCCCCTCCGTCGCGGACGGGATCGTCACCGTAACTGTTTCTGCTTTAAGTCCGCGACCCGCAGCGCCTTTCGCGGCAGCCTTGCCCTTAGCTTGCGGACCTATTGGCTGTCGCCGCCCCGTAATCAACGATGTCCAGCTGCGCTGATCGGACTTCTTTTCGTCGACCTTTGGCTGAAGCCGCTTCACCTCAGCCGGTTTGCCGCGCAGTTCCACCATGCGCTCCGCGCGGGCCTGCCGGAGATCCCGGATAATCTCGCGCTTCACGAAGTGTGCGATCTTGGCATAGCCCGCGGAGGTAAAGTGAATGCCGTCGCGCCATCTGAGCGAGCGCACCTTGCCGTCAAGATCGGGACCATATGGGCTGTAGCGGCCGTTTCCGTCCGTGAAGTTCTCGTAGATATCGATGAACTTGATGCCGTTACGCAGCGCCCGTTCGCGGACAATCTCATTCACCAGCCGTGCATGCTCGCTTGCAGCCTCGCGGCGCATGACGGGCAGTCCGACCCAGTAGACACCGGCCTTGCGCGCCTTGAGAGCCGTCATCAGGCGACCGACGCGTGCGCTATAGGCACGCCGCCACGCTTCCGTGCCGAGGCGAATCCTGTTCTTGCCCGGCCGGCGGACGCTTGACTGGTCGAACGTTCCGGTCATAACGACAGCAATCGGCATAGGGGATGGCGGCGAACCACGCTCGATCGACAAGACGACCCGGCTCCACGAACTCGACGTCAACGACTTTACGGCTGTCCGCCCTGGCGCGACGCGCACGAGAGCGTCACCTGAAAACACATACTTCAGGGCGCGCTGCAAACCTTCACTCATCGAATCGCCGAACACGCGCAGCCGGTAGACATTCCCTTCCGGAAACGGCGTCAGATAGCTGTTGGTTGGCAGATCTCGGCTAATCGCCTGGGCCAGCACCGGTGCCGGCGCGGACATGGCGCTCAAGATGGCCAAACTCAGGATCGCGTAACCCACCGCGACAGGCCCACGGCGCGAACTTGTCACGCGATTGGAGCTTCGAAAAGCCGTCAAGATTGTCGCCATCATTGGTGTTGCCATCAATCACTCTTGAGGTTTGATGCTGCCTGGCGCGCCCGGTTTAGCACATCCGTTGTGGCATAACCGTCTCCCACGATACGCTCCCGCAGTTGAAACGCACGAATGGCTGACCGCGTCTTGGGGCCAATAATACCGTCAACGCCGCCGGTATCCCATCCCAAAGCCGACAAATACTCTTGAAGCGCAACACGGCCCGCCCGATCCAGAGCGTCCTCTGGCGGTCGCCAAGCGCGCGACAGCGGCGGTTTGCCCGAGATCCGATCACTCAGGTGCCCAACCGCCAACGCATACGACTGAGCCCGGTTGTAAGTCAGGATCATGTCAAAATTGGATGAGACCAGAAACGCTGGCGCCGACACGCCTTCCGGCAGAATGAGGCGTAGCGGTGTATCGTCAGCACTGCGCATATCGGATCCGACTGGCTCTGCGCCCCGTGCCCGCCACTCTGACAGTGGCGCTGCGCGCCACGGATCGGCACGCGTTAAGTCAAATGATGCCGAAAGCTGGGCCTCCACACCCCAGTCCACGTCCGCGATCCAACCGGAATGGGCGAGGAGAGCCGCCGCGGATGCCAAAGCATCGGCAATGCTGGTCCAGATGTCCCGTTGACCGTCGCGGTCGAAATCAACAGCGTGCGCAAGATATGTCCGCGGCATGAACTGCGTATGCCCCATGGCGCCGGCCCACGATCCGGTCAAGTCGTTCGGCGCGAAGCGCTCTTGCTCGGCAATCTCCAGGGCCGCCAGCAATTGGTCCGTCCAGAATTCCGCACGGTGATCTTTGATGGCAGCAAGCGTTGCCAGGCTTCGAATCACCCGAGACTCGCCCATCTGGGCGCCGAAGTTCGATTCAATGCCCCAGATCGCGACCAGAATGGCGCGTGGCACCCCGTAGTGCGCTTCGATTGCGTCAAAAAGCTCGACAGCATCTGCAAGCTTGCGCCGTCCTTCGGCTGCGCGCTCTGGGCTCGCGAGTTGGGCAATGTACTGGCCAGGCGTCTTTTCGAATTCCGGCTGCTGGTTGTATCTGGCAACGACCTCGCGATCCGGCGCGACATCACGACTTGCCGCCTGGAACGTCTTGTCAGACACGCCAGCCGACGCAGCGCGCGGGCGTAAACCCTCCATAACAGCCACGATGTCGGACTGAGCCGGCGTCTGCGGGCGATCTTGCATATCCGCTCCACGCTCCCTTGGCTGACCGTCGTCGGGTCAGCGCGCTGCCACCCGAAGCGCACACTGTTGCCGCCGGCGGCCGCCACCGATCATGCAGCACAGTTGTGCGGAGTCTTGGGGAACTTTGGACTGAGACGCAATACGCGATACGCAACCGACATCATCAGCTCACGCTGCGTTTATCGGGCAACGGGCTCGGGCTTTGCAGACCACGTCAGACATCCGCCAGCACAGGCCGGCGATTCGCGCGTGCTCAGCTGGCCAGCTTCGCTTCAGCCAGGCGCCGCTCCCACGCCAGCGCGTGGGTGACGATGGTCTCAAGATCATCCAGCATTGGCAGCCAGCCGAGCGCTGCGCGGATCTTTGAGGATTGCGCCACGATAGCCGCCGGATCTCCGGCACGCCTTGGCTCAAGATCGACCAGGAAATCCGAACCCGATACCTGCTTGACCGCCTCGATCACGTCGCGCACGGAGTAGCCGTTCGCATACCCGCAATTGTAGACGTCTGACAGGCCGCCGCGACGCAGATGCGCAAGCGCACACACGTGCGCAGCCGCCAGATCCGACACATGGATGTAATCGCGAACGCACGTGCCGTCGTCGGTCGGATAGTCGGTGCCGAAAATCGCCATCCGTTCCCGTTTGCGCAAGGCCGTCTCGCAAGCGACCTTGATCAGATGCGTGGCTTGCGGTGTGGATTGCCCGCTGCGCCCGAGCGGATCTGCGCCAGCCACATTGAAGTAACGCAAGGCGACATACGAGAGGTCCGTCGCGTTTGCGACATCCGCCAACATCAGTTCGGTCATGAGTTTGGACGAGCCGTAAGGCGACATCGGCCGCAGTTCTGCCTCTTCTGCAACCGGGTTGGTTTTGGGCATGCCATAAACTGCGGCCGTCGAGGAAAAGATGAAATGGCGCACGCCACCGTCAACGGCGCACTGGATCAGACTCCGCGATTTTGCGGTATTGTTCCAATAGTATTTGAGTGGGTTTGCAACCGACTCCGGCACGATAATGGAGCCGGCGAAATGAATAATCGCCTCAATGCCAAACTCGGCGATCAACCGGCCGGTACATTCGCTATCGCCAATGTCGCCAACGATCAGGGGTACGCCTTTTGGTACGGCAGCTGCGAAGCCCGTGCTGAGATTGTCCAGAACAACGACCTGCTCGCCAAGGTCTTGCAAAGCAAGAACCATATGGCTGCCGATGTATCCCGCCCCGCCCGTTACGAGTACCGCCACGCAGACCTCCAAGCCGACCGTACTGCACCCGCATGTGCGGCTGCGCCCTTGCAGGCGGCACGATAGCTTTCAGACTCAAACGACGCGTGAGGGAGCGAGTTTCAATTTTAAGGATTTGAGAAAGGTCGTCGTAACGATCAGCGCCGGAAGCGCATGCCAAATCGCAGTTTATGGTCATTATATCCTGGATCGTCTTCGCTCGTCCGGTAATCAATAAACTCGTAACTGCCAAGCATCGCGGCATAGCGATTTAAAAGATATTCCAGTGCAACCGTTGCTGTGAATTCGCGCTCGCGTATGTCCGCGCCTTCGAACTCGGTCACCTCATAAGATACGCCGGCCGTTGTAATGACGTTTCTGCGGAACGCATGGCGCACGCCGAGCCCAACCAGGTGACGCTTTGAGCCCGATGAGCCCGCAATCGTCGTGCCTTCGAAGTCCGTCGTTGCGTTGAACGACGCGGATGTCAGGCCGTTGATCCGCCAGGTCAGGTTGGCGTCAACGAGGATGCCGTCGATGCTCGCCAGCCGCGAGTCGTCCGGCCGTTGGCGACCGAAGCCGATACTGATTTCGCCACGTAGAAACTGTCCCGTCGACCCAAAGGACAGGCCCGTGCGCAAGCGCTCACCCTGGCTGTCCCGGCGCAGGCCGTCGGATGCCGCCGGTGCTCCATAGGTCCGCCAGTTGATGGCCGCCTCCGCGAACACGAACAGGGCCGGCTTGAACTCCCACGTAGCACGAACCGCGACTTCGTCCTCGCGTTCGTCGCGATCCGCGTTACTGATCAGGCCCGTCGTCGGGTCGGACGTATCGCTGACGCGCTCGTCGACCACCGCGCCGCGCAATTGCAGAGCCAGTCGGTTAAAGCGCTGGTTGAGCGTCACGGCAACGGTATCGGTCGTGACGTCCGCCCGTTCCGTGCCCGCCGGACCGGCGTCGAGGTCCGATCGGCTTTCCGTGCTGACACTCCGGGAGACCATGGCTTCGATATTGGTTCGCCGCCGTACGTCGATCCGGCCGCGAATGGCAATGTCGTAGTTGTCTTCGTCTTCAGACGAGAGCTGGTGAAACCGGGTCGCGGCACCGCTCGCGCGAACCTCCAGAGCGTGAACACGCCAGTTTGACACAATCCGCACGCTTGGCAGTACTTCAATGGCTTCATCGGATCGCGCCGATGACTCCTGGAGAACGTTGCTGTCTACAAACGCCGCGAACTCGACCTCGGGCAGGATCGTAAAGCTGCCGACACGAATGCCGGTCGGCTCGTACGGCTGGAAGCGGAACAGCTGCCGTGGCCGCTCGCTCAAGACCGGTGAGACCTCGATGTCAAACGCCTGCCGGTCAACGCCTGCCGACGGCAAGGCGAATGCTTCGCGATCTTCGGGGCGCCGCGCATCAGAGCGTGCCGGCGCAGTGCGCGCATGCGACGTACGACCTGTGGCATCAGGTGCGTTCAATAAGGGCGCACGACCGTTGTCAGTGCCCAAGCGCCCTGGTGGTGGCTCGAGATCCAGCGGCGACGGCGCCCCAGGTCTGTGCGAACCGTCGTCGCGCGTCGTCGTCGTCTTGTTCCAATCCGCGAGCGGCGGCGCCGGTTCAGCCACGCGCGGTGTTGAAAGAGGTGCGCGCGGCAGCGGTCGCGACTGGCGGAGATTTGGTGCCGGCCTCGCCTGCGGCGGCGCTTCAATGCGGGTCAACGAGTCCCATGGCGATTGCGCGCCGCTTTGGGTTGGCGCGACACAGGCAACGAATCCCGCCATAATATAAAGAATAGTTTTTTGATGATGCCGGCACGATATCGGCGTGCGCGTGAGGCGATGCCATCGCGGTTTCGCCCGTCTCAGATCTTCGGACGCGCGCATTCGCTGGTCGATATGTGGAGCTTCTGACACAGGGCGTTCCGAGAGCAACGGTTTTCGAGTATCGGGACGCACACGCGCGCTCAAGAGTATGCGGGAAGGGTTAATGTCGCATTGCTGCGATGAAACCTGCGTGAAACGAACTGCAGCGGACGCAGCAGGCCAGGTGGAGCTGTTTTTCCCACTTTAGCAGCCCGATTCCGTCTGTTAGAGACGAGCTGAAAACTGGGGCACTCAACCGACGCAGAGGTCAGAGCCAATGGCGAGGGCGTATCTCAAGTCGCAGTCCGACGGGAAAAAGACCAAGGCGGCGCTTCGTCTTTCTCCCCTGCAGAAACGGGCAGTGGCGAGTGCGAAAGGGACCTTGAAGCTCGAAGCGCAAGGCGTCACGATCGTACGGCAGGCGCTGTCCGGCCCACTGGCAGAGCGGTTCGCGGCGGCTGTCGAAACCCTCCTCAACGCACGCGGGCGGATCATCGTCACGGGGATGGGGAAGAGCGGTCACATCGGTCAAAAGATCGCCGCCACATTTGCATCAACGGGCAGCCCGGCGTTCTTTGTGCACCCATCCGAGGCCTCGCACGGGGACCTCGGCATGATCACGAAAGACGACGTCGTGCTGGCGATGTCGAAATCCGGCGAGACGGTTGAGCTGTCGAACATCCTGACGTACACGCAGCGCCACGATATTCCACTCATCTCGATTACAGCGCGCGCCAACTCGGCGCTCGGACGGGCGGCAACCATCGTGCTTCAGCTTCCGGATGCCGAAGAAGCCTGTCCGCATGGATTGGCACCGACCACGTCGACGACAATGCAGTTGGCCCTGGGTGACAGCCTGGCCGTCGCTCTGTTGGAAGCCCGCGGCTTTACCGCTCATGATTTCAAGGTTTTTCACCCCGGCGGTTCACTCGGCGCTCAGCTCAGCTACGTCAAGGACATGATGCACGCGCAGACGGAGCTTCCGATTGCCCGGCAGGACGTATTGATGTCGGACGCGCTGGTGCAAATGACGGAGAAATCATTCGGGTGTCTCGGCGTCGTGGACAAGTCCGGCAAGCTCGTCGGCATTATCACGGACGGCGACTTGCGACGTCATATGGGCCCGAAGCTGCTGTCGGCCACGGCCGGGGACATCATGACCCGGCGCCCGAAAACGATCGGCCCGGACGCGTTGGCATCTGCCGCGCTGGAACGCATCAACAGCTCACGTATCACAGCGCTGTTTGTCGTCGACAAAGGCAAGCCGGTCGGCATCGTGCACGTTCATGATCTGCTGCGTGCAGGGGTTGCATAGCCCGCGACGTGTTATGAGGTGGGCGCCGACGCGTCCTGTGTCGGCTCGACAACCAATGCCGTACCGTTGACGCCAACGACTTTGACCTGAAGTCCGGCTTCGACGTCCGGCCCTTCTGCCCACCAGAGCGTATCGCCGACACGAACGCGCCCACGACCATTTGCGATCGCATCTTCGACCACAACAATGCGGCCGACGTACTGTGCACCGCGCACGTTCAAGTTTGGCTGGTCGGAGTGGCCGGCAATGGCCAACGAATAGCGCCTCAGGACGAATACGCTGGCGACCGAGATCAAAGCAAAGATGATGAGCTGCAGCGACCAGGGTACATCAATGGCTAACGCCAACGCGCCAACGACAGCTGCCGCGGCGCCAAACCATACGAAGTGGACCCCAGGTATCGCGACTTCGAGAAGAAACAGACCCAACGCGACAAGAAACCAGTTCCAAGTCCCCAGGCCGGCGAAAAAGTCATAAACGATCTGCATGCCTTAACCTCTCGACGATCACCTGCCGCACGCCAAGTGGCGGACCACAGTCCTCTTTGTATCTGACTTGCAGCCCGCCATCACGGATTCCCTGGTCTCATATCCCATAGCGGCGCCCAGGCCGTCATAGGTGCCGGCGATTACGCATCGGATCCAGAGGGCGACCAGGGCGATGTCGACACGCGCGGCGTTGACGTCGTTGGCGCCGTGCCGCTGGCACCGTTTGAGGTATGAGACGACCCACCATTGTTGTTGCCGAATGCTTGGCCGGTGATTTCTGCCAGACCCGCAATCGAGCCAATCACAGACGACGCCTCAAGCGGCATCATGATGACTTTCTGGTTGGGCGCCTGGGCCAGCGTTTCGAGCGCTTTTACATAGTTGTTGGCGACGAAGTAGTTGATGGCCTGAACATTCCCGCCAGCGATCGCTTCTGACACCATTTCCGTCGCCTTAGCCTCGGCCTGCGCTCCGCGTTCGCGGCCCTCGGCGTCCTTAAAGGCAGCTTCGCGGCGGCCTTCCGCCTCAAGTACCACGGCCTGCTTTTCGCCTTCGGCTTTCAGGATCGCGGCTTCCCGGCGGCCTTGCGCTTCGAGAACCAACGCCCGCTTTTCCCGCTCGGCCTTCATCTGACGCGCCATCGCATCAACGAGATCGCGTGGCGGATCTATGTCTTTGATCTCAATCCGCGTGACTTTGACGCCCCAGGTCTCGGTTGCCGCATCAACGACATTCAACAATTCCGCGTTGATTTTGTCGCGGTTCGATAACAACTCGTCGAGATCCATGGAGCCCATGACGGTCCGGATGTTGGTCATGGTCAGGTTGACGATCGAACCTTCCAACATGTCGACTTCATAGGCAGCTCGTGCCGCATCAAGGACCTGGTAGAAGTTCACGCCATCAACGCGGACCATGGCGTTGTCGCGCGTGATGATATCTTGCCCTGGAATATCAATGACTTGCTCTTTCATATTCATGCGGTAAACGACGCGTTCCATAACCGGCGTCAGGATATGCAGACCGGGAGTCAGTGTCCGCGTGTAGCGTCCGAACCGCTCGACGGTGAAATTGAAGCCCTGCGGCACGATTTTCACGGTCGACCAGAGTATCGCGATCGCAAACGCGATGAGAATCAGTCCGAAAACACCCAGATTCGAGAAATCCATGGCTCATCTCCATCAGGCGGCGCATTGGGCCTACAGAAACCCAGACTTGGCTGAACTCTTTCCACACCGCTGCCTTGCCGCCCAGACGGCTTGTTGCGTGTTGGCTGGCCAGGAAGCGGCGCGAGGCTGCGACGCGCTTCTGACAAGGCGAACGCGACCTTGAACCCGCGGCTAGGATTCGAACAAACTACGTGGAGATGCCAAAGAGAAGGTAAAAGCCTGGATTATTCTGCAACTTCCGGGACTTTTCAGCGAGCCCATCATAACAGCTCGCCAGCTTGTTGTTGCAACCGCCGTACGGGATGCGGCGTCAGATCCAACCCTGCAACTCGCGCCGAATGACGGTTTCAATCAGCCCCACACCAAGATCGCTGTCATTCAGGCAGGGAATGTGCGTGAACTTCTCGCCGCCATGCTCATGAAACTCGTCAGCAGCTTCACCAGCGATCTCTTCAAGCGTCTCAAGGCAGTCGGACACAAATCCGGGATTGAACACAGCGACCCGCTTCACACCACTCTCGGCGAGTTCCACCACCGTTTTGTCGGTATACGGCTGGAGCCATTCCTCCGGGCCAAACCGCGACTGAAAGGTCGTCACCAAGCGATCGTCGGACCAGCCCAAATGCTCGCGCAACAACCGCGTCGTCTTGTGGCAGTGGCAGTGGTACGGATCGCCCTTCTTGAAGTAACTCTGCGGAATGCCGTGATAGGACGCAATGATCTTTTCAGGCTCCCAGTCCAACGTCGCAAGATGCCGTTCGATCGACTGTGCGAGCGCCGAAATGTAAGCGGGGTCGTCGTGGTACGGCGGCACCGTACGCACTGCTGGCTGCCAACGCATCGCCATGAGCGCTTCGAAGGCCTTATCGTTCACCGTCGCAGTGGTTGTCGCGCTGTATTGCGGATAGAGCGGGAACCACAGGATCCGTTCGCAGCCCGCTTCCTTCAGCGCATTCAAGCGATCTGGAATCGACGGTTGGCCATACCGCATTGCCCAATCGACGATGATGTCGTCGTGCTCAGAGAGTGCATCCGCAAGATGATCGGACTGGCTCCGAGAATACGTGCGCAGGAAGCTCTCATCCTGCTCTTTATTCCAGATCTCAGCGTAGGCCTCGCCGACGCGTTGTGGCCTGCGATTCAAGACAATACCGAACAGGATCGGATACCAGATGACCTTCGGCCATTCGATCACGCGCTTATCAGTCAGGAATTCAGCCAGATATCTGCGCATGGACCAGTAGTCGGTCCCGTCGGGCGTGCCGAGATTCACGAGCAGAACGCCAATCTTGCCGGTTTTGACGCGAGGGTGGTCGGCAGGCCACGGGGCACTGTCTGTCTTGGAGCCGACGGTCACACGGAACTCGCTCGTCGTTGGGATCTCGTTCATCGCTCTCTCCGGTTGCTGCACATTTACGTGCAGCGGACAGCAACAGACCCTGCGTCCGCTGGTCGCAAGCCCCAGCTACATGCCTTGGACGCGCATTGGGGTGGTGTCAATCGCCGTCTCGCGAGCTTCGCTCAAGCTCGTGCGGTTCTCTGCGACCTCCTCGCGCGTAATCGCCAGCCATTGCCGGACCGCGGTCCGCATCGCGCCAGTCGGCGTCGCAAGCAGCCGCCGGCCGCTGCAAATCGCTTCCGCGCGCGCGGCCAGCTGTATCTGGCGGCTTCTTTCGATCAGCAGGGCAGCCTGTCGGTTTGACAACCCTTCACCCGTGGCCTGCTCGAAAAACTGCATAAGCACGCACAGATCATGGTCGAAACCCAGGCGGTGGGAAATCTGCCGCGCCGTTTCTATGCGAACCACCATTTGCTCGGGCCACAAGGCTTCGAGCAAAGCGCAATGACGCCAGTGCGTTTGCACGTCTTTGCGCCAATCGTGCACAACCTCGTCGTCGACGGCAGATCGCGCGGCCTTAAGCCCGGCGCGCGCCTTCGCATACGCCTTCGCGAAACCGTCGGCCAGCCTATCATCGTCCAGGCGTTGCAGGTCCAGATCCGACACAGCGGTTGCGGCATGGCTCAGGGTGTCCCTCACTACAGAGGGATCGACAGCCACGTCCGTATTGTTCCGAGCGGCGACCAAACGCTCTGCGAGGACGCTGCGTGCCGCACGCAAACTCGATGTATTTTGCAGCCCGCCAAGTGTCGCAAGTGCGTCGAGTGTCTCGCCCATAACCTGCGCATCGCGTGCGACGGCCATGGACCGGCCGAGATCGCGATAGCGCACATTTTCAGTTTTGACGTCGCGCTTGCGGATGGCGGGTGCAATCAGACGAATGAGCGCGCGCATACGCTTAAAGGACTTTCGTGATGCATGGATCGCATGTCCAAGATCACTCGGCCTGGCCCAGCGCCGCCCATTCTTCCGCAACTGGGCCTGCCAGACCGTGCGCACGTCATCGGCAATCGGTCCGTTCAATGCCAGGCGAAACGTCATCCTTTTTCTCCTGCGGTCATCAACTCGTCTGCTCGTCCTGTTCCGCGGCGCGGACCTCCGCAGCCCATGATAGCCACGCGCGCACCCGCGCCTCTGGATTATCATGCTGCAGAAAGTCCGTAATTACGGCAACACTGTCTGCGCCAGCAGCGATCACGCCCGGCGCGCGTTCCACCGTGATTCCTGCAATACCAACCAGAGGTCGGTCCCCGATTAAGTGTTTCCACTCTCCCACGCGATCAAGGCCTTGTGGCGTCCACTTCATTACTTTCAACTTGGTTTCGTAGATCGGGCCCAGCGCGACATAGTCCGGATTTTCAGCAAGCGCCGTTTTGAGTTCTTCATAACTATGCGTCGATAAACCAAGCCGCATGTGCGCCGCGCGGATCCGGGATACGTCTGCGCTCGCGAGGTCTTCCTGCCCCAAGTGGACATAATCAGCCCCGGCGTCGATTGCGGCCTGCCAGTCATCATTAACGATGAGTTGGCACCCGTAATCCGCGCAAACCTTTAGGCTTTCACGGATCTGGTGCGCAACATCCGATGGCTCCGCGTCTTTGATCCGCAGCTGGATCGTTCGCACGCCTAATGGAACAAGGCGCTTGAGCCAGTCCAGGTCGGGAACGATCGGATAAAAGACATCCGGCTGGCGGCCGGCCTTGAGCGTCGTCATTGCATGGCCTCACTGACCGTCGGACAAGTCGAAAAACGGTGTTCCGGCGACAGGTGTCGACGGCGTGGCCATGTCGCGCGTTTCCATGAGACCGGCGCGGTATCCTGTCCGGCCGGCGGCGACGGCTGCTGCAAACGCCTCTGCCATGGCGGGGGGATCGCCCGCCTTTGCAATCGCCGTGTTGAGCAGGACGGCGTCGAACCCGAGTTCCATCGCCAGTGCCGCATGGGATGGCGCGCCGACCCCGGCATCGATGATGAGCGGCGTATCTGGAAAGTATCCGCGCATGGTTTTGAGCGCGTGCGGGTTCGCCAGCCCACGTCCCGTACCGATCGGCGCCCCCCACGGCATCAGAACCTCACAGCCGGCTGCGAGCAGACGCTCGCCGACGCCGAGATCCTCAGTTGTATAAGGAAAAACCTCAAACCCTTGTCGCACCAGCTCCGTCGCGGCCTCGACGAGCCCAAATACGTCCGGCTGAAGCGTATCGTCATTCGCAATGACCTCGAGCTTCACCCAACGCGTGTCGAAGATTTCGCGTGCCATCTGGGCCGTGGTGATCGCATCTTTTGCGGACCGGCAGCCCGCGGTATTCGGCAGCACGTGCACGCCCCAATCGGCCACCATCTGCCAAAACCGTTCCCCGCTCCGCTCGCGCGCGCCTTCTCGACGCAGCGACACCGTTACGACTGAGACCTGAGCACGCCTGACCGCATCACCGAGCAATGCTGGTGACGGGTACTGAGCGGTACCCAGCAAAAGCCGAGATGCAACCGGTCGTCCGTAAAGGCAAAGTTGCTGGTCGTCAGATTCGGTTCGTGTCAGGTCCTGCATATAGTCCGTCTCGATAAAGATCTCGGCACTTCGGCGCACATTTCGCCAGGAGACTTCTCACCAGGAAGCTTCTCGCCGGGAAGCTTCGTTGTCAGAGCCCCCAACTCCGGCCGCGCGGGCGATCGTTGTTTCCGGCCCGTGATTGGATCATCCGCCCTGCCTCGGAGAGACAATCTCGATCTTAGCACCGGTATCAAGTTGCACACGCGACCGCTCTGCCGCCGGAACGAATTGGCCGTTCAGCGCCGTGGCAACCTTCGCCGTCCCATAGCCAAGCTCACGCAATAGGCCATCAAGCGTCCTTGCCTCGGTCTGCTCTTCATTGCCGTTCACAATCACGCGCAACGTCTGATCCTTCAATTTACGTGCCGGATGACCATTAGCCGACAAAAACTCAATCGCTGTCGTTCGCGAACAGCAACGTTTATCGCCAATTGGCGAAATTGCGATCGTTAACCACCAGATGCCAACGTCATTAGAGGTTGTCCCGATCTGAACGGCGCATGCGTGAGACAAAGGCTTTCAGCCAACGACTGCGCTCATTACCAAGCGTTACATGGTGAATCTCCGCAGCCAGTGCAAAACTTAACATCCTCGACGGCAGTGAACATTTGACAGGTCCGGTCTGCACACTTTGCAAGACACGGCCGGCCAGAACATCTTAATACTCTCCTCTGGCGCACCGCTTAGATCGGACGCGCGATCACAACTCATCATAATCGGACAGCATCCATGTCGGCCTCCGCGTCTTCTTCAGCCTCTCAGCCCAGCGGTTCGCACGTTTTTCCAAGGCATACGGGTATCGCCGTGCCGACCGCGCATTACGGAGATGGCTGCTACCTGTTTGATGCAGCCGGGAAACGGTATCTCGACGCGTCCGGCGGCGCCGCCGTCTCGTGCCTCGGTCATTCGAATGCGCGTGTCATTGACGCGATCAAGGCTCAGCTCGATACGCTCGCTTACGCCCACACCAGCTTCTTCACGTCAGAACCGGCCGAAGCGCTGGCCGACAAGCTGATCAGCCTGGCGCCGGACGGAATTGATCGTGTCTACTTCGTATCCGGCGGGTCGGAAGCCGTTGAAGCGGCCATCAAGCTCGCGCGCCAGTATTATCTCGAAGTCGACCAGCCCCAGCGGCGGCATGTCATTGCGCGCTGGCAAAGCTACCATGGCAATACTCTGGGCGCGCTTGCTGCCGGCGGCAACCGCTGGCGCCGGGCCCAGTTCGACCCGTTGCTGACCGACGCCATGCATCACGTATCTCCCTGCCACTACTGGCGCTGGGCCGAGCCCGGCGAGTCCCCGGAGGCTTACGGAACACGTCTGGCGACCGAACTGGAGGCGAAAATCGAAGAACTCGGCCCTGAAACGGTGGCCGCGTTTGTGGCTGAGCCTGTTGTCGGCGCTACGATGGGTGCCGTGCCGCCCGTTCCCGGATACTTCGCGCAAGTCCGCGAGATTTGCGATCGCCACGGCATCCTGCTGATCCTTGATGAGGTTATGTGCGGCATGGGTCGTACAGGCACATGGTTCGCCTGCGAGCAAGATCATATCGCGCCAGATATCGTGTGCATCGCCAAAGGGTTAGGTGCCGGCTTTCAGCCTATTGGGGCGACGCTGTGCTCCGCGAAGATCTACGACGCAATTGCCGAAGGAAGCGGCTTCTTCCAGCACGGACACACCTATCTTGGTCACCCGGCAGCCTGCGCGGGCGGTCTCGCAGTGCTTTCCGACATCGCGGATCGCGATCTGCTCACCAATGTCCAGAAGCGCGGGGATGACCTGAAGGCGACGCTGTCTCAGCGCTTCGGACAGCATCCGAATGTGGGCGATATTCGCGGCCGCGGGCTTTTCATCGGCCTCGAGCTGGTTGCGGATCGCGAAACAAAGGCGCCGCTCGATCCGGCCTTGAAAGCGGCTGCCGCCATCAAGCGGGCCGCGTTTGCCGACGGCCTCATGATTTATCCGATGAGCGGCACGGTCGATGGTGCCGCGGGGGATCACATTCTGCTCGCACCGCCTTTCATTATCGGCGACGACGAGATCGGCCAGATCACGGACACGCTGGACCGCGTTCTTGAGCAGGTTTTGCCGGCCTCGCGTTGAGGACCGATACAAATTGCAGGGCTGAGAGGCATCGGCCATTGAATGAACGACTGCTCAGTGAACCACTGGTCAGTGAACGACTGGGCCTTTCAGCAATGCCCGGCGGTCGGCCGACTCGATCTTGACGACGAACGAGCGCCCGTCCCGCATCACATGGAGCTCAATGGGGGTCCCGGCCGGCCCGCAGGCCCACACCGTACGGAAGAAGTCCGCAAGTCCTTCCGTTTCGGTATCGCCAACGCTCACGATGAAATCGCCCGACGCCAGGCCGCTGTCTTGAGCCGGTCCGCCATCAGCCGTTCCAATGACGACGATCTGGCCATCGATTTCCGTCGCGTAGATCCCGAGCCATGGCCGCGCGGTCTGGTCGGGATGCCCAATGGATTTCAAATCAGCGAGAATGGGTTTCAGCACATCAATCGGCACGACCATATTCAGGCTGGCCTTGCGGCCGTTGATCTCCGCATCCTGGATTTGCAGGGATCCAATCCCGATCAGGGAGCCATTCGTGTCGATAACGGCCGTTCCACCCCAGTTCGGATGTGCCGGGGTGGTGAAAATCGCTTCGTCCAGCACGTACTCCCAGTAACCGGCGAATTCCTGCTTGGCGACGACCTTGGCGGTCAGCGCCGCGGGTGGGCCGCCCGAACCGGCAACGATCACGGGGTCTCCGACCGAGACAAATTCAGACGACCCAAGGGTCAATGGCGCTTGCGGCACGCGGCCAAGCACCTGGATCAAACCGAATCCCGTCGCCTGATCGTAACCCAGAACGTGGCCGCCCACGACGCTACCGTCATTGAACGTGAGCCAGATCGTCTGTGCCTCGGTCACCAGATAGCCGATCGTGAGGATGAGACCGTCCTCGATGAGCACGCCATGACCTGCGCGCTCCGTCCCGAGCACCTCGGCGGTTAGCGCGTCTGCAGGGACGATTGCGCGGATACTGACAACGGCATCCAACGCATCATCGAGATCGAATGCATAGTCACTCGGTTCGGGGTGCACGGCGAGCCTCGGCGCCAAGCTGTTATCAAGGAAACAGACAATAGAATGCCATATGGCGCCGCATCGCACAAACAGATAGCTGCGGGACGCGTATCGCGTAGGCTGCTGTTTTCGCTCACGGCTGTTCCTCGCTCACGGCTATTCCTCGCTGCGCTCGGGCCTCCGCGGGGGCGGCGCAACGCGCCGGGCCGCAGGCGCGGCTTGGGAACCGTCCTACCAGAATGGCCTGCGCTTGTTGTTTATCGCTCACGGGCTGTTCCTCGCTCACGGCTATTCCTCGCTGCGCTCGGGCCTCCGCGGGGGCGGCGCAA
>JBCDAH010000106.1:0-18400 GCA_039186015.1 Pseudomonadota bacterium
ATGCCGATCCGACGTGAGGAAGTAGCACGCAGTTCTCAAGTGTCATCAGCGTCGGGTCGATGTTGGGCTCGTTTTTCATGACATCGAGACCGGCCGCGGCGATCGTGTTCGCGCGCAGTGCTTCGATCAGAGCGGCCTCATCAACCACCGATCCGCGGGCAATGTTGATCAACACGCCGTTGCTGCCAAGTGCGGCGAGGACGTCCGCGTTTACCATATCCTGAGTTTCAGCGGTGCCGGGGGTGACAAGGATCATGGTGTCGACGGCGGCCGCCATTTCAACCAAGTCCGTATAGAACGGGTACGGCACGTCGTCTTTCTTGGTGCGCCCGAAGTACGAAACCGGGAGACCGAATGCCTCACAGCGATGGGCGATGGCTCGGCCGATGCGGCCCAGTCCTGCAATGCCAACGGATCGGCCCCTTAACGTAAGCGGCGTCAGGCGATAAGCGCCTTTGTTGGCCCAGTGTCCCTGACGAACCCACTGTTCCGCCCGGCCCAGTTCCCGTGTCGTCATCAGGAGAAGCGCGAGCGCCGTGTCCGCAACCTCTTCGCTCAGAACATCGGGCGTATTGGTGACGATGACGCCGCGCCGGCCCGCCTCTGCCGCGTCGACCGTGTCATAACCAACGCCAAAGTTCGCGATCAGCTTCAGATTGGGCAGGCGATCCATCGCTGCGCCGTCGATTGTTGGGCCATGACCGCCGTGCGAAATGCCAATGATCTGCGGACCGACCTCCTGAAGCAGGTCACCTGCGTCGGCGATCGAATGGACGCGATGGACTTCAAAGTCATCGTCGAGCCGAAGTCCAAGTTCGTCGAGCAAGGTTCCGGTCATTAAGATCTGGTGCTTGGACATTCGGGCCCTCGATTTCAAACGTTGATGTTGCGTCGGGGACGTTGCACGCTAAGAGCGAATTGATCAACGCCGATGCAAAACACCGGACAGCAACGCGTCTGGCCAGCTTTCCAGACGACTGTTCCAATCCGGCTTCGCGTTTCGAGGGGCACATGACAGCATCAGCACGTCAAATGGTTCTGATCGGCTTCCTGCAAGCTCAAAATTGCTCGAACTATGTCGGGTCCTGGCGACACCCGGACGCGGGCCACGACTTTCTCTCGTCCCGTTACTATCAACATATCGCGCGCACGTTGGAGGACGCCAAGTTCCACTTGGCGTTCTTCGATGATCGCCTCGCGATGCCTGACATCCTCGGTCACGATCATGCTGAGGCCGTTGCGAATGGCGTGCGCGTGGTCAAGCTTGACCCCACCATTCCGTTGATGGCGATGGGTATGGCGTCATCGCACCTCGGCCTTGGCTGCACCTATTCGACCACCTATTACGAGCCGTTCCATGTTGCGCGCGTGTTCGCGACAATGGATCACATGCTCGGCGGTCGCGTGGCCTGGAATGTCGTCACGTCGCTCAATTCATCAGAGGCGCGTAATTTCAGCCAGACCGACCATCCGTCGCATGACCTGCGCTACGATCGAGCAGATGAGTTTATGGAGGTCGTTCTCGGACACTGGGATACCTGGGCCGATGGTGATCTGCCCGTCGATCGGGAAGCCGGGGAGTTCGCTGATCCGGCTGCCGTGCAGGCCCTTGCTTACAGCGGGCGCTGGTTTCAATCCCACGGCCCGTTTACCGTGCCGCGTACGCCGCAGGGCCGGCCGATCATCATGCAGGCCGGGCAGTCCGGTCGCGGGCAGGACTTCGCCGCACGGTGGTCCGAACTCGTATTTGCCGTTTACCCCAATAAGGTGATTGGCCAACGAAACTATCGCGCCTTCAAAGATAAGGTGGCGGCCGTTGGGCGTGATCCTGCGACTGTTGTCGTTGCCCCGGCCGTTTACGTCATTGCTGGCGAGACGCGTGCGGAAGCGGAAGACAAGCGTGCGCTGATCGACAAGTTGGCCAAGCCGGTCGATGCATTGGCACTTCTTTCCGAAGCATTGAACTTCGATTTCGGTTCAAAGAAACTTGACGAGCCTTTCACGGATGATGAATTGGCCAATGTCTCCGGACTGCGCGCCATCCTTGATCGTGTCGTTCAGGCTTCCGGCAACCCGAACCCGTCGGTCCGTGACTTTCTGGTTCATTCGCGGCGGGGGACCATTGATGAGTTTCCGGTGTTCTGCGGTACGCCGGCCGATATTGCCGACGGCATGGAAGACTGGTTTGCCAGTGAAGCCTGTGACGGATTTGTCGTTGCGGCTACGCACGTGCCGGGTAGCTATGAGGATATGGCGCGGCTGGTCGTACCTGAGCTTCAGCGCCGCCAACTGTTTCGGACGGCATTCGATGGCACGACGTTGCGTGAGAACCTACGTTTGCCCCGGGCGCAATCCGGTGATTGGAGAGCGCATTCCTAGTGTCCCAATTCCGGAATCTGGCTGCTTTCAACCCCAAGATCGACAGCAGAGTTCGAAGTCAAAACGGACACCAGAGTCAGATCGTCTCGCCCGGATTCAGCTCACGGCGGATTTGCGTTCTCAACCAGAGCGTGACACGTGCTGTACTTCAATCGATCGAGGCCGATTCGCACACGCAGATCCCTTGCGGTTAATGCTGCGTACCGGGCACGAAGCTGATTGGGAAGCCGGACGACCAACTGAGGATTGGCCATGGACGCCAGCACATTCCGCACGCTGTTGCGTCATCAGGCCGGGGCCGTTTCGGTTATTGCGGCCGGCCGTCCCGGCGGGCGTGCTGGCTTGACGGCAACTGCTGTTTGCTCGGTGTCTGACGAGCCACCGACTGTGCTTGTCTGCGTGAACAAAGGCGCCGGGGCGCACGACCTGATCGGAGCGGAGCGGTCGTTTGCCGTGAACTTCCTGTCGTCAGGTCAGGAGAGCATCGCGACCGCATTTTCGGGGCGATCCGGCCTGCGAGGCGAGGACCGTTTCGAAGCCGGAGATTGGACAACCCTGGTAACCGGTGCACCAGTCCTCAGCAGCTGCCTCGCATCGCTGGATTGCCGTTTGGTTGATCAACATACATTCGCCACCCATACGATCTTCTTTGGCGCGGTCGTTGATGGGCGTGTCTGCGAAGTCTCGGATCCGCTCATGTATTTCCGGGGATCGTTCCGCGCACTGGACTCTGGGGGCCATTGAGACAGACGACAGCGAGCCGGTTTCGCGGCGTCGCGCATTGGTGTCTCTCGCGAACGGGGCCGGTGTTTATCGCAGCCAGGCCGCGGCTGCGGTTTCATCCGTTTCGCGCGCATCGACCCAGCGGCCGTTTCCGTCTGCGTCCGTTTCTTTCTTCCAAAACGGCGCGCGGGTTTTCAGGAAATCCATAAGAAACGCCGCGGCTTCGAAGGCTGCCTGACGGTGGGCCGATGCGGCGACCACCAGAACGATGTTGTCGCCGGCATGCAGTGTGCCGATACGGTGGATGATGAGCGAGGCTTGCAACGGCCAGCGCGCGTGCGCATCGTTTTCGATGCGAGACAGTTGGTCCTCGGTCATCCCGGGATAGTGTTCGAGCGTCATCGTGGAAATCGCTGCGTCTTGCGCCGTTCCACGGACCGTGCCGGTAAACGTGACGATTGCACCGATATCCGTCCGGCCGTTCGTGAGCGCGGCAATCTCGCGACCGATATCGAAATCTTCGGTTTGCACACGCACGACCATGGTCAGCCCCCGGTGACAGGTGGGAAAAAGGCAATCTCTCGTGCGTCAGCGATCAGCGCATCCGGCGCCACATGCGCGCGGTCGATCGCGGTTCTGATAACGGCCGGTTCGGCAAACGCCTGGGCGTAGCCGGGACCTTGATCCGCCAGCCATGCCATCAGCTGGGCGACGGTCGTGACGTTGCCAGGGACATCCCGCAGCTCTTCTGCAACGCCAATCCGTTCACGCACCCACGCCAGGTAAACGAGCTTCACAGTCATCGCGCACCCGTATGCTCAATCGTCGATATTGCGCAATGCCGCCTTGAGATAGTCGAGGCCAGTTACGATCGTAAGTAACGCTGATATCCAAAGCAGCCCGAGACCGACTTCTGTAATGTCAACCACACCCCAAATCGGCGTGGTGCCCGGCCCCAGCAGCAAGGCACCGACTGCCATCATCTGGATCCCGGTTTTCCACTTCGCAAGGTGTGTGACGTGCAACTTCACGTTCAGTTCAGCCAGAAATTCACGCAAGCCCGAGACGGTAATCTCGCGAAACAAGATGATTGCGGCAGCCCAGATCGCGTGTCCGGTAATCGTATCGTCATAGACCAGCATCAGAATTGAGACACCGACCAGCAGTTTGTCTGCGATCGGGTCCAGCATGCGGCCGAGCTGCGACTGCAGCGACATCGCCCGCGCAAGATACCCATCAAGGTAATCCGTTGCGGACGCGAACAGGAACAGGCCGAAAGCAATCCAGTGCGCGACCGCGCCCTCAACGGCGTAGAGCGTTGCCACAATCAGCGGCACAACCGCAATGCGCGACATCGTTAAGATGTTGGGCAGCGTGAAATGCGACGGCCTTGTGCGTACTGGTAGCTCTGACATGGCCCAGACAGCACCACGCTTTGCCCCGATCCGTCAATCGCAGCGGCGGGCGACCCACCCATTCAGGCGTTTGTGAGTACGCCTCCGATTGTCGCAGGCGGCCGGATTACGCCTGTTCCGCCTGTGGTGGATGTGTTTCAGGTGTTGGATGTCTCCTGCGGCTCGACCGGACGGTTCATCTCGCTTGGCTTGAAGGTGTTGAGCACTTCGAGCAGCGGGGTCAGGCCTTCCGTGTCCGTCAACACGAATACCTCGATGTCGGCCTGGGCCCGCTCGCTCCAACCGGCACTGGCCAGCGCGACTTCTGCCTTCGAGAACAAGCCGTGGTTGCGCAGTGGCGCATTCTGCAGCTTGCGTTCATGCCGTTCGCGATCCTCCTTGCGCTCGTCCTCGGGGAGAGACTTGAGTTCATCGAGAACTTCGCGACGGAGATCGCTGAGATCGGTTGTGCTGCGATCCTTTTCTTCCATCTTCAGCCGTTCGAGTTCACTCTTGCCGAACCGCCACCGACGTGGATGCGGCCATCGTACGACGTGCAGATCATCCAGCACGCCGGCGAGTTTGTTCATGGCCAGTGCGCGTTCCTTTTCGCCAAGGGTGTTGAGATCGCAACTATAGAGATTGGGTATGATGAAGTATGAGTGTCGTCGGTGATGGACGAGGTGCTTTCGGATCCACTCGACATCGATTTTCATGTTTTCGGGGATGTTGGGCGTGTCGTTGACACTGCTGATCGCGCGTTGAATCGCAGAGCGGATCTGCTCGCGCGCTTCAAACGGTACAGTGTGGCGTGCAGGTGGCGGCGGATTGAATGCTGTGAGCGCGAACAGGCCGATATCGACGCCCAATGTTGCGAGCAGCGCGATCAAATCCCGGCCGGTAATTGGCTGGCCTTCCATACCGCCGTCCGCCGTTCCAATCGATCCCGCTGAAACATAATAAACGGCGGTGTTGATGCCAGCTCCGATATTGGTCCAAAGGTTTTTGACGGCATTCGCGACGCCGGCGGGACCCTCATTGAAGGTCGCATCCCGCAGGTTGAGCACGGCCGGCTGCGCGGCTTGAAGGGCCGCCTGGCGCAACCGCTGCGCGAGGGTTGGATCGTAGCAGGAGAAGCTCGGATCGCCGGGTGCTGCAGAAACCGTAACCGCGAGCGCATTCATCTCCGCAGCCGTTGATTTTCCAAGCTCGTTGCTGCGCGCCGCGATGTTGCGCGCGCTGGACCGAATTGATGCCGCACGCGCCTCGAAGCGGGCCTGTCGCTCCGACAAGGATGTTCCCGGGACGTTTTCGCCCGCCGTACTCCGAAGGTTTTCGAGCTCCCGTTGAACGGGAGCCAGCCAGTTTTCCGCGATGTTTGTGCGCAGCGAGGCCACTGTGTCGCGAACACTTTGGCGGGCGTTATAGAGCGGGCCGCGCCCTGCGCCCGAGGACACGCCACAGCTGCCGCCGCTCGCCTCTTCACGCGACATCTGCGCGTTGGACCATGCAACGACGTTGTCGAGCTGGATTTTGACGGCGTCGAGCCGGGCCGCAATGGCCCCGGTCGCGTCGCGGGCATCCTCCTGCAGTGCCGACATGCTGGTGCGCGTTGCTTCCTGGCCGGCGATGAGGCTCCACCAGAAGCCATAACCGAAACCGACCGACCAGAGCGCCAGGAAGAGATAGAGCGGGAACATGATGAGGCGCTGCGATGCCGTCCGCTCAATTCCGAATGCTTCGCGCAGGGCAATCCACATCAGCAACGTTAATGCTGCGACGATGGCGATGATAACGGCGTCGTTGGTGACCGGGATACCGCCGATTGAGCGGCCGACGCTATCGGTGCCACTGCCGGATGCCCCGATGATGAAATCGCTCATGCCGCTCCAAGTGGCGAACCCGGAGATAACCAGAAGCATCAGCGACGCGATGCCGATGACGAAGTTGCGGCCCAGCAAGTAGGTCCGGACTCTGCCGAAGAAGTTCATCGAGATGTGCCCCCGAACGCAAAACCTTTGAGCCCGATACAGGAAAACGACGCTGCTGTCGTCCGCAGAGGGGCTCTCCTCAGTCCGCAACCACCGTGATCACACCAAAGCGTTGCGCAAGGGCCGCGGTCAATCTTTGCTAACTGCCTATTTTCGCAGGAATTTGAAGCTCCACGACCCACGGCGCTTGGTCACAACGGCGCATGTCTCAGGATCGCGTTGCTGATAGCGGCCGGTCAGCGTGAATGACAATTGATTGGCGCTGACCTTACCGGTGACCGGAACCGTCTGGGTGCCACAGTCGGCAGACGGCAGGTACAGCGTGCCCGTCATATCGAGCCCACTCCGAGTGCCATGAAACACGAGCGTGTCAACCGTGACCCCGGCGTTTGCGAGATCCGGTATGGGTTTGTCGGCAACGATCCTGCGATGACTGCCGTCCGCGTACAGGCGCACAGTCGATCCGTCGAATGTCCACAGACTGCTCGGGCGCTTTGCGGCCTCGTCAGCGTCGCCGCTGACGCCTTGTGCGGCATTGGCTGCAACTGCGGCCCAGGATTTGCTGATTGTTTCGCGGTCGCAGTTTGCCGCTGCCGGTAGACCGCTTGCGGCGAGTTCGCAGTAGGCCGTCCGCGGGAACGTTTCGCCCTCAATCTGAAACAGCAGCAAATAGGTTTGATTGGCCCACTGAAAACGGCCGCCCTTGGACGTACCAGTCAGGCTCTCGCAAATGCCGCGGGTTTCGCTGAGAGGGGTCTTTTGTAGGACGCGATAAGGGATCTCGCGATTTGTTCCGCTTTCGCGGCTAGCGGAGTCGACAAGTCTGCCGTCTTCGAACGTGTACTGGCCATCCGGTGTCGCGCAGGCATGGCTGTAGTCGCCGGCGTAGGCGTTGTCTGCTGCGATGAGAAACCCGAGTACCATTGTTGCCGCGCATCTGCGCAGGGGATTGCGTCGTCCTGTCCTCGTCGTCCGGGCTCTCATGTCCCTCTCCTCCTATCCCTGGCCTCCCACCGCCGTTATCACGTCAGCGCTGACAAACTATTGCGGCTATGCAGGCTGTGTTCAAGGCAGACGTCGGAGACTTACGGCACCTTCGGGAAGATGTCGGTCATTGAGCAGGTCTCGTTCTCGCACTACTCTCCGGTGGAAACGGAACGGTATCAAGGGATCCTGACGCAATGGCTGATACGCATGACCCGATCGTAATTGTCGGCGGCGCGCGCACTCCGATGGGTGGGTTTCAGGGAGAATTGTCCGCTGCGCCCGCGCCAGAGCTTGGCGCTGTCGCCATTCGCGCTGCGTTGGCGGACGCCGCGATCGCACCTGATGACGTTGATGAAGTGCTGATGGGATGCGTGTTGCCGGCGGGAATGGGTCAGGCGCCTGCGCGACAAGCCGCGGTTGGTGCCGGGCTTCCGATGGCGGTGCCGGCCACGACCGTCAACAAGATGTGTGGGTCGGGTATGAAGACCGTGATGCTCGGCTATGATCAGCTTACGGCCGACAACGGTAAGGTGGTTGTCGCCGGCGGCATGGAAAGCATGACCAACGCGCCGTACATTCTGCCGAAGGTCCGGGATGGGCTGCGCCTCGGCCACGGCCAGGTGATGGACCACATGTTCCTGGACGGCCTTGAGGATGCTTACGAGTCCGGGCGCCTGATGGGCACGTTTGCTGAGGACTGCGCCGAGAAGTATCAGTTCACGCGCGAAGCCCAAGACGCCTATGCGTTGAAATCGCTGGATAACGCGCAGGTTGCACAACGGGACGGGCGCTTCGAACGTGAAATCACCGCCGTCACGGTCCAATCCCGGAAAGGTGACGTCACGGTCGCAACTGACGAACAGCCGCGCACGGCCCGGCCCGATAAGATCCCGCATTTGAAGCCTGCGTTTAAGCGCGATGGCACGGTCACACCGGCGAACGCGTCTTCGATTTCGGATGGTGCGGCTGCGCTGATCCTGATGCGACAATCAGATGCGGAGGCCGCCGGCAAGCCAGTCCGTGCGCGTATCCTTGGCCACGCGACGCATGCGCAAGAGCCGGGTTGGTTTACGACTGCGCCAATTCCGGCCATGCAAAAGCTGCTGGAGCGCGTTGGCTGGTCCGTCGACGATGTTGATTTGTGGGAAGTCAACGAAGCGTTCGCCGTTGTGCCAATGGCCGCAATGGCAGAGCTTGGGATTCCGCGCGAGAAACTCAACGTGCACGGTGGTGCGTGTGCGCTTGGACATCCCGTCGGTGCATCCGGTGCGCGCATCCTGGTCACCTTGCTGAATGCGCTTGAAACCTATGATCTCAAGCGTGGTGTCGCGTCGCTATGCATCGGCGGTGGTGAAGGCACGGCGGTTGCGATTGAGCGCATGTGAGTGATCTCACTCGGCGGGAGCACACAACATGCCCCCCGAACGGTTCATCTGAGAACAACGCGTGACGTGGTCCCGGCCGCTGCGTCACACGCGTTGATACCTAGAAGCTCAGCGATATATCGCGGTGGCCGGACTGGCAGGCGGCGACGGACAGAGCCGCATCGCGGTGCATGCGCCGCTGTTGGCGCAGGCCGACTGTCGATTCGATCGCCTTCGCGTAGTTAGCCAACGGCTCTCTCAGGCTTGCCGCCGCGGGCTTGCGCCAGGCCAGATCCTCATCCAGCTTTGTCAGCGCTTCCTGCAGCTTGGTCCTAGCCTCCTCCATGTTTGGCGTGCGACGTCGGGCGGCGCGACGGGCGCGTGAAACCGCTGTCCGGACCGCGCGTGCCCCGTCGATGCGACCGATCGTGGTGACGAGCGGAGACAGGATCTCCGTCACTTCTGCCGGGGTCTTGGTATCGACGGCGGTGAGAGCGGATTCGATTTCCGGCCGTACGGCTTCAAGTGCAGCGACCCCATCGAGAACTTCGATCACTTTGAGGATCGGGGTGTAAGCACCGTCAGCGGTGCGTCGGTATTGGCGGCGCGCGTTGAGTTCGGCGCGCTGCAGTTTAACGAAGGCGTCGTGACGGCTTTTCCAGTCCTCGGGGATCTGGGATTCGAGTTCCGAGATCTCGACCTTCAAAGCCTCAATCCGTGCTGTGATCCGATTGCGTTCCGCATCGCTCTGGCCGGCTGATAAGCGGAGTTCGGTCTCTAATTTGCGGATCTCCACCTGGTCGCGCCGGACGGCTTGCTGAAGGCTGCGAACCGTTTGGTGAAGCGGGCGATAGGCAGGCGTTGCCGCGGTGACGGCGGCCACGCTTTTCTCAACCGCATCGATGCGGTCGTAGACCTGGCCGGCGCGGGTGAAGCCGGTCGTGAGATCGCGCTGCAAGGCGCGCGGAAGGCTACTGACATCCAACTGCCCGGCGTTGGTGATTGCGGCCGTGATATCTCCGCGCTGCGCCAGAAGTTGTGTGAAGTTGTACTCTTCAAGGCAGAGCTGAAGACGGGGATTGGACGGCGGCGGAGCCGTTTCCGAGAGCAGCGAGAGACGCGTCGGCAGGTAATTCACCAGCGGCGGCGTCAAGCCGACAATGGCAAGTGCCAGCAATTGCAGGCTGATGAAGGGCACCACACCTTTGTACATGTTGAGCGTGGTGACAGTCTGCGGCGCCACACCGCGCAAGTAGAACAACGCGAACCCAAACGGCGGCGTTAGGAACGATGTCTGAATGTTGAGACCGATCATCACTCCGAGCCAAACGGCGGTGATGTTCGCACTCGGATCCATCAGCAATATCGGCGCGACGATCGGCACAACGACAACGGCGATCTCAATGAAGTCGAGGAAGAATCCCAAGAGGAAGATCACCGCCATAACGATGACGAACTGAGCCCAGAACCCGCCCGGCAGATTGGTGAGGAACTCCTTGACCAGCTCTTCGCCGCCGAATGCGCGAAACGCAGCCGTCAACATGGCCGCGCCTAGCAGAATGATAAACACGAGCGATGTGGTTTTGGCGGTGTCGATGGCGACCTGCCGCAAGGTGTCGTCGATCACATACGTGCGCCAGCCGCTCCAGACGAGCGCGATCAGGAACAGTGCAACGGCAATGCTCGCGAGTGTCACACCCAATTGGTCGTCCGCCGTTTTGATGTTGCGGACGTTCACGTCGAAGTTGGCGAGAATCACGAAGATCGCAATTAGAGATATGAGCGCCAAGCCGGCCGGGATGAACGCATTCGGTTCGCCCTCTCGCAGGCGGTAGCCGGCCATGATCATCGCGCCGACGGCGCCGATTGCACCCGCCTGGTTGACGGTGGCGACGCCCGTGATGATCGAGCCCAGGACGACGAATATCAGGGTCAGAGGTGGGACGAGGATCAAGACGACGCGTGACCAGAAGCGTGCATCCGCCTTGCCCTCAAACGGGACAGACGGTGCAATGTGCGGCCGGAGCAGCGCCAGAGCCAAAATGTAGGCCATGTACAGGCCGACGAGGACGAGGCCGGGCACTAAAGCACCAAGGAACATGTCGCCGGCGCTGGTCGATACGACACCGAATTCCGACGGCATCGTCAGGTTGCCGGTTGCGTCCTTGTAGAGGGCTTTGCGTGCTGTGTCGGCTTGGTCCACCGCGCTCGCAAGCTGGTCGGCCAGGATGATCAGCACGATCGACGGCGGAATGATCTGCCCGAGCGTTCCGGACGCGGCGATCGTTCCGGTTGCGAGTGACTGCGAATAGTTGTTGCGCAACATCGCCGGCAGCGAGATCAGGCCCATGGCGACGACGGTGGCGCCGAGAATACCGGTCGTGGCCGCCAGCAGGGCACCCACGAAAACAACAGAAATGCCAAGCCCGCCCGGAACGGGTCCGAAAAGGCGCGCCATTGTGACAAGGAGATCTTCAGCAATCTTCGATCGCTGAAGCATGATCCCCATAAACACGAATAGCGGGATGGCAATGAGCGTATCGCGTTCAACTTCCCAGTAGACGCCGCGGAAGTTCGTAACCCCGGCGGTCAGCCATTCAATAGGTCCGCCGCTGGCGAAAAAGGCCGAAGAATTACCGGCGAAGATCAGGCCTGCGCCGGCTGCGAGTGCGATGGTGATGATCGCCGCACCCGGTAGTGCGAATGCCACGGGGAACCCCGAAGCGAGTGCGGCAGCCATGACCAGGATAAGGATCGCAAGAAAGAGCAGTTCCATAGATGCACTCGACGGGGTTGGACAATATGGGCGACTTCGACTGTCTTGCAGCCTCGTGTTGATCGGAGAGCGGTATGGCTGTGACGGTGGTTAATGCATCGCGTCCTCGAGGTGATCGCGCCCTCCGGGTTCGCCTTTGATGTCGGCAACCGCGCTCAGCATATAGCCTGCGAACTGGATCAGCATCGACGCAGCGAACACACCCAAGAACCCGGCCATGATGTATTTCACGTACATGCCGAACCCGGACTGGGAGACCTCGAAGTTAAGGAGAGGGCCAATGATCACGCTGGCATTGGTCCAGGTGCCAAGGCTGAGGATCACGACGGATAGCGCGATGCCCATGAAGACCGAACCAATAAGGTTTACGTAGCCGCGTGTGCGCTGGGTCATGCTCGCATAAAAGACATCGACCCGGACATGGCCTTCTTCGGTCAACGTATAAGCGCTCGCGAACAAGAACAACGCTGCGTACCAAAACCGTACGAGGTCGGCTTGAAATGCCTGCTCATAGGAGAATACGAAGCGCGAAATCACAATGCCCAGTTCGGCCAGCACCACCAGCAAGGCTAGCCAAATGAAGCCCAGGCCGCGTGTGACCGCGGCAATCAGGATCGCCAAGGCAATCAGCGGCAGGTGGACGTAAGGACCGCGAAAACGCGAGCGCCCAAGATCCTGTGCCAACTGGTCTCCCATGATGGCGGGGAGGAGTCCTTCTACGCGTAGAAATGACAAGAGCGCGTCAGCCAACCCGACCAACAGAACCGACCAGAACGATGCCCGGATGAGAAACGTAACGATGTCGGTGATTTGTTGGGCGTCTATCCGTAGTGGTTGGCCGGTGAGCCGCAAGGCATAGACAAATGCCGCCACCAGACAAACAACATAAGCGCCAACGCTCATCCAGACTTGAGGGTTGCCTGAGGTGCGCCCCATATCGACGAGGCCGGGCATCCCGAACCCGAAGACCAGCACGTTGCCGATGAGAAAGACGAGGGTGGCTGCAACTGTGAACCATGCGAAGGTTCGCGAAACGAGGGCCGTTACTGATTGGCCGTGCACTCTGAACTCTCCGGCGGCGAAAGGGTGGTGACCTCAGGCATCGTTCCAAGGACCGAGCCGAATTGCAATGCAGACACGTTCAAGATCCGCGTTGGTGCCGGCGAGGTGTGATCGGTTCAACGCGTAGCGAGAGCGGGTCGAGACCACCCGCTCTTGCCGGACTTCGTCGGGAACGCCCTGCTGAGAGCGCGCCCTGTGATCTGACGTTAGATTCCGAGAACGCGGTTGCGCTGTACAGAGTAGGCGACGTCCGAGATCTTCATCCAACCGCCAATCTCTGAGCGGGCTGAATTGAAGCTGTCGTAGATCTTCTTCGCCAGTTCGCTGTGCGCCTGAACTTCTTTGTAGACTTCGGCCGCGGCCTCACCGAAGGCATCGTACGTGTCTTCGGAGAATTCTTTCAGTTCAATACCGTGATCGTTGATCAGGCGCTTGAGGTACGTACCGTTGTTGAAGTTCGTCTCATCCATCTGCAAGCCGTGCTCTTCGTTGGCAACGGCCGTGATGATGGCTTGATCGGTCTTCGACAGACCTTCCCACCAGCTTTTGTTCATGCCGAGCGACAGGTTGCCGCCTGGCTCGTGGAAACCTGGGAAGTAGTAGTACTTGGCGGCTTCGTAGAACTTGAGGAAGTAGTCGTTGTACGGACCGACCCACTCGGTCGCGTCAATCGCGCCAGACACGAGGTTTTCGTAAATCTGGCTGCCAGGAAGCGAAACAGGCGATGCACCGAGCTTCGCCATGACGTCACCGCCGAGGCCAGGAATACGCATCTTCAGACCTTTGAGGTCATCAGCAGATTCGATTTCCTTATTGAACCACCCGCCCATCTGGCATCCAGTGGAACCGGCGACGAGGCATTTCAGGCCGAACCCGGCGGCCAATTCGTCCCACAGCTTCTGACCGTCACCAAAGCGCAGCCATGCGGACCGCTCAGTATAAGTCAGCCCGAAAGGCACGGACGTGAAGAAGGCCCAGCCCGGATGCTTGCCTTTCCAGTAGTAATCCGCGGCGATATAGGCTTGCGCGTTGCCGGACGCGACCGCATCAAAGCTGTCGAAAGCGCCGACACGCTCGCCAGACGCGAAGTACTGCGTGGTGATGCGACCCTCGGTCAGCTCTGTAATACGCGCGGCGAGGCGTTGTGCGCTTATGCCCAGGCCCGGAAAGTCGCGTGGCCAAGTCGACACGATGACCATGTCTTTCTTGGCCTGAGCGATAGCTGGTTTCGGGAATGACGATGCAGCAACAGCGCCGACGCCGGCCGTAGCGGCAACACCCGAGGTTTTGAGAAATGAGCGACGGTCCACGAAGACCCTCCCTGGTTGGCTTCGAACAGTCCATGCTGCGGCGTCTGTGTATGACAGCCTTGTAAGTATTGGCCGATTTCTGTGAACGGCACGGTCGGACCGGGACCGGCCCATAATGATCTGTCTTCCCCGTTGAACGGGAACTGAGATATCGCAGCTCGTGTAGCAATACTGACGTCGTGCAGAACCGCAAGCCATTTGGTGGTTTTTCGTCGTTTGCCGAAACCGATACGGATCATTTGTCGGGTATGTTCAAGGGTGATGAAGCCGCACGGGTTCGGGTGCTGCGATCCGAGACGATGTGTAGAGCGCCTGAACGTCGCGCAATGCCTCGGTCCCCGAAGTTATGGCCTCGATGCGCGATTTCCATGCCCATCCCGAACAACTGTTTGCCGGGCACCACACAGCGTAGATGGTCACGGACTATCTGCGTGCGTTTGGTTGTGGTGCAGTTCTTGAGGGTATTGCCCAGACGGGGGCGTTGGTGTGCTCAAGGGTCGCGGCCCTAGAGCCTGTTCGCCTTGGGCGGACATGATCTGGACGAATATTCCAACAGCGTGAGATCGCCTCGTGTCCCGAATGCGCGAAATCGCAGCTGACGTTACCGCGACATATGGCCCGGGCGTCTCCATTGCATTCATCCGAGACGCCTCGCGCACCGGTCGTTCTCCCAAACGCGCAACGTCTGTCGCAGTCGAAGCCTAATAATATTTATCTTTTATATCAATTTTTTGTCGCATCGAGTTCTGGCGATGTCTTGGCGATCAATTTGATGTCGTCCCGGTCGAGAGAACTTCCACGTCCGTTGGTTGTGATGTCGCGACATCAAACGACTTGCGAAAGACCTGACCTCGCGATTGGGCAATGACTGTGTATGCGCCGAGGGCCAGGACATGGGTCGGCAATGCGCCGACGCTTTCACGAACAACGTTTCCGGTCTTTGCCAAGACCGTCCAGCGTGTGCCGGCAATGGCCTCTCCACCGGGGGTCGTGACGAGCTTGAAGGTGATTGGCGCCGCCTTGTGCACGATTTTGACTTCGCTGAGCTTGCCCGCCTCGACCGAGACCTCGGAGCGAACATAGGCGTTCGCGCGACCGATGCGCGACTGGATATGATAAATTCCGGAGTTGAGCCGAATGATCGTGCTGGGGCGTGCGCCGGTTACAATCCTGCGTCGATTGCCGGCCTGATCGGTCTCATCGGAGAAGACGTCGATGGAGACTGCGCGTGGGTTCGGCTTGCGGCCGCCGTCAAAAACAACGCTGGCCCGCAGGCCACCGGCGTTGAGAACGAACCGCTCTGTTGCCGAGCCGTTGTCGAGAACGACGATCCGGCGCGTGAGATGCGCGCGCCCGTAGGAGGCATTCACGAAGTATGTGCCTTGCGGCAGCGTGATGGTGGGGCTTGCCGAGATGAGTTTGCGCAACAGCCGCGGTGCCTCAGATGGGTTCTCGTGGGGCGCAAAGATCCGCCAAATGAGATTGTCACCGATCGGTTGTCCGTCGTTCGTCAAGATCGCTTCGAGCGTCAGCTGGCCACTGCGAGACGCTTTTGCCTCGCTGTCCGAAGCCGGCTTCCGCGGCAGAACGGTGGTGTTGGCGCTACCTGTCTCGGGTTGAATGTTCGGTGCGTCGTCGATCGGGCCGCGCAATTCAATACCGCGTGGCCACGGCAGCCTGTTTGTGGCGGACTGCGCGCCCGCCGGCTGGGATGTGAAGACAGCCGCCGATACGTAGAGCGTCATGCTTGCAAGACTGATCGCCAAGACCCGTCCGAGGCCGGTGCGCCATCTTCCGGTCAGGATTTCGATACGGCTGATGCAGCTAGAATCGAACATCGCTCGTCTCGCCAAGTCCAACTTGCGCCTGTGTTTCGCGTACGCGACCGTCGATGATCGCAAGGACACGATACCGACCAGGCTTCAGCAGTGCAGTTCGTCCTGCGCCCAGGTCCCGCCAGACGCGCGCATTGTTACCGTCGCGTATATCCCACACGATTCGCGTGCGATCACGTTCTGCTGTCGCTGGTGGGGGGATGAGCTTCAAGCTTCCGACGTTGTGTTCGATGACAATTGTTTCCTGCATGCCCGGTGTCACCAGGACAGTGCGGCGAGCAGTCAAACCGCTATCCAACAGCCGGCTCTCGATAGTGTATCGGCCCGGATCAAGGCGCACCGCAGCTATGGCCTTATGGGCGCGCAGCGCGTTCGGTGCACGCCTGTCGGCCGGGACGATGACATAGGCGACGCCATCTTGCTCCGGTGCGTCCCGTCCGGCGATGCGCGTGCGCAATGCAAGTTGGCCGCCGGTCCGATCGAAGCGCACCGTGACACGTGCTCCGGGGACGACGATGACGCGCCGCTCGATCTGCCCACTGCTGGTCTCAACCACGACCTGATAGGGGCCGGCGGGCACAATGAATGTCGGGTTCGGCGCCGTCGTGCGGGCCAGTTCTGTCTTGCTGTCTTCGGCCGAGCCTTCCAGACCGGGTATGATCTTAACGATCCTGCGATCCTGACTTGGGCCGGCGTTCTCATCCGAGTTGCGGACGGCGATCGTACCGGCCTGAAGTGGTAACTCCACGGACGTTGTGACACCAAGAACCGCATCGAACTTGCGCTCGGCCCGTGCGAGGCCCAGCGAGGCCGTTGCAACATAAGCACCAGGTGCCAGGAGGCGCGTGTGCGCTGCGATCCGGCCGATCACATACGGCAGTTCCGTACTGGCAGACCGTAGGACGATTGAGCCGGACACACCGAACTCCGCCTTTGGCAATACCGGGTTCACCCGGACCTCGACGGCGTCGAACTCGGTGATCAGGACGCTTGTTCGGTCTGCAACCACGCGGACCTGAGATCGTGTCGCAAAACTGTCTGCTTGGGCCGTGACCAGATACTGCCCTTCGGGCAGAGGCAAACGAAGACTCGGGCCGCGTGCCTGATAGGTTTGGCCTTCGGCGCCCTCAGACTGGATCGTCCAAAGCACATCCGCGCGCGTTTGAGCGCGCACGCCCGTCACTCTGGCAAAGGCGAGGAGCTGACGCGGGCCGGGCTGTACGTGAACCCCTGGCTCAAAACGCTCAGCGGTCGGTTTGGGCTGTTGCGGCGGTTTCGCCGGTGTCGGACGACGCTGCGCTGGTGCCGACAGTACGCGCCGAACGGCCGCGGATATGGCAGCGGTTGCAGATTCCGGCGTCGTCGCCTCAACAACCTGGCCTCCGGTGATCCGCCCGAGGCAGGCCATCGCCTTGGGTTCGCTGGGATCCCGGAGTGACACCGTCTCGATCACAAGATCCGGCATATCGGCTTTGAGTCGTCTGGCAATCCCGCAAACATCTTCCCCGCAGTTATCCGGGTCATCATGGATGAGCAGAATACGCCGTGGCGCGGGATACTGCTTCAGTTGAGCACCGGCAGCTTCCAACGACGCGGCGACCGGGCCGCGCCCCCGTGGGTTCATCCGATCAAGGGTTGAAAACAACCGCTGCCGGTTGAAAGCTGTGACCGGAACCGGAACTTCGCTGGTACGGCATGTGCCCCGACGTCGAAAGCCAAAACCCGTCATCCCGATCCGTCCCGGGCGCGTAGCAGCAGACAAACTGGATTTGAGCGCACGCCTCGCCACCGAGAGCTTGCTAGCCCGACCGGTGCCAAGTTGCCCCCACATCGAACCAGACCCGTCAAAAACGATCACGGTCGTCGGTTCCGATGTACGAGTTTGGGCGAGTGCAACGTACCCCGGCAGACACGCCAAGTTGAGCGCAATGATGAGGCGCGTCAGCGTCCAGGTGAGGTGACGTCGAAATTCACAGCTGCGCATGCATCCTCAATCCTTCGTCGACCGAGCCCGACCCCTTGCTGACTCGTGATCATGGGTTACGCGCGTGTCCGAACTCTGGCGGCCTAATGTGGTCCAATGCGGCCCAGCTCGGCTTATCGCAGGATGCGGACAAAAATGAAACATCCCAGGTACCTTGCACTATATTGGGAACCTTATGCTGCGCAGGATATTAGGCTCCAGCCGAGACCATATCCAAGATCTGCCGTTGATACACGTTTGGTCAGCGAAACTGGTGAGAAAGCCACTGAACATCCACATTCCGCATAAGTTGTAATAAAAGCCAATCGTGACGATTTACGTCTGAAAAAGCCTGATTTCATCGCAGTGTTTCGCGGTCAGGCTCATCATTGCAATATTCCGTATGCGGCGCTGGCCAGTTCTTGGCCGTGCGACGCCTCCCGACTGCACGCAATGAGGGCCCTTCGTATGCTGCAACAACATACAACCGCTCACCCGGAGCATTTAGAATTTACTCCGGGGACCGAGACAGAATTTGGGACAGGTCTCGTCCATTTCCAGCACGGGTTTGTAGACAGCGGTCTGTTTACTGATGAAAAGCTGGCGGAACTCATCG
>JBCDAH010000107.1:0-17822 GCA_039186015.1 Pseudomonadota bacterium
ACCGTATCCGACGGGAACGGTCCGTCGCAGACAATACCTTCCGCCTTCGCATCGGCCACGGCGGGGGTGATTTCCTCGTCGTCTTCGTGGCCGAAGTTCCCGCCGTCGCCCGCATGGGGGTTCAGAGCGGCAACTGCAATTCTAGGTTGTGCAAACCCAGCACCTTTCATGCAAGTGTCGGTCAGTCTCAGCCCATCCAGGACGGCCTGACGGGTGATCCGCTCAGCAACGCCGGACAGGGGGACGTGGGAGGTGACGCGGGCATTCCACAGCTTGTCGAGGATGTTGAACTCGCGTCCGTTCTTGTCTGCGGCCGTTTCCCGCGTGATGACCTCGATCTCATCGACGTATCCGCGGTCATAAAGGCGCATGGCGTACTTGTTGAACGGCGTGAACGTGACCCCATCGACGACACCGGCCGCGGCGAGCCGCAGGGCGGTCTGGAAGTTGAGATAGGCGAAGCGCCCACCTGCATATGAGCTTTCTCCGAGAACGACGTCGCTTGGGTCCAACGTCTCAAGGTCGACGAGGATGGCGTCCGCTGACGTGTCGATCGCATTCTGGCCACGCCGCCAGAGCGGCAGGTCAAGATGCACACCGGCAATCTTTGCGCCGGCGGCGAGGATCCGTGGGTCTCCGATCACAAGGAATTGCGCCATCTGACGGATTTCGGAGTCGGCAAGCAGTTTCGCCGCGAGTTCGGGGCTGATACCAGACGGATCGCCGATTGCGAGGGCGAGTACTGGGCGTTCAGACATGGATGGCGTCTCCTTCGCTCCCGATCCCCAGCGCGTCGCCGACGCGCTGTGTTTATCCGGTCTTTTTGATGCTTGATCGCTAGGATACGCGATTTGATGATGTGTGTATCGGAGTTGCAAGGACAGAGCTGCGGAAATGGCACGTTTCGGTGTGGTATCTGCCAGCGCTGGTTCCGACAATGACGGCGGTCGGGCAGGTTTCTGGTTCAGAAGTAAGCGAGGTGACATGCAACACTGGCAGCTGTCGGCACAGGACATTGCCGAACTCGTAAGATCCAAGGCGGTGTCAGCTAACGAGATGACCCGCGCCGCTCTGCAACGCTGCCAGGACGTCAATCCGAAAATCAATGCCGTCGTTCAGGACTGTGCGGACGAGGCGCTCGCGACCGCGCAGGAGACGGACCGACGGATTGCTGCCGGGGAAGATCCAGGGCTGCTCGCTGGCGTCCCGGTGACCATCAAGGTCAACGCAGACCAGCAGGGCTATGCGACTACGAACGGCGTCCGTTTGCAAAAGGACCTGATTGCCACGCAGGATAATCCGGTCGTTGCCAACTTGAAGCGTGCCGGCGCCATCATCATCGGGCGGACGAATACACCGGCCTTCTCGATCCGATGGTTCTGCCGCAACGGCCTTCATGGCTGGACCCGAAACCCTCACGATCCGAAGCTGACGCCCGGCGGGTCGTCCGGAGGCGCCGCGGCGGGCTTGGCCGCCGGGATCGGGGCTTTGGCGCATGGAACCGATATTGGCGGTTCGATCCGGTATCCGGCCTATGCCTGCGGCGTGCACGGTCTGCGCCCGTCACTTGGTCGCGTGCCGGCGTTTAACGTCACGGCCGGGGATCGCCTGATCGGCGGACAGCTTATGTCGGTGTCGGGACCGTTGGCACGCACAATCGGCGACCTCAGGCTGGCGTTGCAGGTTATGGGGCAGCCCAGCCGCGATGACCCGTGGTCGGTGGTCGCCCCGCCCGGCGAGACCGCCGTCCGTAAGCGGGTCGCCCTATGCTTGGAACCAGAAGGTATGTCGGTTGATGCCCCGGTGAAGGCTGCCGTCGCGTCTGCGGCAGACAAATTGCGAGATGCCGGCTGGGAGGTTGCGGATGTCAAGCCGCCGTCGTTTGTCGAACCGGCGCGACTGCAAGCGATCCTATGGTTGGGGGAGTTTCGTCACACGAATGCGGCGGCGCTGTACGAGGAAAACGACGCCGATGCCGTCTTCGTCTTCCAGCAGATGGAGGCGCTGTGCTCCGCACCCGATCTGGCCGGCGTCATGGATGCATTGAAAGAGCGATCCAGGCTCGCGCGGATGTGGCAGGCCTTTCTGGAGGACTATCCGGTCTTGCTGTGTCCGGTCTCTGGTGAGCTTCCGTTTCCCGATCAACTCGATGTTCAATCAACCGAGGCGTTTGCACGGGTCATGCGCGCCCAGCTCATCCAGGTCGGGCTGCCACTGATGGGCTTGCCAGGCTTGACGGTAACGACAGACAAGCTCGGCACGACACCGGTTGGCGTGCAGCTGATCGCTGCGCGTTTTGGCGAAGACCAACTTTTTGCCGCTGGTGAGGCTATCGCTGAGCGATCTCAACCTATAAGTGTAGTGGATCCAATTTGACACGCGGGATCGTGATCAGATTGATGCGGTCATGTCGGTCATAGGATTGCTACAGACTTAATTGCTACAGACTGGCGCACCCGTGGTGCTGTCCAATTCAAGTCTATCTCATGTGCTTAGCGCCCGTAGGCAGAACTAAACGTACGGGTTTTGATTGGGGTGAGCGAGTACAAACGTGTCTCGAGTGAAATAGGAGTGGAAGGTGGCGGTAAGGTCAATGCGCCGGACGGCTTTGCGACGTGGCCTGTGGGTATCGTCCGTTGCTGTTCTGACGGTTGGGTCGATGGTGTCTGCGCAGGCTTCGCGGTTGAGTGACAAGCTGTGCAACCGAACCACGCTGATGATGCAAGGTCTAACCAAGCAACAGGTGGACCAAATGAGTACGACTCCGGCTGCAGCCCGGGTCGTTCATGATTGTTATCGCTACTTTGCGACCGATATCGGGAAGGGCGAAGCCTGTCTGCGGACGCAATGCACAGCCGTTGTCGTTGAAGGTGTCGTCACGACACGTGAGGCAACGAAAGAGGAGAGTATCGAGAACTGTCTCGACTCTGCCGAAGATCTGATCGTGATCAACAAGACGATCGAGCTGAACTACCTGAACTTCATGAAAGTCTGCCGCTCACCAACGTCAACCGAGTCGAATTGACGGATCCACGCAGGATGCGAAGCTGACTGGGCATTGCGCGCACGACTGGCGAGGTCTGCGCGTCAGGTCAGCGCCCGCTTGACGGCGAAGACCTCCATGATGCGGGCTCCGCGATGGGGCCCGTCACAGACGAATGTCCACTTACCGTCGGTATACGTGTCGCACAGCTTGACGCCCCGGATCAGGATCCAGTGGCCGTCCTTGCCTTTGTGGATGCCGAGAATGTAGTTCGCCCAGGCGTTGCGCGGGCGTTGCATCCAGGCCCAGACCGTCGGGCGTTCCTTGCGCTCAAGGTGCATGAAATTCTCGGTTTGTTCCATCCTGTAGCCGAAAGCGGCGAGTGCGCTGGCCACCTCTTCAGCGTACGTGCCTTGGATGACGGGTTTGAGATCATCCGGCAGCCCACGATACGCGCGGACGGCGTCTTCGACCTTGCTCACCGAGAAGCCGGTAATCGCGGACACGACGATAGGGCCGCAATAGGCTGTGCGCCCGGTGTCATTGCGGGCCGAATTGAGGGTTGACGTTGTCCGCGGGCCCTGATGATCGAACGTGGACGGCATTCCGCCGATTGCTCCTGTGATGCTGCAACATACGTCCTATGCAAGAACGCGTGCTAACGAATCGTTAAGGATGGCGGCGCGTGCCGCCGCGGTGTGTTACACGGTGCGCAACTCAAGGGGTTGGTGCGAGGACGAGCATGGGCGACGAGAGCGACTTAACGCTGGAGCGTGGTTTTCTACGTGGTTTGCAGACGTATGGCGACCGCGATTTCTCGATCTACATGCGGCGCGCGTTTGCCAAGTCGCAGGGATTTTCGAACGAGCAACTGGACAAACCCGTCGTTGGAATCGCGAACACATTCTCGCGCTTCAATCCGTGCCATCGGCATTTTCCCGAGCTCGTTGATGCGATTAAGAGCGGCGTTACGGCAGCTGGCGGGCTCGCACTCGAGTTCCCGACGATTAGCCTTCACGAATCCACGCTGGCCCCGAACTCCATGAAGTTCCGGAATCTGATGGCGCTCGATACGGAAGAGATGATTCGCGCCCAACCGATGGATGCTGCCGTTCTGATGGGCGGCTGCGACAAGACTGTGCCGGCCCAGCTGATGGCGGCCGTGAGTTGCGGTAAGCCGGCCATTCAATTGATCGGCGGGCCGCAGATGACGTCACGCTACAAGGATGATCGAGTCGGGGCATGCACCGATTGCCGGAAGTTCTGGACACAATACCGGGCCGGCAAGTTGTCCGATGATGAGATCGACATGGTCGAGAGCCGCCTGGTGACGACCGCGGGCACCTGTGCCGTTATGGGCACCGCATCCACTATGGCCGCTATCGCCGAGACGCTGGGCATGACGTTACCAGGCACGGCAGCGATCCCCGCCGTTCATGCTGATCGTTTGCGGGCTGCAGAGGCCACAGGTGCTGAGGCCGTCCGGCTGATTGCGCGCGGCCATACGGCTGCAGACATCATTACGGAACAGGCAGTCGAGAACGCATTGCGCGTCCTGCTTGCGCTGGGCGGGTCAACCAACGGTGTCGTTCATCTCGCAGCGGTGGCAGGACGATGCGGCATAAAGCTGGACCTGCACCGGTTTAATGAGCTGTCGGATCAAACGCCGGTCCTTGCTGCCGTGAAACCCGTGGGTGACACGTACTACATGGAGGACTTCTTTGCCGCCGGCGGCATTGGCGCTGTGTTGCGGGAGTTAAAGCCGCTTCTGTATCTGGACTGCTTAACCGTCACCGGGGAGACTCTCGGCGAGCGGCTTGTGCGTGAGGACAAGATCTACGTCGACCGGCGGGTCGTGCACTCCGCAGTCGATCCGATCGAGCCGCAAGGTGGGTTGGTTGCGCTATTTGGTTCGCTTGCCCCGGACGGCTGCATCTTGAAGCGATCGGCCGCGACGCCGGAATTGTTTGAACTTGAGGGCCGCGCGATTGTTTTCTCGTCGCTTGACGACCTGGCGGCGCGGATCGATGACCCCGATCTGGACGTGAATGCGCAGGACATCCTGGTGCTCCAGAACGCCGGCCCGCGCTCACCATCCGCGATGCCGGAGGCCGGGTTCCTGCCGATCCCGAAAAAGCTGCTGGCCGCCGGCGTGAAGGACATGGTGCGGATCTCAGACGCACGCATGAGTGGCACGGCTTACGGTACCATCGTACTGCATGTGGCGCCGGAAGCCGCGGTCGGGGGACCGCTGGCGCTCGTTCAGAGTGGAGACCGCATTCGTCTGAGCGTTTCGGAGCGCAAGCTGGATCTGTTAGTGGCCGAGGACGAGCTCGAGGCGCGTCGTAAGGTAGCTCAGGAGACAAGGAACGGCAGTGCGAGTCACACAGGACAGGGCTACGACCGCTTGTTTCGCACCACGGTTCTGCAAGCGCCGGAGGGTTGTGATTTTGATTTCTGTCGGCCGGAGCCCGCTGTCGCGCACTGCAATGGTGATGTGTAAACCAGCGAAAGTTCCTGTTCTATATCGGGGTTGATGACGCCGCCGTCGCACAGCTGTGATGGTGTGTGGTTGCGACGTGATTTTAACTTCGACACACTGGCGCTCATGATGCCTTGGATTTGATTGTGTTTTGGTGGTGAACATGTGGTTCGTCTATGGCGTTGTTTTCGCTCTTGTGTTCGCAATAAGTGCCGTGACCGCTCAGTCCACGAAGTTGCCGGCTTACGGTACCGATGTGGACGTTGTTTTCGCCAATGAGTTGTGGCGTTCGTTGGAGCGTGCGCGCCTTGTTGGCCCAAAGCGGATCAGCGTCTGGCCGTCCAAAGGGCATGAACCACACGGAAACGTCCATCAGATTTTTGCAACGACAGTCATTGTCAATCGCCGGAACGCGCGCGTTGTCGTCAAGGCCAACCACCGCGGCGAAAAGATCAAACCGGCCGGCGTTTACGTCGAACCAACGCGGTATTTGACTGGATATGCTGTCATGTTCAAACGGCGGCAGGGCTATCACCCGCCAGGCAAGGACTGGTTCTGGGTGGTCTACAATACCGATGGCTCGATGCGGAACTTTGAGGGCAAGCCGATCGCGGGCCGCGTTGATACCGGTAAGGAGAACGGGTGCATTGGCTGCCATCGGAAATGGGGCGGTGCAGACTTCGAGGCCCTGACACCGAACTAACGGCGACACTGGGCCTTCGGGCTGTATTCGGCCGCTGCGTTCGCCTCATGACAACCGGACGATGTCGCATCGTTGATGATCGGAGCATCCCTGTTAAGATCGTCAAATGCTGCTGGGCCGGCATCAGTGGGCTGTGTGTGGCAGCCCGTTAGCGTCACAGGGTGCAATGACACATAATCAGCTGCAACAAGACGCGGCACTGGCTGCCGTGACACCGCTATTGCGCGACATGCGGATTGTTGAACTTGGTCACTTTATTGCAGCACCGTTTGCAACCCGCGTTCTGGCGGATCTCGGTGCCGATGTCATCAAAGTTGAGCCGCCGGGCCGAGGAGACCCTGTTCGTCGATGGGGGCGCCAGGTTGACGATGGCTCAATCTGGTGGTCGCTGCATGGACGGAACAAGCGTTGCGTCACGGCGGACTTAAAGTCCGAGGCCGGTCGCGACCTGGTGCGATCGCTGGTTCGCACATGCGACGTTGTTTTTGAGAACTATCGGCCGGGATGGCTTGAGCGGCAGGGCCTTGGGCCAGAGGACCTCGGCCGCGTGCGCGATGGGCTTGTGATCGTTCGGATTTCCGGCTCAGGTCAGACAGGCCCGCATGCACATCTTGCCGGGTTCGGCGTGATCGGTGAAGCCAAGGGCGGTCTTCGTTATTTGTGCGCGCATCCTGAACATGAGGATGTGCCGCCGGTACGCACGGGCGTTTCGATCGGAGACAACATTGCCGGGCTCTATGGTGCAATCGGTGCGCTTGCTGCTGTGATTGACCAGCGCGCGTCCGGGCGCGCTGCGCCGCGGATTATCGACGTGGCGCTGGGCGAGGCGGTTTTGTCGATGCTTGAGGGCATTCTGCCGGAGTACGGTTATGATGGCAGTGTGCGTCGGCCGGCCGGATCTCGGATCGAAACGGCGTCACCGTCCAATGCTTATGGGGCACGGGATGGCGCCTGGGTCTTGATCGCTGCCAACTCTGAGTCGCTCTTTCGATCGCTATGTGCCGTCATGGGGCAGCCGGAGCTGGCAGATGATCCTCGGTTTGTCGACAACCCAAGCCGGGTTGCCAACAATGTCGCCCTGGATGCGATCATCGGCGCCTGGGTTGCGGGTCGTGACGCCGACGCCATCGTGGATCAGCTCGAAGCGGCGAACATTCCTGCCAGCAAGGTCTATTCTGTCGTCGATATCGCCAATGACGTTCAGTTTCGTGCGCGTGACATGGTCGTCGAGATTGATGATCCGAGGCTTGGCCCGACGCTGCATCCTGGCGTGGTGCCAGTTGTCGATGGGCTCGACCGGACCAGTCAAATCAAATGGCCCGGCCCCGGCGTCGGCGCACACAATGTCGAGGTTTATCGGGATCTGATCGGCTTATCTGACGCGCAGCTGAGCGCATTGCAACGTGAGGGCGTAATATGACCGATGTCACAATCGTGGAAGTCGCGCCACGCGATGGGTTCCAGGTGATCAAGCCGTTCATTGATACGGACTTGAAAGTTCGTGTCTGCGAAGCGTTGGCCAAGTCCGGGCTCCAGAGAATGGAGATCGGTGCGTTTGTCTCGCCGAAGGCAATCCCGCAAATGGCCGACATTCGCGAGGTGCTGGAGCATGCGCGCCTGCCGGAGACGCTGCGCCTCCAAGTTTTGGTGCCGAACCGCAAGGGCTTTGAAGCCGCGCTGGCCGCCGGTTGCCGGGAGATCTGCTGGGTGCTCTCGCTGTCAGAAAGCCATAACCAGAACAATGTCCGCCGGTCGGTCGAAGAGAGCTTTCTCGATTTCGAGCGGGCATGGGACGAGTTCGGCAGTCAGACGGCACTGCTGCGGTTCAACTTCGCCACCAGCTTCGATTGTCCGTTTGAGGGGCGCACCGATGAGGCCAAGGTGTTTGCGGGTGTCGAGCGGATCATGCAGCGTGTCGACAAGCTCGAATTCGGCATCGCGGACACAACCGGGCGGGCGGCAACCGATCATGTGAAGACGCTGTTCCGCTCGCTCGTCGACCGCTACCAGAGCGATCGTGTTGCCTTCTGTTTCCACGGACACGACACATACAACTTAGGGGTGGCCAATGCACTTGCCGCATACGACGCGGGTGTGCAACTGATCGATGGCGCCGCAGGAGGATTGGGCGGATGTCCGTTTGCGCCGGGGGCGTCGGGAAACACAGCGACGGAAGATCTTGTGTTTGCTTTCGAACACATGGGTGTTCGCACCGGCATTGATCTGTCGGCCCTATTGGAGGCCGCAGATTTGGCGGCGTCCGTTGCGCCCGAGCAAGCCGCAGGGCGGATCCGACATGTTGCGCGCGCGCGCGTGTTGTCGGGTTTCGGGGCGCATGCGAAAGGGACTGCCGCTTAGCAGGTTCGAGCTTTGATCTGAACGCGTATCGGAGAGGATTATGTTCGCGGTTGTCGTGTTTTTCGAGGTTAAGCCGGCGCATGTTGCAGAGTTTGCAGATGCGGTTTCAGCAAACGCCAAGGCTTCTGTCGAAACGGAGCCGGGGTGCCAGCAGTTCGACGTTTGTCGCAGTTCAGACGATCCGCAAACGTTCTTTCTATATGAGATTTACGACGACAGGGCCGCGTTCGAGGCCCACAAGGCCACGGAGCATTTTGCAGGGTTTGATGCCATCAGTGCGCCGTGGGTCACGAGCAAAAAAGTGCTCACCTACGATGTGTTCGCGCCGAATGCGACACGCTAACGTCAATTCGTCTCGTTACGAGGGTTTTGCGTCGCGAACCTGGGCGGCGCATGTGAGGAACGACGGAGACTTCGATGTTGCGGAGTTTGCTTGCCTGCGCGCTGGTATTGTTCTCGAGCTTTCCCAGTTTGGCCGAGCGACGTCTCGCAATGGTCATTGGTAACGGGGCCTACGAACATGCGGCGCCGCTGATCAACCCGGCAAACGACGCGAGTGATATCGCCGTTGCGTTGAGAGAAGCGGGCTTCGACGTTATCCTGGGATTGGATTTGGGCAAGGTCGCGCTGGAGCAGAAACTCCGGGAGTTTTCGAAGCGCATAGATCAGGCTGATGTGGCGCTGTTGTTTTATGCGGGCCACGGCTTGCAGGTGTCGGGACGCAATTATCTGGTGCCCGTTGATGCCCGCCTGGCCAACGAGCGTGACCTCGATTTCGAAGCGGTTCGCCTGGAGTTCATACTGGCGCAGATGGAGCTCGGGCGCGAAGGCAAGACGAGCTTGGTCTTTCTGGATGCCTGCCGGGACAATCCGTTAGCGCGCAATCTGGCACGGTCCATGGGCACGCGATCGGCTGCGTTGGGCCGTGGCCTCGCGCAGGTGAAATCCGGTGTTGGAACGTTCATCTCCTTTTCCACGCAGCCCGGCAACGTCGCGGTGGACGGCCAGGGGCGGAATTCTCCGTTCACGGCCGCACTTGCACGTCACATTCGCGCACGCGGCGTGACGCTCAACGGGACAATGATCCGTGTCCGCCGCGATGTCATCAAGACGACACGTGGCAAACAGGTGCCCTGGGACCATTCCGCTTTGACCGGCGAGTTTTACTTTCACCCGCCGGAAGCCGGAGCAACAGGTTCGGCTGGCACGCCGACGCTGAAGGATGCCGTATCAGGAACCGGTAATGTTGCGGCACTTGCACGACGGCTGAAAGAGCTGGAAGCCACAATCAAACGCCGGGAGCAAGATGCGGCGACGACGCGTGACTCGCAAAAGGCGGATCTGGAGTATCGCATTCGCGATCTGGAACGGGCCCAGCGCGCCGATCAGCGCAAAGTTTTCGACATCATGCGCAAGTTCTCGAGCGTTCGTGATGCGCGCGAGCGGGCTGAGATCAGTCGGAATCGGCATCAGTTGTCGGTTGGGATGATTCAGAGAGGTCGTGAGATCAAACGGCTGAGGGCCGAACTTGCCGCACTCTCCGGCGCCGATGACCGCGCTGCGAAATCGACGGATGGCGCCACGGCCTCTGGGGCAACCAAGTCAGGATCGTCGTGTCCACGTTTGCCGCCGAACGCATCAGATCCGGTTGCACTCAAGGTCGGCAGTCGCGTCTGTTCCGCGACGGGCACGGAGTCTGCGCGTGTCGTTCGCATTGCAGACCGGGCGATCGCGTTCTCGGTCAATGGCGGACGCGAGTTTACGTGTCGCGCAGGCGAGACCTGCCAGTTTGATTGGCGGAAGTCGGAGTCTCCGTACTTCACCATTCGCGCGCAGTCCGATACGGCACGCGGCATTGAACCGAGCGGGGCGTTGGTTCCGCGTTAGATTGGGACGCCAAGGAGAGACGGCTAGAATGTTTGCTCTGACAAAAGTATTGCTGGCTGCGGTTGCGAGCCTTGTGCTTACGGGCCCGGTGCTGGCTCAGCAGAAGGTCGAGGTCAAGTCCGCTGATGCGGTGCTGGTGCCGGCAGCCAAACTCTATCGGATTGATGATGGCGTGTTTGCTCTGCGTCCCGGCATGTCGGTGGATTTGACGAACCGCCAGATTCTCTTGACCTTCGACCCGTCCCCGCGGAGCGCACGGGAGATTGATTTTGCGATTCTCGTGAGCGGGCGGACGATGCGGGTGCGTGCCGGCACTCGCGTTGATTTCAAAAGGCTGCGCGCAACTGAAGAGTTCGTTAAGGACAAGGCGCGCTGCTTCCTCGACGTGATCTCCTACATCAAGCCGCGCGGCGCCGCACCCAAAGCGACGTTTCGCGTCAGCTGTATCTAGACCATTTCTGCCCTGACAAGCGGACGACCAGGAAGCGGCGACGGAGCGCTTCACTCGCAGAGGTCCTGGTCGATCAACCAGCGCGCCGACGGGAGGATGTCCTCGGGAGTTTTCATTTCGAGAACCAGCCGCGGTCGATGACTGAGTTCACCAATCGCGCGGAACACTTCCGTCCACGGGATATCGCCTTCTCCGATTTGCCAGTGCCGATCTGCATAGCCATCGCCGTCCTGCAAGTGAACGTGCGCGAGGGCCCCTCCTGCCGCGCGCACGAAGACGTCCACGGGCGGAGCGCCGGTCGATTTATGTGCGTAGAACGCATGTCCCGTGTCGATCGAGACCTGGACAGCCGCGCTGTTGAACGATTGCGCGAGAAGATGCCGCTCCTGCGGGTCTCGGTCCTCGATGTTCTCGATCACGATGACCACGCCTTCGCGTTCGGCAAGGGCAACGGCTTCGCCGAGCGTGGAGTGCACGCGCTGATAGAGGTGTTCGCGCGCGCCCGGTCGAGTGTTCAGGTTGTGGCAATGCCATGTCGTAAAGGGACTATGAACGACGAGATGGGGCTGTCGGTCGGGGGCACTCAGTGTGGCGCAGGCCTCAACGCAAGTATTTAGGCGTTGCACGGCAATCTTACGGATATCGGGATCAGCGGCGTCGAGTGTGAAAGAGATGAAAGGGCCATGGACGCCAATGCGACCGTTGTGGCCATCGAGGATCTTGCGGGCTCTTTGAACATCATCGCGCCATGCGCCGCGCAGAACCTCGGGGCTCAAGAAATCTTGGATTTCCAAGTCGCGGTCCCGCTCAAGAATGAATCGCCGAAGAGCATCATCCTGCTCCAGCGCAGAAATCATCGTGGCAGCGCCCACAACTGGTTTGCTGTTTGTCACGGCATTGTCCCTTCCTCTGTCCGTAGCGCAGGCACCGCTCTTGCGATGACGTCAGACACTGGCTGCTGCTGATGACATGGGCATGACCGTGGCTTTCGATCGCGCTGACACGCCCGGCCAGGTGGGCATCAGTCCATACTTCAATAAATCAGTAGGCGGATGGTTTGTGCGTTTTATTTTGTTTCAGTGATTTGCAATTCATAAACCGAATGATTGTGCAATTATCAGGAATTGATCGATCTCGAAGCGCAGTGTTCTATTTTGAAACATGGCATTTATTCTTGAGTAGCCGAAATCATATTTCAAACTTGATCTGTTTTTCTGGTGTGAGACTAATGCCGCCAGTAGCTCAAGGCGATTAAGGTCCTAAAATGTTCAACAAGGAAAAGGTACGGCTGAACCGGAGTATGCGGTCACAGCCGATTAAGCGCCTGATGCGTGACTTTGCGCACGATCGTAAAGGTGCTGTCGCAATCATGTTCGGCTTGATGCTGGTGATTGTGTTCGGGCTTACGGGTGCGGCAATCGATTACGGTCGTGCTGTGAATGCGCGACAAGCGACAATCAATGCTCTCGATTCTGCGGTGCTTGCTGCCGGACGTGCCCTGCAAGTGAACGGCGGCGACGTTTCCGCTGCGATTGCCGTTGCGGAGAAGTTCTACGAACAGGCGAAGTCGAGCAACCTGACGATCGACAACACCACGTTTGGTCTCACGGGAGACGGAAACGCAATCGAAGGAAAGACGGCCGGGACCGTTGTCAGTCCATTTTTGGCCTTCATCGGGAAATCGCAACTGGACATCGATGTTACGGCGACCGCCATCCTCGCCGTTGACGGCAACGCCGGCACAAACGTGGAAGTTGCATTGATGCTCGATACGACCGGTTCGATGGGTGGCTCCAAGATGGTCGACCTCAAGGAGGCAGCTTCAGACCTGGTGAACATCGTCGTGTGGGACGATCAATCGACGTACACGTCCCGTATCGCTCTGGTGCCGTTCGCCGACTACGTGAATGTCAGTGACACGTACTTCAAAACGGTCACGAACAAAAACCCCAAGAAATCTGGCGATAGAACGAGCTGCGTGAAAGAGCGCGACTCGTCGACGTACCGATACACGGATGTAGCTCCGGGTTCCGGCAAGTACTTTGCGCGGTACACCGGAAGCAGCAACTGCCGTCCGAAGTCAGACAACATTCTGGTCCCGCTGACGTCTGACAAGACCGTCCTGACGAATGCCATCAGCAAGCTGCGGACAGAAGGCATGACAGCGGGCCATCTGGGTATCAACTGGGCGTGGCTCACACTTTCGCCGAAGTGGGACTCCATCTGGCCGACTTCGAGCAGGCCGGCGCCCTACTCAGACATCACGACAATGCAAACCGTGAACGTTGGTGGTCAGGACTTAGAGGTTCAGAAACTGCGGAAGATTGCAGTCTTGATGACCGACGGCTACTTCAACAGAAAGTACCTGGGTTCGAACAGCAACACGCAAGCGAAGGCACTGTGCGATGCGATGAAGCAGGAAGGTGTTGAAGTGTACTCGGTCGTGTTCGGGTTGAGCCAGGGTTCGTCGGCGCACCAGACCATGAGCCATTGTGCAACGAGCCCGGATAGCTTCTACGATGCGCAAAGCGGCGCTGACCTGAAAGCCGCGTTCCGCGATATCGCTCTCAAAATCTCGATCTTGCGGTTGTCGCAATAGAAACGGCGTTGCAATAAAATAGAAGTCCATAACTGCGTTCAGAATAGATCGCGCCCAAGTTGCCCGTTATCGGCACCTTGGGCGCATTTTTGTTTTGAGGGCAAGGTCTGCTCTCTGTCATCGATCAAACAGAGCGTGACTTCAGGTGCTCTTGTTTATGTACGCTATCAGAGTTTCTCGAGGAATGTCAGCGAAAGCTGTTGCACGCCAACGGCCAGATTCAGCCCGGTTTGAGATTCGACGCTGACCGGTTGAAGCGCAAATGAGCGGGCACCACCGCCGACCAGCGCGTTCGCTCCCAGGCCGACACCGACACTCGCTTTCGCACCGACGCCGACGTAATCGCCATCGAGCGAGCCGACAACGTAGTTCGGACCGCCCAGGTCAGCCGGCGCGAAAACGCCCCACACGACCGTGGCGTTCGACGTGACACCGATGTCGAGACCGTACTTCGTGACAACCGCGCGGTAGCGGCCCAGCTGCTTGCCGGATACGGAGGTGAAATTGCACAGGAACTCCTTGCGCGACACAAGGATTTGCCCCCAGCCACCGCGACCTTTGCACTCCAGGACGCCGGCCTCGATTCTGGGCTGCGCGCTGGCAGGGGTGCCGAGGGCGCCGATGCCTGCAAGCACAGTGGCGGCTAAGGCTGTAAAAGCGAGAATACGTGACATATTGGCTCTCTGCTTGGCTTTCTGCTGTGTTGAACCCTGCGGCCATGGCGTGCCGCAGGCGACTGTCTGCTAACTCACCCGCCCCTGGTCCAGTCTGTGAACGAGGCCTTTTGTCTCGGGCTTCCAGGCCGGATACCGCTCAAGGATGAGCGGGTCATGTCCAGGGACCACATTGGTTCGATCGACGGCCAAAGCTTCGAGCGTATCGAAGCTGGCGAGCATATCCTCCACCGAATGAACAATGGGGAACGGTTTACGCTGCTCAAAGTTCTCATAGAAGTGTGCAGCGTCGACGGCAAGTACTATCGGTCCACGTTCAGTCATGACACGGATGGATTGCATGCCCTTCGAGTGTCCGGGGGTATGGTGAACCGTGACACCCGGCGCAACTTGCCCGTCACCGTTGTGGAACTGCACGCGTCCCGCGTAGATGCTTTTGACCATTTCGCAGACGTGGTCGGCCGAAAAGGGGCGCCGCAAGGCCTCGTCACACATACAGCGTCCGGTCGCGTAGGCCATCTCGGCGTCTTGAAGATGGAACTGCGCCTTTGGAAAGTCGTAGAGCGTGCCGGCGTGGTCGAAATGAAGGTGTGAGACAATCAGCGTCTCAACCGTTTCAACGTCGACATCGACGTCTTTGAGAACTTCGCGGGGTAGGGCGGTGATCGCGCGCCCACGCGCAGCCGCCTCTTTATGGTCGAAGCCGCAGTCCACCACGATGGTGCGATTGGCATTCCGAATAACCCACACGAAAAAATCGATTGGCATGGGCGCAGCATGATCATCGTCCATAATGAAATTGTCGCGGCGCCAGCGATTTTTCATTTCCGCATACTTGATGGCGAGGACTTCATAGGTTTCTGTTTCTGACATGGTGGCGGCGTTATCCTCTCTTGCTTTACAGCGTGCTGTCAGGATGGGCCGGGAGATGCGGTGCTGTCGAGCGCTGGCCGGACGGCGTGATGGTGCGGGCCGGTTCCAGCGCAACCTCAAATGCTCTGGAGCGTCGGCCTAATCCTGCTGCGGTTCCAGTATCTTCTATCGACAGACGCGTGCGCGGCAAACGGCTGGATTGGCAAGAGCATGAACAACAGTTGGTTCTTTCAGGACTTGATGACGACTGTCGCGGAACGTGGGCGCCAGCTTCTGCCGGCCTACTTGTTTCGCGGTGACAGCACGCAAAGCCTTCAAAACATGGTCGACGCTTTGATGTCGGGCCGGGGAGAAGCGTCCGGTGTTGCGATCGCCCACCAGCTGTTGCGCCATTATCGCCTGCTGGATGACGATGCGCAGCGATCGGCATTCTTTCGCTATGTTGCCACCCGGCTTACGCCGGACCCAGAACGAATCATTTCAGCAGCAGACGCCTATGCGCAGGCGCGATCGGAAACGGCGCTCGCCAGCCTTCAGGCTGCTGTCGAGAGCCCGCGGCAGGAGTTTTTCCGCCGGTTGAACCTGGCGCCGGGCGGGACGCAAGAAATCGTCCATATGCGCGAAGATCTTCTTCGGTTGATTGCGGACGCAACAAACCCGGAGCATGCGGCGATGCTGACGGCGCTGGACCGGGACGTGGTGCACCTCCTGCAATCGTGGTTCAACCGCGGCTTCCTCGTTCTCAGGCGCATCGATTGGGATACGCCGGCGGCGATCCTTGAGAAGATTATCGCCTATGAAGCCGTCCATGCCATTGCCGGCTGGGATGATCTCCGGCGGCGGCTCGATCCTGTGGACCGGCGCTGCTTCGCCTTCTTCCATCCGTCACTGGTCGATGATCCCCTCATATTCGTTGAAGTGGCGCTGACGGATGATACTCCGGCAGCCATCGCATCGCTTCTCGCAGAGCCTGCAAAGCCCGCGGACGGTGAAATCGCGCCGACAACGGCTGTGTTCTACTCGATTTCGAACTGTCAGACGGGGCTGCGTGGGATTTCATTCGGCAGCTTCCTGATCAAGCAGGTGGTCGAGGACCTGTTGCGGGATCACAGTGAGCTGAAGACTTTTGTCACGTTGTCGCCAGTGCCGCGCTTTGCCCGCTGGCTGGCCCAGGTGCGTGATCGTGGTGAAACAGGTTTGACTCCAGCCGAACGCGAGAGCCTAGCCGCCATCGATCAGCCGGATTGGTACAAGGATGATGCGACCGTTGCAGCGGTCAAGCCGCTTTTTCAAGCGCTCGCGGCACGCTACTTCTTGGTTGATCGGTCCGCCAGCGGCAACCTTATCGATCCCGTTGGCCGCTTCCATCTCGGCAACGGCGCACGGCTGGAGCGGGTCAACGTTCTGGGCGACCAGTCGCCTAAAGGTCTGCTCGAGTCACATGGGGTCATGGTCAACTACCTCTACGAACCGAAGTCGATCGAGCAAAACCACGAAGCGTTCGCCAACGCCGGGACCGTTGTTGTCTCGCGATCCGTTCGCGGGCACTTGCGCCAATCGGGCAAGGAAACACTCAAAGGCGACGCGGCATCCTAGGACGGCGGCGGCCCCGCAGGGCGCTTGTGATGTTTTGTTTGAAATGCAGAATAGCCCCGCTCCGAAGGCGGGCGAACGTAATAATGCCGAGGCAATGTCATGCGCTACGACGAGCAGGATCGCGAAAGCAGCAATGTCGAAGATGTGCGTGGCCGAAGCAGAGGGCGGTTCCGCATGCCGGGCGGGTTCAATTTTCCCGGCGGCCGCGGACGACGCATTCGAATCCCCGTTGGCGGACGTCGCGGCGGTTTTAGTTTGATGACGCTACTGATTGTCGGCGCGCTGATGCTGTTTTTCGGTATCAATCCGCTGGACTTATTCCGCGGTGGGCCGACCGGCGGCGCTCCCGACTACACGCAGGTGCCCCGTATGCCGGGTTCCGAGCGTACACAGCCGCGTCCGCAAGCCGATGCGCGGAACCGGCCGTTGGGTTTTCCCAGTGATCGGCCAGGCTCTGCCAACGTACCAGCGCGCGATGAACTTGTGACGTTTATTAAGCGGGTACTTGCGGACACAGAAGATGTCTGGAAGCGGGAATTCCGGAGCCTGGGTCGCCGATATCGCGAGCCGAAGCTGGTTATCTACACTGGGTCCTGGCCAACGGCCTGTGGGCGCGGCCAAGCCGCCATGGGGCCATTCTATTGTCCGGCCGACCAGAAGATCTACATCGACCTGTCCTTCTACGAGCAGCTGAAAAGCCGGTTCAATGCGCCGGGCGATTTCGCTCAAGCTTATGTCATTGCTCATGAAGTGGGGCACCATATCCAGATGCTTTTGGGGATTGTCACGCAAGTTCAGCAGATGAAGGCACGCCTCTCGAAGACCCAGGCAAACCGCGTTCAAGTGCGTATGGAGTTGCAGGCAGACTGTTTGGCGGGGGTCTGGGCCAAACTCAATGATCAGCTCAAAAACCGTCTGGAGCCTGGCGATATCGAGGAAGGTCTCAATGCCGCCAGTGCGATTGGCGACGACATGATCCAACGTCGCGCTACGGGTCGCGTTGTGCCGGATGCCTTCACGCACGGATCGTCCGAGCAGCGGGTGCGTTGGTTTAAAGTCGGGTTCGATTCCGGACGCATGCAGGCGTGCGATACGTTCTCCGCGCAGCGGCTTTAAGAACAGGTCTTGCGTTCGCTCACGGGCTGTTCTGGCCTTCGGCCAGGCCCTCCGCGGGGGCGCCGCAACGCGGCGGGCCGCAGTCGCGGCCTGGGTACCG
>JBCDAH010000108.1:0-17563 GCA_039186015.1 Pseudomonadota bacterium
CATCTCGACACCGCCGGCGAGCCACCCCGAGATTGCCGGGGCCTTTCTTGAGCGCGGCACGCCCGTACTCTGCGAAAAACCGCTTGCCATCGACGAGCGGAGCGCGCGTGCGATGGTTGACGCGAGCCATCGGAGTGGCACGCTTCTGACTATGGCGTCGAAGTTTCGCTTTGTCGCAGATGTTTTTCAGGTTCGAGAAATGATCCTGTCCGGCGAACTGGGTGATATTTTTCTCGTCGAGAACGCTTTTAACTCGCCAGTCCAGATGGCGGATCGCTGGAATAGTAAGCCGGAATTGAGCGGCGGAGGCGTTCTGATAGACAACGGCACACACTCCGTTGACATTGTTCGGTATCTTCTGGGCCCAATCTCCGAGGTGCTGGCATTTGCCGACGTCATCGACAAAGGCCTTAGCGTCGAGGACAACGCACAGCTCTTTTTGAAGACGAAGGCCGGGACGGAGGCGCGCGTCGACTTGTCATGGTCGTTCGATAAGCAGCTGCCGAACTTTGTCAGCGTTTACGGCTCCAAGGGTACGGCGCACATCGGCTGGAAAGAGTCGAAAGTCAACACGCACACCAGCGGCGGTTGGAAGGTGTTTGGCAACGGGTACAACAAGCTCGACGCCTTCCGCGCGAACGTCGCAAACTTTGCCGCGGCGATTGACGGTGCCGAGCCTGCGCGGGTCACGGTTTATGATGCTATGGCATCCGTCGAAGTCATCAGCGCTGCGTATGCATCTGTGAATTCCGGCAATCGCTGGCAGGCCGTCGATGGCGGTGGGGGCGACGCCGCGCCAGATAAGCAAAAGGAACTGGCAGTTCCGGAGCTATGAGTATCCGCGTTCACCCAACGGCGTTGATTGAGGCTGGAGTCGAAATCGGGGACGGCACGTCGGTTTGGGACAATGTCCATATCCGAGGGCCGTCGCGTATTGGCCGCAACTGCATCGTGGGTGAAAAGACGTACATCGCATACGGCGTCGATATCGACGATTTGGTCAAGATAAATGCGTTTGTCTATATCTGCACCGCAGTCAGCGTCGGTCGCGGGGTTATGATTTCTGCGGGCACGACCTTTACGAACGACGTGTACCCGCGCGCGACCGATCCGGACCTAACGGCGCTTGCGGGCTCTGAACCAGATGAAAAAACCCTCGCGACGCGCGTCGGTTCCGGGGCGACAATCGGGGCGAGAGCCGTAATTGGCCCCGGCCTTGAGATCGGCCAGTTTGCGATGGTCGGGATGGGCGCCGTCGTCACGCGAACGGTACCCGACTTCCATCTCGTCGTAGGCCATCCGGCACGCACAATCGGGTTTGTATGCCGGTGCGGACAGCCGCTCGCGCGGTTCGGGCAAGATGCGTTTCCGAATGCGCGAGACTATGCATGTACGTCGTGTGGACGGCAGTATCGCGCGGCGGACGGAATTGTTTCAGAAGTCTAAGGCGCGCGGCGCCAAGTTGCTTTGAGTGCAAGAGGGTTGTTGTGACTGCTGGTGGTCCGGAAAAGTGGTGCGTTGTCGGTGGAGGCATGTTGGGGCTGACCCTGGCGCTCCGACTTGCCGGCGAAGGTAAGCAGGTTACGGTTCTCGAGGCGGCGGATCGGCTGGGCGGTTTGGCTGATGCCTGGCAGATTGGTTCTGTAACGTGGGACCGCCATTACCATGTCATTTTGCTTTCGGATCGGCACGTATTGGCCGTCCTGAAAGATATCGGTCTTGATGATCAGATCCGTTGGACGACGACCAAGACCGAGTTCTATACCGGCCAGAAGTTCTATCCGCTGAACAACGCGCTCGATTACCTTTCGCTCCCGATCATCGGGATGGTGGACAAGGCGCGCCTCGCCGCGACGATCCTGTGGGCTTCGCGATTGTCGGATGGCCGGGCGCTGGAGCGTGTCCGCCTGGAAGATTGGTTGATCAAATTGAGCGGCCGGCGAACGTGGCGCGCGGTTTGGCAGCCTTTGGTTCGCGCGAAGCTTGGCGAAAACTACCGCATTGCATCAGCTGCATTTATTTGGGCTATCATTCGCCGGCTATATGCAGCGCGGCGCAGTGGCCTCAAAACGGAAATGTTTGGCTACGTCGACGGTGGCTATGACCGGATCATCGCGGCCATGGCTGAGGCGCTGCAACAGGCGGGCGTGTCCTGCAAAACGTCTCGCCGGATCCGGACCATCACGCGCAGCGACGCCGGCGGCATCGTCGTGACGGATGATGAGCGGGCCGAAACATATGATCGTGTTGTTGTAACAGCCGCAGGCTCAATCGCCGCCAGGATGTGCCCGGATCTCACGACGGAAGAACGGGCGCGTCTTGAGCAGGTGAAATACCAGGGCATCATCTGCGCGTCCGTACTTTTGAAGCAAGGCTTGAACGGCGCCTACCTGACATACATCACGGATCCGGACGCTCCATTCACCGCGGTCGTCGAAATGTCTGCGCTTGTCGATCGCGATCAGCTGGACGGCCGCACGCTTGTTTACCTGCCCTGGTATGTGTCCGCGGACGATCCGGCCTTTGAGCTGAGCGATGAAGAAATCGAAGGCCGCTTTATGCCGGCGCTGTTCCGGATGTACCCGAACATCAAGCCCGACGATGTCGTGGCATTTCGAGTGTCCCGCGTGAAGAATGTGCTTGCGATCTCGACATTGAATTACTCCGCGCAGATGCCTGATATGACGACGGACGTGCCGGGTCTGTTCGTCGTAAATTCGTCTCAGATCGTGAACGGCACATTGAATGTGAACGAGACCATTCGACTTGCCGACCAGGCGATGCCGGTGCTTTGTGTTGCGTCAGCGCAGCAGGGCGCGCGAACACCGGGCCTGGTTTCGGCTGCTGGCGCATGAGACACCCGACCACAAGAGAGGCGAGCCCACGATGTCCAGTTCTGATGCGTTGAGTGTGAGCCGCAAGGGCGGGGAGGCGGCGACAGACAGGCCGCTGGCGAGCATGTCGCTGGATCTCGATAACAAGTGGAGCTACATGAAGATCCACGGGGATGCGGGATGGCAAGACTATCCAAGCTATCTCGATGTCGTTGTGCCGCGCATTCTCGACGTGCTCGGGCGTCTCGAAAAACGGACGACTGTCTTCATCGTTGGCCTCGATGCGACCCGTGAGGAAAACATCGAGCCGCTCAAGTCCATCTCCGCATCCGGCCACGAGATTGGCAATCACTCGTTTCATCATGAGCCATGGCTGCACCTGTACTCTCGCGAGGAGATCGCCGCAGAGCTTGAACAAGCCGAGCACGCAATTGAGAGCGCGACGGGGCGACATCCACGCGGATTTCGCGGACCCGGGTTCAGTGTTTCGCCCGCCGTCCTCGATGTTCTGAAAGAACGCGGCTATGTCTATGACGCGTCCACGTTCCCGACGTTTCTCGGCCCGGTCGCGCGCGCCTATTATTTCATGACTGCGCGGATGTCAGCGGAAGAGCGGGAAAAGCGAAACAAGCTGTTCGGCAAGTTTTCTGAGGGGTTCCGTCCACTCAAGCCGTATGTTTGGCAGCTGCAAGCCGGGCCGTTGCTGGAGATACCGGTTACAACCATACCGTACGCCAAAGTACCGTTTCACCTCAGCTATATTCTCTATCTGGCGTCCTATTCGGAAACAGTCGCTCATGCGTACTTTGTAAACGCACTTCGGATGTGCCGCTTGTCCGGCGTACAGCCGTCACTACTGCTCCATCCGTTGGACTTCTTGGGCGGCGACGACGTGCCGGAGTTGAAGTTCTTCCCCGCAATGGGTTTGTCAGGCGCAAAGAAGGTGCAACTGACGGAAGCCTTGCTGCAGCGTTACGTCTCCAAGTTTCGCGTTGTCACCATGCAAGAGCATGCCGAGGCAGCACTCGACGCGATACGACCGACCTACAGGAAGCTTGTTCCTGAGGTCCAGTTCGCCAAATAGCGACCGAACGTCTTCCGTGCGCGTTGGCTGGACCTGGCGCGGTCGGCCGCGTACGCGTGTCGCTCAACTTCAAATGTCTGACGGGAAACGCATGTTCTACTGGTTGGCACTCGCCCTGTGTGTTCTGGCAAATATCTCCGCAAGTGTGGCGCTCAAGAATTTTGCGAACGGGTTGCCGGACAAGTTGAGCGTCGCGGCCTTGCTTCCGGCTGCGCTAAGTCCGTCATTGTGGATCGGACTTATGTGCGGTGGCATTCTCGTTTCGTCATACATTTACGCTCTGCGCGGATTGCCGCTCTCGCTCGTCTATCCACTAGCTACCGGATTAACCGCACTTGGCATCATATCGGCAGGGGTCTTCATTTACGGTGAGGCCATAGGCTTTATGAAGGCCATTGGCTTGCTGTTTATTATCTGCGGTTCGATCGTCGTGTTGGCATGACAGCTGTCAGGGCGATAAGGCGTACGATTTGAGCACGGCTATCGAAACCGGCTGAAAGAGTTAGAAGACAAAATGCGGAACGCGAGTGAGAGCGCTCACAACAAGCGGGTCATGCTCGTTTTCGGGACGCGCCCCGAAGCGATCAAGATGCTTCCGGTCGTGCAGGAGTTGCGCAAACGGCCCGACGTTGAGCCCGTTGTCGTCGTGACGGGACAGCATCGTGAGATGCTGCAGCAAGTATTCGACATGTTCGACGAGAAGCCCGATCTCGACTTGGCCTTAATGACTCACAAGCAATCGTTGTCTGAGATTGCGGCGCGCATGTTGACGGCCACGGCGCAGTGCATTGATGAGGTCCGCCCGGCAATCGTGCTCGTTCACGGCGATACGACAACGGCTTTGTCTGCGGCGAGCGCGGCGTTCTACGCCCGTGTTCCGATTGGCCATGTTGAAGCCGGCTTGCGGTCGCATGACTTCAACAAACCGTGGCCGGAGGAGTTTAATCGCGTCGGTGTCGATTTGTTGTCGACGCTGCTGTTCGCGCCGACGGAAACGTCCGCACAAAACCTGCAGCAGGAGCCGAACTGCCGCGGCGAAGTGCATGTGACCGGAAACACGGGCATCGATGCGTTGTTGAGCGTCGCCGCCGCGCTTGAGCGCGATGCGGATCGGCGTGCCGCCGTTGCGCTGCAGCTTCCGAAATTGAATCCGCATAAGAAGCTTGTCGTTGTCACCGGCCATCGGCGCGAGAGTTTTGGGCAGGGTTTTGAGGAGATCTGCCAGGGCCTGACGATGATCGGCCAGCGTCGCGATGTCGAAGTCGTCTATCCTGTGCATTTGAACCCGGCCGTGCGCTCCGTGGTTCTCGAACGCCTTGCTGGCCAGTCGAACATTCATCTCATCGATCCGGTCAACTACGCCGAGATGGTGTACTTGATGAACGCCGCGCATGTCCTGCTCACGGACTCCGGGGGTATTCAGGAAGAAGGGCCGGCATTGGGAAAGCCGGTACTCGTCATGCGCGACGTGACGGAGCGTCCCGAAGCATTGGCGACCGGGGTGGCACAACTTGTCGGAACCAATCCGGACACGATGAGCGCACGCGTCCATCAGCTACTCGATGATCGTGAAGAATACGCCCGTAGAAGCCGTGCTGTGTTTCCTTACGGACGCGGTGACGCCTCCGTGAAAATCGCATCGATCATTTCGGAGTGGACGGGGCGCTAAGCGGGCGCATGCGGCAGCTGCCGCAACGTCTGAAAGGTTGGTTAAGATTTGTACCATATACATGCATCGTGATTGCTACACGTGATTGATTGCGACGCATGGAAAACCTGGACAGCTATCTTTCGGAAGTTCGCAAGACGCTAGGGTCTGACCGGGTTGCGTCGGCCAGCACGTCATCGCTGTCCCAAGACCAAACAACGTTTCCGTGGGCCGCACGGTCACACGCGTACATCCGCCCCCGAAGCGCGGATGAGTTGGTCGCGGCCGTTGCGCTGGCCGGCACGATGAGAATTCCCCTGCATCCAATGTCACGTGCCCGAGGGTGGGGCCTCGGCGGCCGCCAGCCAGTTGCGGATGCGGTCGTTCTCGATATGAGCGGGATGAGCCGGATCGTCGATCTGGATATCGAGAACTGCAGCGCGACTATTGAACCGGGAGTCACGTTCGCGCAGCTTCAAGCGGCGCTTGACGCGAAGGGGCTTGCTGCGCATGTGCCAAGCTTCGGCGGGCCGACGGATGCTAGTGTGTTGGCCAACGCGTTGGAGCGCGGCGAAGGGACCTGCGCGTCCGGTGATCGTTTTGGCAGTTTGAGCAATCTCGACATCGTGCTCTCGACCGGAGAGCGCATCAACACCGGGTTTTCAAGGTGGGGCGCCTGCAGTTCTCGTGCGAGCCGTATCCATGGTCGCCCGGCCGGTCCTCTGCTTGATGGTTTGGTCTCACAGTCCGGCTTCGGCGTGGTCGCCTCCGGTACCGTCCGACTGGCACCGACCCATCGATTTGCGACATCCATTATCGCTCAGATCGGCACGGACCCGGCCGCCTTGCGGATCGTTGTCGCCAAGATCAGACACATGGTTCGCGGCGGCCTCGTCGAGGCTCACGACGTGGCGTTTTGGGATAGCGCCAAGCGACTGTCGACGCTTGTCCAGCGTCGCGCGACCGGCACAGTCGGCACCACAACTGAGACACCGGCAGACATCGGCTGGGCGGCGTCGCTCATCGTTCGCGATGACTATCAGGCCGTCATGCAGGCGCGCATCAAAGCGGTCTACGATGAATTGCACGGGGTTGCCGCTCTCTCGCTCGCGACCGACAGGACGCCGGATGGGCGCCGCGTCCCAACACCGTTGACCGGGTTTAGCGATGGCCAGAATGTCCGCTCTTGCTACGCCGCCAAATTGTCAGAGCCCGGTGACACGCTCGATCCCGAACGCGACCGCTGCGGATTCCTTTGGGCCTGTCCCGTCTTGCCGTTCAGTGCTGATGCGCTCCTGGGCGTCGTTGCAAAGCTGGAGCCGCCACGTGACAAACGCGTCTTTGCAGCACTGGGCGTCCAGGCCGTATCCATGAGCGCCCTGCACGGGTACGTATCGATCGCCTGGGATCGCGACGAGCACGGCAGCGATTCTGTCGCGATGGACTTTCACGACCGTGTTTTTGCGGAGCTTTGCAGAGACGGGTACTTGCCCTATCGCCTAGCCCATCCAAGCATCCAGGCTTGTCCTGATGCCGACCCGAATTGGGCGACTGTCGTAGGACGATTGAGATCCGCCCTCGACCCGGCCGGCATTCTAGCGTCTGGACGCGTTGCCGGCCTCGCGTACGCAGACGCTCGTGACGACACCTTGTGATGAGTGACGCATGGCGTCGGCAGATCAGTCGCACTCCCCAACCCTCAACTGACCCGAGGTCGCGACTGAGATTATCGAGATAGCGCGAACGATGGGCTACCTCGGTATTGCGATGCGCGGGCTGTACCGCGTTGCTGACAGGCAATCAGTTCGCGCGGACCGACAGCATGCGAGAGATAGCGGCTGCGGATGCGAACGCCGACGCCAGTGCCGCATGCGGCGACAGGCCTTTGCCCAACGCATTGTTGAACTCAAGCTTTGCCGCTTCCGCCACCTTGTCAGCACCGGGAACGCCTTCGGTTGCGCGCGACTTAATCGCGGCAACGGCATCAAAGGCCTGTTCGGGACTGCCCGTCACGTCGAGCGCCTTCGAGAACGCATCCAGCGCAATAATCAGGTCGGCATCCGCGATCCCCTCGCGGAGCGCAACGTGCAACGACGCGCCGGACGCAATGCGAGACGTGGTCGCCTCCTCGGCCTTCAGTGCGAGCACTACGGACTGTTGGGTTGACCATCCGGCCACGTTGGCACCGGCAGCGGCGGCACCACGCACCACATCGCGCACGTCGTTGACGACGGTCTTGGCGTTCACTTCAGTTGTATCCATGGGATAATATGTCCTGGTTAAAGGTGTTGGGACGGCATCGGCGCGAGGCCGGCTCTACCAATGATGGAAGAAGTGCTTCACCGCGTGGCCAACCTTGTGTGCTTCGTGGCTGATGGCATGACCGACTTTATGGGCCTCATGGCTGACAGCATGTTCAACCACGTGTGCGTCGTGGCCGATCTCGTGACCAAGATGGTGGAAGGCATGGGGGAACTCGTGACCGAAGAAGTGGTCGACCGAATGCCACGCATGCTCGAACGGGAGCGTGTTGATTGAGAAGTGCAGGTCAAAGTGCAGGCCCAGGCCCAGGGCAATGTCGCCGCCAACACCAAAGTTCAGATGGTGGTGGCTGTAGCCGGCGTGGATTTCACCGCCAATGCCGACTTCGCCAACGTCGGCGCCTGTGTCCGCACCGGCCGTAACGGGGCCAACGCCAACTTCGCCGCCAGCCGAGGCCTCAGCGCCGGCGCCGGCCATGGCGTTTCCGCTGGCACTGCCTCCGTACGAGCCGTGGCCGAAGTTGGCTTGCGTTTCACCACTTGCGTTAGCACCCGCCATCGCACTGGCTGTTGCGTGATCACCGACGTGTGTGCCGTTGGCGTTGCCAATTGTCGAATCGACTCCGGCCTCGGCGTTTGCACCCGCACCCACCGTTGCGGAAACGCCGGCTGATGTGCTTGACGCGTGTGCGCTGCCTGCCGCGCCGGAACCAACGTCGACATTGCCGGCAACCGTAGTCTGAGCGACACCGCTGTTGATGTGCGCTTCACCGCCGACATGAGCATCCGCGCCGACCGCACCACTGACCGAACCATGACCGACGCTGCCGCTGACACCGTCATGGGCGCCCGCGCTTCCGCTCGCACCAATTTGGTCGTTACCGGTCGAGCCATGGACATCGACGTCGACGCCTTCAACCTGATCCCCGTCTCCAAAAACCCGAAGCCCACCTGAGATCTTCTCAAGGTCGTCCAGTGCAATTTCGCGCTCGGCATTGAGCTGTGTGTCTTTCACGTGTTCACCCTTGTCCATTCAGCGCTCCACGACGTTCAAATTGGAAGTATCACCCGGCCATAATGCGCGCGGAGTATTTCTATTTCTGAAACCGATTGATGATGAAGCCTGAGATTAAGAGTATACTGGCGCGTGAAAATTTTATGTGGCTTGCGACGCGAGCAGTTTTGAGAAAAGTGAGTCGCGCGTAATCAAGTCAAAGTAAGGAGAGTTTTCTACGATTTGACCGTTCTCCATGACGAGAATTGTTTTGCAGCGTTTCAGTATCGCCAGACGATGGGCGACAGAAATGATCGTGGCGTCCAGTGCGGCAACGCTCACGTAGATCTCAGCCTGCATGCGTTCGTCCAAGGCGCTTGTCGCCTCGTCAAGGATCACAAGCTTCGGCCGGGCGAGGAACACACGGGCCAGAAGCAAGCGCTGGACTTGCCCGCCGGACAGTGGCGGGTTCGTATCGCTGACCGGGGTTGACAGGCCAAGAGGCAGACCACGTATGTCGTCGGCAACGCAGGCGCGCTTGAGCGCGTCCCAGACGGCGTCTTGGTCGACGATCTGGCCAATGGCGATATTGTCGAACAGTGTGCCCGGAAACAGCCGGTCGTCCTGGCTCACGACGGACACCGAACGTCGAAATGCGTCTTTGTCGCGCTCCGCTAAATCTCTGCCGTCGATCAATACAGCGCCGGACTCGGGCTTGAGCAGTCCCAGGATCAGGCTGATCAGCGTGGTCTTGCCACAGCCGGATGGTCCGGTCAGCCCGATGTGATCGCCGGCACAAATCTCGAGATTGACGTCTTTGATGGTGAGCGGAGCGGCCGGAGATCTGCGGTAGTTCAGCTCGCGCAGAATGATGCTGCCACGCAGGGCGTCAGATTGCAGTGCGGCCGGTGCCGGCGGTTCCAGCGGCTGCAAGATCGGTTGGATCAGGCGCGCTTGAAGTCCGAGAAGGCTGGCCTGGCCAAGCGCGCCCAACAAACCGGCCATCGCGCCAACAACCGTCATAAGCGCCATAACGAATGCGACGGTGCTTCCGGAATCCGGTGCACCGCGGCTGAGCAGAAGCGCAAAGATCCCAATGCACAGAAACGCCGCCCCGAGTGCCGTTTGCATTGCGGAATTGACCGTTCCGGCGCGATCAACCCGCAGGAAGCGTTCTCTAAGCGTCAGGAAACCGTCGCTCCACGTCTCATAGAAGTGACGCTCAGCGGCATAGCTCCGAACCGTTTCCAGCTGCGCCAACGTTTCGTGCGCTGTTGCCATCCAGCTCATCGGCGAGGCATGCCCGGTCAGCAGGATCTTGATCTGACGCCGGACGACCCAAACCGCGACGGCCAGGACAGCGGTCATGGCAAGGCCCAGCAATAGGCCGGCGGGACCAGCTATCACAACGATGAGACCGAGACTGGGCAGCGCAACAAGGATACTCGCGGCGCTTCTGAGGACAATCGACCAGACCGAACGGTGGAAGCCAGCAACTGCCCGGGCACTTAGTGCTGCCACAGGTGCCGGTGGGGCATGACCTGTTTCCGCGCAGATCCGGGCCGTCCGCTCAGCGGTGGCAAATCGCAAGGCGGTGCCAATACGCCCGTTCAGTCGTAAGAGCGCCAGCTCCGCTGAGAGTTTCGTCGCGAAGCTGGCGGCGAGCAGCAGCGCAAGAAGAACCATCGCATCGGCAACCAGTGCCGTGTCATGCGCGGGTATAACGATCGAGACAACCGCGTGTGCAACCATCGGCCACGCCACAGCAACCCATCCGGCGAGGAGTGTTCCGGCGGCAAAGGCCAACAGGTCCCCGACAGCAAACGGAAGCCCGAACCCAAGCAGGGCACGCAACGACACCGGTCCGTCGCCGAGCGCCGGCGCGATCACGAAGGCTCTGCCGCCAATGTCGCGGAGCTGACCGTCGGTCATGATCGTGCGTTGGCCATCTGCGTCGGTAACGGCAAACCCCCGGCCTCGCGGCACTGCCGCATGAATCGCGTCATGTTCAGTAACAATCAGAAGCGGCAGCGCCATGCCGTCAATCGGCTCGGCCGCAAGTGAAACCTCGCGCATCAGGACCCCGGCAGTTCGCGCCAGGCGCTGCAATTCAGAAGCGGTTTCGCTATGCGGTCTTGGCTTGACACCGGGAGTCGGTTGCTTGCCGAGCGGCGCAAGAGCGGTCGCCAAAACGCGAACCAACGGATGGTCACTGCGCCACGCGTCGGATGCCTTGGTGCGCAGGAGGCCAGCCAGCCGGTCGACGGACTCGTTCGGCGGCTCCTGTATTGTGCGGTCCGCGCCACCGGCTGCAGAGCCATGCGTTGTCGCTGTCATGTCACGCGACTCCTTGCATCAGGGATGCGCCAACACGTGGTGCTGCGGCATCGCCATCGCAGGGGTTCGCCTCTTCAGGCACATGTGTGACGCCGGCAGCTAGAATGTCAGCAGGGTGTCCGCGTTGGACGATCCGGCCGTCGTTCAGCCAGATGGCATCGTCGCAATTCAGGGCGGTGCCGCGCCGGTGGGTGACGATCAGGACGGCGGCAACACTTTCTCTCAGGCTGGCCATCACATCATGTTCGGACATCAGATCCAGCCCGCTGGTTATCTCGTCGAGCACGAGGACGGCCGGCCGACGCGCCAGCGCACGTGCCAGCGAGAGCCGCTGTCTTTCGCCACGACTGAGGCCGCCTGTTTGGAAGCTGAGCTGCGTGCCGTACCCGGCGCGATGGCGGACGATCGCGGCATGGACGTGTGCCTGTTGAGCAGCTGACGCAATCACCTCGTCGGTCATCTCGCCATCAAACATCGCGATGTTCTCGGCAATGCTGCCTGAGAAAATCGCCGTGTCCTGGCCGACGTAGATCATCTGTTTGCGCAGCGCGTCTTGATCGTAGTCGGTCAATGACCGTCCGTTGAAGCTGACATCGCCGTGCCACGGCTGGACGAGGCCGGCAGCGAGGCGGGCGAGTGTCGACTTTCCAGCTCCCGACGTGCCGAGAACGGCGGTCAATCGGCCCGGCGGTAGGTGGAGGTCGATATCGTATAGAACGGGACGCTCCGGTGCGTGTCCGTAAGTCACGCCAGACAGGCTGAGGCCGTTCGGACCGGCGGCAGAAGCTGCGGACAGACATGCATTTGGCTTGGCTTGCCGTGGCGCGAACGCAGGATCGACCGCATGCGCTTCCAGATCGGTAAGGCGCATCAGGGCGCCCGAGGCATCGTGCAACTCGCAGATGTTGTGTGCCAGTTTCGCAAGCGGGGTATTGACAAGCGCCCCGATCAATTGCGCTGCGATCAGGCCACCGAGCGTCAACTGGCCCGACGTCACCTCAAGTGTCCCCACACCCAGAACGACACCGGATATGAGAAGCCCGGACACCACCGGTGCAACGCTGGAGACCGCATGCAGAAGACCGAGCCGCTGCTCGGCATTAAGCGCGGCATCCTCGGCAGCGGCCCATTGCGCAACCAGATGATCGCGTCGACCGAGTGTCTCATAGGCTCCGATTGCACTGAGACCGGCAATTGCGACACCCCCGGCACGCGCCCGCGTGACCTGCTCTTCGCGGTTGCGATCAGAAACGCGCCTGGCCAGGTGGGTCATGAGCGCCAGGTTGAGCGCGGCAACAGCCGCAACGCAGCCGGCGATTGGGCCATTGTGGATCGCCAGAAAGCCGAGATAGATGCCTGCAGTGACCGCCAGTGGTCCACTTTGTGCGAGCGGTCCGGCAATGGTGGCGCCGACTTCGGAGCCAATTCTCAGGCGGGAGACCACTTCGCCGGCGCTGCGCTGTGCGAAAAAGGACAATGGCAGACGCAACGCATGCCAAAAGCTGCGGCCGGCTTGAACCGCTCCGATCTTCGCCTTCCAAGCCGCGACCATGCGGGAGTCCAGCAGGCCGATCATGGCCTGGACGCACGCAATCGCAAGCAAAGCGGCCAGCAGCACAGGCAGCCAGTCTGTTTGGTGTTCGCCCAGAACCTGATCGATAAAAACCTGCGAGGCGCCCGAGAATGCAAGCCCGGGTATGACGCTCATCAAACCGGTTATGGCCATGATGATCAACGCGTCGGGCGAACGACGGGCCTCGCTGACCAGAGCATGCACCACCGACGGTCGTTGGCCGCCGCGTACGAAGTCGAGTGTCGGCGTGAGCGCCAAAGTCACGCCCGTGAAGTCCCGCGACATCTCTTCCGGTCCGATCACACGCCGCCCGATGGCGGGATCAAGAATAACGAACCGGCCGCCGTGCACGGCCTCGAGAACGACGAAATGATTGAAGGCCCAATAGAGGATCTGCGGCATGGGGAGCTGCTTCAGCTCGCCCGGATCGCGCGCATAAGCCCGCGCCTCAAGATTGTAACTACGGGCCGCTCGAACCAGGTTGGCCGCACTGATCCCGTCACGCGATGTGGCGCAACGCGCGCGCACGTCCTCCAGCGGCACGTGACAGCCGTGGTGGCCGAGCACCATGGCCAGCGACGCGGCACCACATTCCGTGGCCTCCATCTGAAGGATCATCGGCGTTCGCGCGCGTCGGAACATCATGTCGGGTCACCTGCCCACGCGTCGCTCTTCAGGCCGAGCCAGGTGCGAAGCGCCGGCATCACGAGAACAACCAGCGGGCGACGTTCGATGGTTATGTCAGCGCTGACCGGCGTTCCAGGTGAGAGGCGGAGATCCGGGCCGTGTCCTGATGTCCATGCATAACTGCTCTGTCCCGACTTGTCCTTGAGCAGGCGAACGCGCACGGCAAACGGCGGCGTCTTGGCTTCGGTGAGGTGCGTGAGGGCGTCGTCACCGAGGGCGCGTTGCACGGCTGCGGTCGTGACTGGAGCATCGGAAACGGACAGGACTGCGCCGCGGACGCGATTGCGAGATCCCGCGAGCAACGATCCCGGCTTGATCAGCACGACGTCACCCGGCTGCACGCGCTTGCCGTCGCGCAGTGGCACGTAGACGATCGCTTCGACGCCTCGTGTCGACTTCGACAGGACGTTTACCACTGTCTGTCCAGCGGAAATGAGCGTGTTCGGAGCAGCGGTCAGTTCCGCGACGGAGCCGGAAATCGGGCTGTGCAAAAAGCGTACGGCATCGTGTTGTGCAATGGCTGCGTCGCGTTCGGATACGGCTGCCGCCAATGCCAGTCGCTTTTCAAGGAGTTCACGTTCGCGCTTGGCGTTATTGTCGAGCAAGGACTTGTCGATTTCTGTCAGAGATGTTCGCGCGTCAGCCAGGCTTTCTTCTGCGCGCGCAAGAGCCGCGCGCGCCTCGACGGCCTTGTCGCGCCTGGCAAGACCTTTGCGAAACAGAGCCTCTTCGTCGTCTCTGCGTTGTTTCAGATCGGCGACCCGTACGGTCAGGTCGGCAATCCGTTTTTCGAGATCAGATCGTTGACGGCGGCTTAGCGCACGCTCGGCAGCGGCCTCGCGCGCTTGTAGTTTGCGCGTTTCATCGAGCTGGCGCTTGGCTTCGTTGACGGTGCGGCGCAACTTCGCGAGCGCTGCGTCGCGCTCCGGAAGCCGCAAAGATGCGAGACGCTGGCCGGCCTTAACCGTCTCGCCTGGCGCAACCGAAAAGCGCACGTATCCGGACGCCTGCGCATTCAGCGCAACAAGCAGCTGTCCACTGGGATCAACCAGAACGCCTTGGCCGGCGACCCGGATCGGAACCAAGACGATGACGGACGCGGCACAAAACAGCGACAGGGCCACAAACAGGCCAGCGACGGTCCACCGTGTCCAGCCGCGTGTCACCCGCATCAGGGCGGGCAATCGGTCAAACCGATTATGCGCCTCGAGCGCCTCAGAACGGAAAAATTTTTGGATCATCGAAACTTTAGCTCTTATGACGCGAGCATGAGTTTCGCAGAAATCAGTAAACCCCAGGTTGAGCCTAAGGCGAATTTGGTACGGATTAAAAGTTGCAACCGGCGACGCTTTCAGAAAGCGTCCGCCGGCCGGCTCCGTCAGCGGCTTGTCGTGTGGGATTTACACGCGCTTAAGATCTCCAAAGCTGCTGACGTCGGGTCAACGTCATTGGGAACGGATATGTATATATAGCGTGCCGGCCGGCTTTCAGCGGTCCGGTCCGGCTCGGCGCGATGTGGCCCCGACACCTACGTTGCGCTACGCCCGCCGAGCATCGCGTCCACGGCGAACCGGTCCTGGTCGCGAAAGGCCAACGATAACCAAGATGCAGCAACCACAATCAGCGACGGGTAGAACAGGGCATTGACAGTCCCGGGCTTCTCCCCCGGCATCCAGAGCCAGAAGGGATCAAGCAGGCTTTGCCATATCGAGAGTGCCACGAACACATTCACGATGAGCTGAAACCACAGCATTGGCACTCTCAGCGCGCCGATCGCGATGAGAACGGCCGCGACGACCTGCAACCAACCAAACGAGATCAAAAGCCAGTCGATTGAGAAGTAGCCACCGTAGAACTTGTTCGACACCGACGTGCCGACGCCCGTGTTCAAGGCCTTGGCGAGGCCCCACCAGAACAATAGCCCGGCGGTTGCAACCCGAAGCGCAAGCAAACTCACGGCTTTGCCAGTTGCGTCGTCGCCCAAGTGTTGATCTGTCACCGTCATTGGCCATTCCTGATTGGGTTATCGAGAGTGCGTTGCGATCGATAGACTCAAAGAGCGCATGAAACCGAACAAATTCGTGTTGGATCCGGCGCAACGTGGAAGCGGTTGCGGATTGGCATCATGTGTCATGTTACACCGATGGCGTCGCGCCCAATCGAGCGCAACGCCACCGGGCCGTAACCCGCCTACTCAGCAGCTTGCGCCGAAGGGGCCCAAGTGAAGGGCTGGAAAGGTGTGTCGACCGGCGTCTTGGCCAAGTGGTTTGTGTAGTTTGAAAGAACCTTGTGCGAGATGGCCAACAGTACATCGAAGACGTGCCGACGCGAGAACCCAGCGTTGAGAAATGCATCAACACGTTCCGGTTTCACCCAGCCCCGCTCGCGAACAACCTCAAGCGTAAAAACCTTCAGGGCCTGGAGCTTGGGGTCTGCATAGTCACCGGACGTGCGCGCCGTTTCGATCACGTCGTCCGCGACGCCGTCCTTCTTGGCGATGGCCGTATGTGCCGCCATGCAGTAGTGGCACGCGTGAAAGGCGTTGATTGTGAACCAAACGACGTGCCGTTCCGTCGGCGTGAACGCCGAGCGCTGTAACGCGTCACCAAGCGCGAGATAGGCCTCTGCAGCCTCCGGAGCTTCGGCCAAAGCGCCAATCAGGTTCGGGACAAAACCGTATTTGCCTTTGACCTTGGCAATGATGTCCGCCGCCGCGTCCGGATGGTTCTCGGCGGTGTGGATTGCGAAGTCTGCCATGATAACCTCATCTCTGGTTTTGCATCCACGGTTAGCCCGTGGCATGTTGAACCGCTCGGTTCAGGTCTTGCAATTTGGACCGTACGGTACAAGATCACAACATAACGATTGATCACATTGGCGATAGGCATCCCTGGTGAGTGGCCGCAAACAATTCGATGAGGATAAGGTGCTCGACGCCGCCATGTTGGCGTTCTGGCGATCGGGTTATGAAGCAACGTCCGTGGCTGATCTTGAGGCCGCAACGGGCTTGTCCAAATCCAGTCTCTACAACGCCTTCGGCAACAAGGACGACGTGTTTCTGCGCTGCCTTGAACGTTTCTCTGAACTTTACGGGCATGATCTTGTCACCGAACTCGATCAAGACGATTTCCATTCTGCTATCCGGGCATTCTTCGACCGTTTGATTGCGCGCTTTGCCAATCGCCGGTTTCCCAATGGGTGCCTTGCGACCATGGCGGCGCTGGAGGTGGGGCGCCGGCAGGGCTTGGCCGCAAAGCACGTCCGGAAGGGATTGGACTCCATGCGCGCCGTGTTCGAGAACCGATGCGCGCGCGCTGTGCGCGATGGCCAGCTTCCAAGGGATACAGACTGTTTTGCGCTATCGACGACCATGCTGGCCTTGACGCGCGGTATCGCGGTACTCAATCGCGGACATCCAGATGCGCGTCTGTTGACGGCGGCCGTCGATGGATTTCTCGCGTCGCTCCGCGGGTTGTCAGACAGTGCGGCATCAGCAGGGCGGCGTTGAGGGCAAGGAGTTGTGATGGAGCGAATAGGACAGTCCGCAGTTGGGCCATTCCGCAGCGGGGCCAATCCGCAGCGGGGCAAGCGATTGTATGTTGCACAGGCCGCGTCACATGTTGCTGTGCAACGTCCAGAGAACCATCACCGTAAGAGGCAACACAAAAGAAGGGTAGTGTCATGAGCGAAAACGACGTTTACGTCCCGCCACAAGTCTGGACGTGGGACAAGGAAAGCGGTGGCCGCTTCGCCAATATCAATCGGCCGATTGCCGGCGCCACGCACGACAAGGAGCTGCCGGTTGGTGGGCATCCGTTCCAGCTCTATTCTCAAGGAACACCCAACGGCGTCAAAGTCACGGTGATGTTCGAGGAGCTGCTGGCTCTCGGGCACAGCGGCGCGGAGTATGACGCATGGCTGATCCCAATCGGTGAGGGTGATCAATTCGGCAGTGGGTTCGTCGCAATCAATCCGAACTCGAAGATCCCGGCACTTGTCGACAGAAGCGGGGAAACACCGATCCGAGTGTTCGAGTCCGCATCGATCCTGATGCACCTCGCGGAAAAGTTCGGTGCATTTCTACCGGAGAAAGGCTCGGAACGAACAGAAACGTTGAACTGGCTGTTTTGGCAGATGGGGAGCGC
>JBCDAH010000109.1:0-17528 GCA_039186015.1 Pseudomonadota bacterium
ACCTGAAGGCCATGGTTAACGGCCAACCACCACTGACCCCTGTGCCGGAAACGCCGTTCACCGGCTGGTAGCTCAACCTGTGATCGCAAGTCACAACTCATTGTTGATCAACTGTTCTGGTGCGTTCAGCATGCCAGAACAGCCTCTTGGGTTCTTTTTCTCCGATTTTACGAAAGATTGAGAGTTGAGCTTATAGCTTGGGATACGTTGTCTACGGAGGATTCTGGAGCCGCGCATGGCAGCTGAAGACGCACCATTGAGTGCTGCGAAGACTGCGGATCGGCAGACGAGCAGCGATGCCGGTTTCTGGATCGGGTTGCTCGTTGTCATCGCCTGTCCGGCTGGCTTCTGGGTCGTTGTTGCATTGGCCGCGGCCGCGATTTCGGACGCAGACGTCCCGGCTATACTGTTGGCGTTGGGTATAGCCACAGCCACAACGGCCATCCTTGTGCCGATTTGGGCGGGTCTTCGGGCAGGCGCACGCCATATGACGGCCTCGACGACGTCCGACGCGGATCGAGGCGCATCACGCTGACGCCAGCGTTACACAGGCTTCTGATCTAACTGACGGCGCCCCAGTTGCAGACCAGACGGCGGCACCTTCGGGCCGCACCTGAGCCAGGTATCCGGCATCGCGCACGCACGAAGCGGCAGCGCCGGCATGAAAACGCGGATATGCAGCCACGAAACAAACCGCCACGGCGAAACCGGCATTGGCGAACGGTTTGGCATCGGCGACCATTAATGATTGTAGAAGCCTGTGCCAACGTCCAGAGCTGTGCGACTCTGGTTGTCGCGTGTCGCGCGGCACCCTCGTCCGCTTGTGCACTGACCGATCCCAACGCCGCAAATGCGATCGCTATTGCGCTCAACAAACCCATGCATACCCGCATCGCCACCTCCGGTTCGAATGTGAACGCGCAAAGCATGCAGTGGCCACTGTGCGACGGCAAGCAAGGGACCGCTATCGGTGGCTGAACGGCCTCCGTCAGTGGCAAGCCGGTCACCACTTGCTCAATGGGAGCTAAAGGGATGCGCAGGCGCAGTCTCCCAAATGGGACCGCGCCGCGTAACAACGCTCTTACGACGGGTTATGGACCGTCTGGCCATCTCGGCTCGCCAATGACGCCGACGCAACCGCGGCATCCGCCATCGCAGGATCAACGGCCGCGTTGTCCTTAGGCTGCACGCAGGCCATGTAGTCTTCGAGCATCGTCTGGCAGACCGTTCCCGGCGTGAATGTCACATCACCAATCGACGCCACAGGTGTGACCTCAGCGGCAGTACCGGCGATAAAGCACTCCGAGAACTGCGAAATCTCGTCCGGCATGATAACCCGATCAATCGTAGTGTAACCGCGTGCGCGCGCAAGCTCGATCACAGTACGGCGTGTAATGCCGTCGAGAAAACAATCAGGGGTTGGCGAATGCAACTCGTTGCCCGTTACGAAAAAAATGTTCGCACCCGTACATTCGGCAACGCGACCGCGCCAATCCAGCATCAAGGCATCCGCATAACCTGCGGCCTCGGCCCGGTGCTTCTCGAGCGTGCAAATCATGTATAGACCGGCTGCTTTGGTTTTCGCGGGCGCAGTCGTTGGGTCCGGCCTACGATACTTGGCCCAATCCAGTCGAATGCCCTTAAGGCGTTGTTCCATCGGGAAGTAGGAGCCCCAATCCCAAGCCGCGACGGCTAGATGGATTTTGCTGCTCTGGGCAGAAACCCCCATCATTTCGCTGCCACGCCACGCGATGGGGCGGACATAGGCATCGGTGAGACCATTGGCCGAGACGGCCTCGCGGCACGCGGCATTGATATCTTCAACGGAATAAGGGATTTCAAAATCCATCGTCCGGGCACCGGCGACCAGCCGCTCGGTATGCTCGGTTAGTTTAAAAATCTCGCCACCGTAAGCCCGCTCGCCTTCGAAGACCGCGCTTGCATAGTGCAAACCATGAGACAGCAAATGAATGTTCGCATCCCGCCATTTCACGAGCTGACCGTCCATCCAGATCCAACCGTCGCGATCATCGAAAGAAATAAGAGCCATTGGGGCCACCCCTGATTGTATAGCCGTCGCCCGATTGGGAACAGCCTCGTGTTATGGTTCAACATGCTGCATCAGCGACGCACAAGCGAAATGGCTGCCGGGTCGCTGTTACATAAGGTTGTCACGGTAGGCACCGACGGCATAATAAGTCAACATGGCTGACCTAACGAACAGACCTGTGTCTTCGGAATTGCAGCACAGCGCGGCGCAAGCGCCAGAGAACGCGTGCGTGGGCAATGCAGAAGCGGATGCAAGCCAGTCGATGATTGAACTCATCGAGTGGATGTTCTTTGCATACCGCGAGTTTACGGGCGAGGCGGACACCTTACTGGCCGAACGCGGCTTCGGCCGGGCGCATCACCGCGTCCTTCACTTCGTTCACCGCCATCCCGGCATGCGCGTGGCAGATCTGCTTGAGATTTTGAACATCACAAAGCAGAGTCTTGGCCGGGTATTGAAGCAGTTGGTTGACGAAGGCTACATCGAGCAACGGCCAGGGAAGTCAGATCGGCGCGAACGCCACTTGTTTGCGACCACGGCCGGCGCCGAACTGACGGGTGTGCTGATTGAGTTGCAATCGCAGCAGCTCGGTGCGGCGCTGTCCATGGCCGGCCCGAATGCTGATGCCACGGTCCGGTCGTTCTTGCGCGGTCTTGTCCATGACACGCGGCGCACGGACGTCACGAAACTGATCGGCGTCGGCGAACCGCAGGACGGTTGAACCGCCGCGCCCAGCGCGCCACGCGAGATGTCGGAGTTATCAGTATGCGCATCGCGAGAAACATTACGCCGCAGTTGGTCGGCTTAATGCGATGCCGGGCCCAGCGTAGGGCACCAGGCCGTCATCGTGAGGCGCACCATGGCCACTGAACCAAAACATGAGGCACACGACCGACTAGCGCAGCCGTCTGCGGCCAAATGTGCCCTACCGGATGATGCGCCGCATATCCTCATCGTCGATGACGATCAGCGGATACGGGATCTGTTGTGCCGCTTCCTCATGGACAACGGTTTTCGCACAACGCCAGCGTGCGATGCGGCCTCGGCCCGTGCCGCCATGCGCGGATTGGCCTTCGACCTCATCGTTCTCGACATCATGATGACCGGTGAGAACGGCTTGTCGCTGGCGCGAGATTTGAAAAAGGCCGAGCAACAGATTCCAATCTGTATGCTCACGGCGAATTCGGAGCCCGAGCAACGTATTGAGGGCCTGGAAGCCGGCGTTGACGACTACATGACGAAGCCGTTCGAACCGCGGGAACTGTTGTTGCGATTGCGCAATATTCTCAAGCGTGGCGGTTCCATGCAGTCTGGCGACCGCGAACAAATCACGATGGGGGACTTCACCTTTCACGTTGACCGCGGCGAACTGCGCAAGGGCGATGAAACGATCAAACTGACTGAGCGGGAGCGAGATCTGCTACGCCAGTTTGCCCAGCGCCCCGGTCACTCGATTGCGCGCCACGAGCTTGCGCCCGATGAAACGACCGGATCGGAGCGCGCGATCGACGTACAAATCAACCGCTTGCGACGTAAAATCGAAGCGGATCCCTCGAATCCGGTCTACCTTCAGACCGTGCGCGGTAAAGGATACATCCTGTACACCGACTGACGGGCATCGCATGTTGGGAGCAATGCCTTGGACTTGCTGGCCGCAATAAAACGATAAGGTAGGGGCATGGCATCGACAACTGAAAACCGAGAGCTTAGTGCGATCGGCGGCCTGTTTGCCCATGTCCTCTCGCGCCTGAAGGGGCTTCCTGCATTCCTGTCAAGCTTTATCAGCGAGATCATTCCGAAGGGCCTGTATGCCCGCGCGCTCATTATCATCATCGCGCCAATCGTGATGCTGGAAGGTGTGATTGCGTATGTCTTCATGGAAAGCCACTGGCAAGCAGTCACGAGGCGGCTGTCGGAAGCGACGGCGCGTGACGTTGCCGCCCTGGTTGAGCTCTATCGCGGATACGACGAGAACGACGACTATCGGAAGCTCACCGGGCTGGCGCTGGATCAGCTGAACATTGCATTGGCCGTGCTCCCACCCGGAGACCTTCCGAACGAACAACCGCGGCCGTTTTTCTCGCTTCTCGACAAAACCCTGTCGAAGGAAATCTACGATAAGCTTGAGGGCGTGCCGTTCTGGATCGACACCGTCGGCCGGTCCAAACACGTCGAGGTCCGCATTAAGCTGGACGGCGCCGTCCTTCAGTTCATTGCGCGGCGAAGTCAGACGTACGCATCAAACTCTCACATCTTCCTCGTCTGGATGGTCGGAACCTCGATCGTGCTTCTGACGGTCGCCATTCTGTTCTTACGCAACCAGATCCGACCGATCCTGCGCCTCGCGGAGGCCGCGGAGGATTTCGGCAAGGGCCGGATCGGGCCAACGAGCGAGTTCCGACCGCGCGGCGCACGCGAAGTCCGCCAGGCCACACTCGCGTTTATCGAGATGCGGGACCGTATCTCGCAACACGTTGAGCAACGCACGACGATGCTTGCCGGCGTCAGTCACGACCTGCGGACCGTACTCACGCGGTTTAACCTCCAACTTGCCCTGCTTGACGATACGCCCGAGGTTCACTTTCTGCGCAACGATGTCAAAGACATGGGTCAGATGCTGGAGGATTATCTGGCATTCGCGAAGGGCGACGGTGGCGAAGACTCAACCGAGACGGATCTTGGCGTACTCCTCACCGAAGTCTTCAACGGCGCACGCATGTTGCGCAGTAAGGTGCATCTCAAATTGCCGCGCCGGCGGAACGACCTCTTCGTTCCGTTAAAGAGACGGGCGTTCAAGCGCGCACTCACCAATCTCGTCAGCAATGCCGCAAGATTTGGTGATGCCGTGTCCATTCGTGTGGTTAGCGGGCGCCGCGTCATTCGCATCGATATCGAGGATGACGGCCCCGGCATCCCAGCTGCTGAGCGCGAAAACGTGTTTAAGCCGTTTTATCGCATCGACCACGCCCGGAATCAGGATGGCGGACACAGCGGCCTGGGATTAGCAATCGCGCGCGACATAGCTCGCAGTCACGGTGGCGATATCAAGTTGTCGTCGAGCACGCTTGGCGGGCTCAAGGCATCAATCACCATCCCGCGCTAACCGGACACGTCATCTTATCAGTGCATACGGCCGCCATTCGGAACGGGAAGACTGGGCCCGATCAGCACAACGGCACCGTCCGCATCCGGAAAGCCGAGAACCAGCACTTCCGACATGAACTTGCCGATCTGGCGCGGCGGGAAGTTGACGACGGCTGCCACCTGGCGCCCGACCAAGTCCTCCGGCGTGTAATGCACTGTGATCTGGGCTGAGCTTCGCTTCTCGCCGATTTCGGGACCAAAATCGATCCTGAGCTTGAACGCCGGTTTGCGCGCCTCGGGATACGGCTCGGCCGCAATCACGGTCCCGACCCGGATATCGACTTTCAGGAAGTCGTCAAAACTAATGGCCTCCGACGGCCCCTTGTCGTCTGCCATTCCGCCATTCCATCTCTGCTGTCGTGAAATCGCACGCAACCTGAAATGAAACAACGCCAATGTCCATTGCGTTCGGTGGCACCCAGCCAGCACGATCGCAACCGTGGTCACTTAGCCCGCAGGTTGCGGCGACCCATTCAAGTCATCACCAGGGCCCGCCGGGCCGTTCGTGGCCGGCTCATCAAACGTTGTATCGTCCGTCCCTGCACGCGAACGCGACGTCCGGCGAAAACCACCACGCATAAGGCCTGTAACACGCTCAACCATGCCGCAGACCTGGTCGATACCCGACATAGCAGACTCCCCGCGACGCAAACGCTGATCCAACGCCGCCATCGTCTTCGCTTGCCCGGGATCGTCATCCTGCAGCCAAACCTGGAAGACGGCGCCAAACAATGTCGAAAGCCCGACACTGCGCAGAACGCCGCGCGGCCCATCGCCGTCAAGTCCGGCAGCGAGCAGCATCCAGCGTTGCGAGTTCAGAAACGCGCGCGCGAGCGTGCTATCAAACGTTGTGTCCTGCGCAATCGACTGAAGCGCCGCCTTGTGCTCCGCCATGATATCCAGGCGCGCCATAATCACCTCGAACAGAACGTCCCGCGGTGCATCCGTTGGATCTGCTTTGGGCGGGCGTGCCAACACAGCGTCGTCCACCACGCGCATATAAGAGGTCAGGACCTGCGTCTTGGAACCGAACAGTTTGCGCAACTCTGCCAGGCTCATGCCCGCCGCTTCGGCAATGTCCCGGATCGAGACATCTTTCCAAGGCCGCTCCGATGCAAGCTTCAAGGCCGCTTGAATAACGCGGCCGCGTTCCGACGAGAGATCGAGCATGATCGCCTCCATGCCACCAACAGCGAGACCATAACGTATGGCGTCAGCAAACGGATTTATAGTGGGCGCGACGTCGTGGCGATACGATGCAATGGTTCACCCGCGGGTCACGACCTGCTCGTCTTTCTTGGTAAACGTGGTGCAGATATCCCTAGGAGATTGACGAGGATCGGAGCGCCTCACCTGATTGAGCGAGACCTCATTTGTCAGCACAGGATCGTCAGGGCCGAGCGCACTCCGCAACATTGCGCACGCCGGGTTGTGGTAAATCGTAATCTCCACAGCTTGCCCTCTTCCAACGCTCACTCGGCGGGTTGGTGCGCAGCCTCCCCGGTCTCATGAGGCCACAACAGTGCGGCTACGGCGACGGCGGCTGCCGCTCCGATGAGCTGCACGACGATAAACAACGGCACATCCGCCGGGGCGATCCCGGCGAACGTGTCGGAAAACCCGCGGGCGATTGTGACCGCCGGATTGGCAAATGACGTCGATGACGTGAACCAGTACGCAGATGTGATGTATAGGCCAACCGCGGTTGGGATCATGGCCGGCGCCGCACGCAGAACCAGCAGGATCGTCAGCATTAATCCGAACGTGGCGACCCACTCGGCAAACCACTGACCGATGCCGGAACGATCCGTGGTCGAGATTTGCAATAGCGCCTGCTCGAACATGATGTGGGCGGCAACAACGCCGACAATCCCGCCAACAATCTGCGCGGCAACATAAGCAACACTATCGCGCGCACCGATATCGCCTCGCAGCCAGAAACCGAATGTCACGGCCGGGTTGAAATGCGCCCCTGAGATCGGCCCGAACATCGTGATGATCACGAACAGGATCGCGCCGGTTGGGATCGTATTGCAAAGCAAAGCCAGCGCGACGTTACCGCCCGCTAGCTTTTCAGCCATGATCCCGGAACCGACGACAGCGGCGAGCAAAAAGGCCGTCCCGACAACCTCCGCACCAAGACGCCGCACAAGCTCGATTTGCATCCCTCGCCCCGCACCTGTCATCCAAGTCGCTTTTAACCCGATCGTCCTGCGCGACACCCTTTGGGGACCGGCAACGCCAGCATAACCGGTCAATACGACAAGTGTTTTTCAAACCTTGGCTACCGGTAGCGAACAGGCGCGCAGCCTTATCGACAACATAGCCAACTATCAAAACGGCCGTGATGCTTGAGCCGGCGAAATCAGCATGCGGTCCGGTCTCTCACCGGTACGCTATCCGGACAGCTCTTCACTGCGCTTCTGCGCTGCGCGAACGGCGGATGTAAGTAGCCGCTTCAAGCCGTCGTCGGCCATCAACACATCTAGCGCCGCCTGTGTTGTGCCGTTGGGCGATGTGACATTTCGGCGAAGCGTTTCTGCCGGCAGGTCCGACTGACGCAGAAGCTCCCCGGCACCGGAAACGGTTGCGTCGGCAAGCCGTTTTGCCAGGTCGGACTCGAGGCCTACGGCTCGAGCCGCGTCCGCCAGACACTCGGCAAGGAGGAACACATACGCCGGGCCGGATCCGGATACGGCCGTCGCCGCATCGATCAGTGCTTCCTGATCGACCCACGCCACGTCGCCGAGCGCCGACAAGAGCGTATCGCAGAGGTCGCGATGCTGATCGTTGACCCGGCTGTTGCCGACACAAACGGTAATGCCGCGCCCAATCGCAGCCGGTGTATTCGGGATTGAACGCACGACTGGCGTGGATGGACCCGAAAGTGCCTCGAAGCTCGCGATTGTCCGCCCGGCTGCAATCGACAACACCACGGTATCCGGTCCCAGCCGGGGCACGACCGATGCAAATACGTCGTCCATGACTTGCGGCTTCACGGCCATGACAACGACCGTAGGCGGTGCCGTGACGTCAGACGCATCGATTTGATCAACACGGCGAATGCCGGTGCGCGTGAGTTGATCAGCGATCTCATCGCTAGGGTGAGGCTCCTGAACGAGGACCTGTCCGGGCGACAGGCCACGTTCAAGCCAGCCCGTCAGCATAGCGCCGCCCATCTTGCCGCAGCCGACCAGAACGATGTGACCGTCGCGCAGGATCATGACTGCAGGTCCTTGTTTACCCGCGCAGGCATCTCACACCTCCAACCGCCGTAGCCGTCTGATTGCTCTAAGCATGCCCGTCTGTCTCGAACATGGTAGAAATCAATGCCTCGCGCGGTTCCTTTCCAGCCCAGACCACAAACTGGAACGCCTGGTAATAGCGCTCGCACGCTTCGAGCGCCGCTTTCATCAGCGCCTCGCACTGGCGTACGGTGACCAGCGCTTCATTGAGAAGAAGCCCGTGGCGAAACATGATCAAGCCATCGCTCGCCCACAGATCAAAATGCCCGATCCAAAGTTGCTCATTGATTTGCGCGATGAGCTTGTAAACCTCACCGCGGCGATACTCCGGAACTTTGAAATCAAAGGCACACGCAATGTGCAACGTTTCCAAATCGTCACGCCAATGCACTGAGACGTGGTAGTCGGTCCAGGTGCCGGCAATCACGATTGTCAGCTCGTCGTCACCCGTCCGCTCTGCCGCCCAATGATGACGGTGCGCCATGTGCTCGATCAGATCAATCGGATGCCCGCCTTGTCGGCCCACGGCTTCAGCCATCGCCATTCACAATCCCCCACCGGTTGTGGGCGCCCCCGCGGCGCAATTCTAACCCCCTGAGGCAACGGCGTAATTTCTGGCGCCGCGCCACCCTAATGTTTAGATCTCGGACATGTCAGAAGCCGACCACGAGTCGCAACCTCCGACAGACAGTGTCCACCAGCAAAGTGGCGATGTCTGCGCTGCAACGTTTTATCGTGCACAAGGTGTGAGTTTCAGCCGCCGGCCCTATTTTTCTCTAAGTCCGATGCAAGCCGGCTACAAGCCGTTAAGACTCACCCGACAGCTTCTTTTCCAGTTCTGCGACACGCGCGCTTAGCGCGGCATTTTCTTCCCGCGCCTTTCGGGCCATGTCGCGCACGGCCTCGAAGTCCTCGCGCTTGACGACATCCATTTCGGCCAGAACGCGCTCAGACTGCGCCCGAAAGAACGTTTCAAACTCGCGTCGCGCGCCCTCCGCGGCACCGGCTGCATCATTCATCATGCGCGCGATCTCATCGAACACGCGATTGTTCGTTTGTGTCATTGGTCCTCGGCGCTCCTGCTCACGTAAACCATCAGCCAGTAATTTGGCCATCAGCTAGAGAGATGGCACTGCGAGGATGAGCCACATACGGCTCATCATAACTGCTGCGTCTTTGCACGGGTTGACATCCGCCGCGCCTCGGAGAGATGTCCGCCCTGCGACCTTCACCCGTCAACCCCAACCGCTTGGACGGCCTTGATGCTACCACTCGCACTGCCCTTTCCCAACATTGATCCGATAGCGTTCTCAATCGGACCAATCGACGTCAGGTGGTATGGGCTCGCCTACATGGCCGGGCTGCTGCTGGGTTGGCTTTACATCAGAAGACTGCTGTCCACGCCGAAGCTCTGGCCGGGTAACGTGGCGCCTTTCTCGACGCAGCAGGCTGACGACCTGCTCGTCTTCATGACAGTCGGTGTCATTATCGGCGGCCGCCTCGGTTCCGTGCTTCTGTATGAACCCGGTTACTATTTCTCCAATCCGCTGGAAATCCCTGCGATTTGGCGCGGTGGCATGGCGTTCCACGGCGCGCTGCTGGGCTGCGGCGTATCGATCTGGGTGTTTGCCTGGCGCTATAAGACGTCGGCGTGGTCAACAATGGATCTGTGTGCGGCTGCCGTGCCCATCGGATTGTTTTTCGGCCGTGTGGCGAACTTTATCAATGGCGAACTGTGGGGGCGCGAGACCGACTTGCCTTGGGGTATGGTGTTTCCTGGCGTGGCGCAGATGATGGCAGAAGGAGCGACGGATCCTAATCTGGATCCGGCCGCTGCACGCCACCCCAGTCAGCTCTATGAAGCGGCACTGGAAGGACTGGTTCTGTTTCTTGTCATCCGTTGGCTGACGCACGCGAAAGCGGGGCTTCAGACACCGGGGCTGGTTGTCGGCGTGTTCTTGGTCGGATACGCGCTGGCGCGGTCATTCTCTGAACTCTATCGCCAGTATGATCCTTTTCATGTTTTTTCAGCCTACGGATTTACGCCGGGCATCGTCTATTCCATTCCCATGGTGTTGCTTGGCGTCCTGTTTGTCCGTATGGCGCAGCAGCGGGCCAGAACGGCAACCCTATGACAACGACGGCGGAGCGTTACGACCCGGAAGCACGTCGCGAGACGCCGCTCGCCATTGAGCTGAAGGCGCGCATCCGGTCGGAACGTCCGCTCACGGTCTCAGAATACGTCGCAAACTGCCTTCATGACCCTGAGCATGGCTATTACCGATCGCAGGCGGCAATCGGCCGGTCGGCCGACTTCATCACAGCGCCGGAGATCAGTCAGGTTTTCGGAGAACTGGTCGGAGTTTGGCTGGCCGTCGTCTGGCAACAACTCGGCAGCCCCAATCGCTGTCGCTTGATCGAACTCGGGCCGGGCCGCGGAACACTGTTGGCAGATGCCCTACGCGCGGCGACGCGTGTTCCCGACTTCGTTGCGGCGCTCGAAATCAGCCTGGTCGAGTCCAATCCCATTCTAGCGGCGTCGCAACGCCGGCTCTTAACCGATTATGCCGAACGCACAACGTGGTTCGCGACCCTCTCCGATCTTGCGGCCCACGAGACCGAACGCACGACATGTGCCGTGCCAACGCTTGTCATCGCCAATGAATTCCTGGACGCATTGCCAGTCGCGCAATTGATCTACAAGAGCGACGGCTGGCAACCGCGCTGGATCGGCCTCGACAACACGGATCGATTGATCTTTTTGGACGATGGGCCGCATCCATGGCCCGATGCAGATCAAATCGCGCCAAGTCTCGGCATGGATCTCGGAGATGACGCAGTTGGTCATCGCCCGGGCAACATTGGAGACATCCTAACATTCGGACGGTTTCATGAGTTGGCCGCCGTTTTCGATCATTTTGAACGCGTCGCTTGCCTTGTCGTCGACTACGGTTGGTCTGGTGCGAAGTTCGGAGATACGTTGCAAGCGATAAGGGCTCATTCTTATGAGCATCCTTTGACCTCACCCGGCGAGGCTGACCTCACATTTCAGGTCGATTTCGAAGACGTCTGCACCCAGCTGGCCGGCTCGGATCGCTATGACGTTGATGGGCCGATCCCACAGGCGGAATTCTTGGGCCATCTCGGTATTGTCCAGCGCGCATCCCGTTTGATGTCCCACAATCCGCATCGTGCCGGCGAAATCGAAAGTGCCGTCGCACGTCTGTTGGCACCAAATGGCATGGGAACACGGTTCAAAGCCCTGGGACTTCGTTCAACCGACATACCAACGCTTCCTGGGTTTCCGCCGTCTTTCGAGCCTGCACCTCATGATGTGACGACATAAGAACCAGAGAACCTAAGCTGACGGGAGCGCGACATGGCCACGCCGATCCTGGCTGAAAACCTCAAGGGACTAAATACGATCCGTCATGGCTTCTTCACGCGGGAGGGCGGCGTGTCGGGCGGCGTTTATGCGGGCTTGAACGTTGGCCTGGGTTCAAAGGACGATCGCGCCAACATCATGGAGAACCGCACCCGCGTGGCCAACGCTCTGGATCAGCCCGATCAGCCGTTGAATACACTGTATCAGGTTCACAGCGCGACCGCCGTGACGATTGACGCGCCGTTCGCGGGGTCACCGCCAGAGGCGGATGCCGTCGTCACAACCGTTCCAGGCGTCATTATCGGCGCTTTGGCAGCGGACTGTACGCCCGTTTTGTTCGCGGATCCGGAGGCGGGCGTCATCGGGGCAGCTCATGCGGGCTGGCGCGGTGCGTTGTCCGGCATCCTGGAGGCGACGCTTGAGGCGATGCTGGCTGCCGGTGCCCGGCTGGAAAGCACGCGTGCCGCCATCGGCCCGACGATTAACCAAACAAGCTATGAAGTCGGGCCGGAGTTCGCGTTAAAGTTTACGTCCGAAAACGCAGAGTTTGAGCGCTTCTTCGCGACTCCGACCCCAAGTGGCCGCCCGCACTTCAACCTGCCGGGTTTCGTGGAATATCGCTTGGCCGCAGCCGGAGTTTCGTCGATCGCCACGGAAACGCACTGCACCTACGAGAACGAATCGCGATTCTTCTCTTATCGCCGCGCAACCCACCGTGGAGAGCCCGATTATGGGCGCCAAATCTCCGCCATCGTGCTGGCTTAGCAAGATTATCCACATGACTTGGCGATTCGTTCCTGCTCGTGCACGACTGGATCGCTGAAACCGCCCATACGGGTCTGGACGCAGTCCTGACCAGGGTTTACGCAAATGAGTAGTGAGTTCCGGACGAATTGCGCCGCAGGGTTAGTACGCCGGCATCCGGATTGAACCGGGGACATAAAAGGGGACGTCACCATGGCGACCAAAGACGTGGCTTCGGCGACGCGCGGAACCAAACTCACAGTGATCGCTGTAGCCTGCGCGGTTACTGGCTTTGGTCTTACCGGCTGCGGAACCGGTGTCTCATCATTGCTTAGTCCGACGACCGGCGTTCCAGAAGGCCGGATCGCCGATACTTCGTCGACAGCCAAGCCGCCGCAAGCCGCACGTACGGCTGCGACGCGGACCAAGGTTGCAATCGCGCCTGTCATCGGTGCGCCGGAAAACGTCGCATCGCAGCTGACGACACAGTTAACCACGGCGCTTGCAAGCAAGGGCGTCGGCGTCGTACCGGCCGGCCAAAGCGGTGATTACACACTGCGCGGCTACGTGGTTGCAGCACGCGAGCGGGTCGGCACCAAGGTGTCATACATCTGGGATGTCACAGATCCCAAAGGTAAGCGGGTCAACCGTATCACGGGCGAAGAAGTGGTGCGGGGCTCGAACGGGCGTGACCCGTGGGCCGCGATTTCACCAGCTGTTATCAGCTCGATTGTCGCAAAGACGTCCAGTTCGCTTGGCAATTGGCTGCCGGCGCGCGGGCCCGGCGCACAACCCGCGTCCCCTGCTGTCGCCAGCAATTCTGCGACCACGCCCAAGCCGCAGCCTCGTCAGACTTCGGCGCCGACTCGCACCGCAAGCATTGGAAACGCGACGACGACCGGCAGCATTCCGCGATCAGGCCTTTTGGCAATTTCTCCAACCGTCACGGGTGCACCGGGCGATGGAAGCAAATCTCTTTCGCGAGCTCTCAGGCGGGAATTGAATAAGGGCGGCGTACGCCTGACAGGCGCACCAAATCCACGCGCATTCAACATCAATGGCAAAGTTGCGCTTGGTGCTGCAAAGAGCGGCAAACAGTCCATTCAGATCGACTGGGTCGTCACCGACGCCAATGGAACGAATGTCGGGACGGTCACTCAGAAGAATGAGATCCCGGCAGGCTCGTTGAACGGCGCATGGGGCCAAACCGCTGACGCCGCGGCGGCAGCGGCCGCTCAGGGGATCATGCGGCTCATGAAGCAGAACGCGACCGCAACAAACTAACCCCGCGGCGATATCCAGAGCCCTGTTTCCGGGGCTCCGGGCGGCAGATCGACAAAAAACTGATATATTCGAGGCTCCCGACATTTACATCGGCGAGCCTCGTTTGCTAGAGCAGTTCCGCCTTAGGCGGAATCGCTCGCCGTCCCATACCGCGCCCGGCCACCTCAAGACGCGACGATGCGTGTGGCCAGGTCGGGTACGGGATGGTTCCAGTTAAATCTGAAGCGCTCTGGACAGCGGGCGTAATAATAGTTGCGGGTGCCCGTACAGATGAGCAGCGACATGCGTAATGTGTCGAGCGTAGACCGGCCATTGCAAATCAAATTGGTCGCCGGCAACAGCAATCGGCCACTTGCTGAAGATGTTGCACGTCTTCTGAACATTCCGCTGACGCGATGTGTCTGTCGTCGCTTTGCGGACATGGAAGTGTTTGTCGAGATTCAGGAGAACGTCAGGGGCGAGGACGTGTTCGTCATGCAGTCGACGTCGTTTCCGGCGAACGACAACATGATGGAGTTGCTGATCCTGATCGACGCGCTGAAACGGGCGTCGGCCCGCCGGATTACAGCGGTTCTCCCTTACTACGGCTACGCGCGCCAAGACCGAAAACCGGGCCCACGCACGCCGATTTCAGCGAAGCTGGTCGCCAATCTCATCGAACGGGCCGGTGCAGACCGTGTGCTGACGCTCGACCTACATGCGGGTCAGATCCAGGGCTTCTTCGACATCCCGACGGACAACCTTTTCGCAGCACCCGTTATGGTGCGCGATATCAAGGAACGCTTTGAACTCAGCAACTTGAGCATCGTTTCACCGGATGTCGGAGGCGTCGTACGTGCGCGGGCGCTCGCGAAACGGATCGATGCGCCGATCGCGATTTGCGACAAGCGGCGTGAACGCCCTGGCGAAAGCGAAGTTATGAATGTAATCGGCGATATCGCCGGTCGGCGCTGCATTCTGATCGACGATATCGTGGATTCCGGCGGTACGCTGGTGAATGCAGCGAATGCGCTTCTGAATGGTGGGGCAATCGAGGTGATGGCTTACATCACGCACGGTGTGCTGTCCGGCGGTGCCGTCGCGCGCATCCAAAGTTCAGACATCCAGTCCCTCGTCCTCACGGATTCGATCGAACCCACCGAAGCCGTTAAAGCGGCGCGCAATATCCGCATCCTGCCGATTTCGGGGCTAATTGGCGAGGCAATTGCCCGCACCAGCCGCGAGGAAAGCGTTTCGAGCCTGTTCTATTGAGGGCCGCAGACCTGCTGGATCGTAGGGGCTGCACAGTTTTCATGATTTTGAGAATTTCCAATCGGCGCCGTCGCAAACGCCGGTACTGACGATACCTGAAATGATATGGAGAGTTCGCGCTTGTCGTGATGGGCGGGCCACCGTATAAGCCCGGTTTCGCAAATCGCACGCGTGGACACCCTTGGAGGCCACGCGCGGTGAGCCTTTGGCTCATATCTCATGGAGACTAAAATGGCCGTTGCTGAAATCAGCGCAACCAGCCGTCCGCGGGCCGGTAAGGGGGCCGCCCGCCAGGCCCGTCGCGCAGGTGAAGTTCCCGCCGTGATCTACGGCAATAAAAAAGATCCCGCACTGATCACGATCAACGCAAACGAGCTGAAGAAACTGCTCGGACGCGGTAAATTTCTGTCGACCGTGTTTGACGTGAAATTCGACACAGCCACGGAGCGGTGCCTGCCACGCGACGTCCAGTTCGACCCCGTTATGGACTTTCCACTTCACGTGGACTTTCAACGCATCTCCGATGACGGCCGGATTCGTGTTTCGGTGCCCGTTGCGTTTCTTAATCGCGAGATCAGCCCCGGCCTGAAGCGCGGCGGCACGCTGAACATCGTCCGCCACGAGATCGAAGTGAACTGCCCTGCCGACAACATCCCAGCACAGTTTGAGGTCGATTTGGCCAGCGTGAACATCGGCACCTCGATCCACATCTCGTCTGTCAATCTGCCGGAAGGTGTGACACCGACGATTACGGATCGGGACTTTACCGTCGCCACGGTCGTCGGCAAAGGCGGCAAGGCAGACGACGAGAGCGAGGATGAAAGCGGTGGTGGCGACGAGGCTGCTGCGTCAACCAGCTAAGCTTGATTGTGCGGGCGTTGCGAGCCAAATGCTCAGCACGTCGTTCATCTGACATGCGAGGCCGATTGCGGCAGGACGGAAGCCATGAAGCTATTCGTCGGTTTGGGCAATCCCGGCACAAAGTATGCCCGCAATCGCCACAACATCGGTTTCATGGCGCTGGATCGGATTCGAGAGCGCCATAACCTTTCGGCCTGGCGGAAACGATTCCAAGGCACAACGAGTGACGGCGAAATTGATGGGCAGCGCGTCCTGCTCCTGAAACCCGAAACGTATATGAACGAATCTGGCAGGTCCGTCGGTGCGGCCGCACGTTTTCTGAAGATCGGCCTCCCGGACCTGATCGTCTTCCACGACGAGCTGGACCTGCAGCCCGGCAAGCTGCGTATCAAATCCGGCGGCGGCAATGCGGGGCATAACGGATTGCGGTCAATCACGTCGCATTTGGATAACGACTATGCGCGCGTTCGGATCGGCATCGGCCATCCCGGCCGCAAAGAGTTGGTATCCGGATACGTACTGCATGACTTCTCTCGGGCTGATGGCGATTGGATCGACCCTCTTCTGGACGCCATCGCGGATGCCGCCGGCTGGTTGGCGCGGGGCGACAGCGCCCGGTTTCAGACCGAAATCGCGCGGCACCTTGGCGATGACAGCCCAAAGCCAGGCAAGCGGGCCGGCGATGCCTCAAAAAGTCCGCCAACCGCGCAGTCACGGCCGCCGTCTGGGCGCCAAGACCCGGCGACTCGGGCCGGGAACCGCCCGCCGCGGCCCAGTCAGCGTGACCTGGCACGAAATGCTGCAACATCGACGCCGCGTCAAGAGTCGGGATCTCAGGGCAGCGGCCGTACCGCCCTCGGCGACAAGCTCAAACAGCTGCTGGGGCGTCGGACGTTCAACAACAAGGATCGCAAGGGCTCCTAGGGGGCTTCCGAGTTTAGCGGAAGGTCCCATAGCGCCGCGCGAAAGGGATGAATAATGGGCTTCAAGATGGGGATCGTTGGATTGCCCAACGTCGGCAAGTCGACGCTGTTCAATGCGCTGACACAAACGGCAGCTGCCGAAGCCGCCAACTATCCGTTCTGCACGATTGAACCGAACGTCGGCGAGGTTCCGGTACCAGATCTCCGCCTCGACAAGCTGGCCGCAATCGCGAAGTCGGCCGAAGTCATCGCGACGCGTCTCACGTTCGTCGACATTGCCGGGCTGGTGCGCGGCGCCTCGCAAGGCGAAGGCCTCGGCAATCAGTTCTTGGCCCACATTCGCGAAGTCGATGCGATTGCCTATGTGCTCCGCTGCTTCGAGGACGACGACATTACGCATGTCGAGGGCAAGATCGACCCACTCGCCGATGCCGACACCGTCGAGACCGAGCTGATGCTCGCTGATCTCGACAGCCTGGAGCGGCGGCGCGTGACTTTGGAAAAGAAGGCCAAGGGCAACGACAAAGAGGCCAAGGCCTTGATTGCGCTCGTCGACAAGGCGTTAGATCTTCTGCGCGATGGCAAGCCGGCACGACTGGCAGATATCAACACCGAGGAAGGCCCGCTCTTCAGATCTCTAC
>JBCDAH010000110.1:0-17493 GCA_039186015.1 Pseudomonadota bacterium
ACAGCTCATCAATCTCTTCGTCTTTCGATGTCAGGAAGATTACCGGCATATCAGTTGTCTGACGGACTCGGCGTAAGAGCTCCATGCCGTCCATGCGGGGCATCTTAATGTCGAAGATGCCGAGATCGGCAGGCTCTTCCAACAACCCGTCGAGGGCGGCAGCGCCATCATTATACGTGCGCACCCGGAAACCTTCGGCCTCAAGGGCCAGACTGAGGGCAGTCAGGATGTTGCGCTCGTCATCCACCAGCGCAACCGAGCTCTTGTCTTTCATTTCGCAGCGCCCCTCGAATCGTCGCGTAGCGGCTAAGGCAACTACGGCGCGTCCATGGACCAAATATGACACGCTCCATGTGGATCAGAGCGAGGCGCCGTAAGCTAGCCGAATGTTCCGCCAGTTGCACGTGTTTGTCCCCGGTTTACGTAAGTTGGCTTAAACGCTCCCCAGCGTGATGGTCGCATCAGGCCCATGATCGGCCGGCTGACAGACTTTGCCACGCCGCAGCTTTGACATGCAATGGAGACGTTAACGGATACGTTCTGGCCAGGAATTTACGATTCCTAGGAGGTTTAGGTGGTTTCCTTAAGCAGCGAATTGACAGTCGGCGGTTGATGTCGGTTAGTCGAATGTGACCTGGGGAGGCCGGACAGTTTGCGCGCAGCCGATCTTGCTGTCGATCGTGAATGGAGCGCTGCAGCTGCCTGAAGAGTGAAACGAGAAACGGACTCAAGATGAGTTTTGACACATTCCCGCTGACGTCTGCGAAGTCGATCGCGCACAATCTCAATCCGATTGAGTTGATCGAACTGGCGTTACAGCGCGGCGAAGGACAACTGACGGACGCCGGTGCGTTGCGGGTGGCGACAGGCGTGCATACCGGCCGGTCCGCACAGGATAAGTTCACCGTCAAAGACGCCATGACAGACGCGGTTGTCTGGTGGGACAACAACAATGCGATGTCTCCTGAGCAATTCGATACGCTGTACGAGGACTTCCGGTCGCATGCGGCAGAGCGCACGCTTTGCGTCCAGGATCTCTTCGCTGGTGCTGATCCCGACTATCGGTTGAACACGCGCGTATTCACCGAGTTCGCGTGGCACGCGCTGTTCATCCAGCATTTGCTGCGTCGGCCTGCACGCGAAGAGCTCAAGGGCTTCGCTTCGGACTTCACGGTTGTAAACCTGCCGAGTTTTCGCGCAGATCCGCAGCGTCACGGATGTCGGTCTGACACGGTGATTGCTTGCAATTTTACCAAGCGCTTGGTCTTAATCGGCGGCACCGAGTATGCCGGCGAAACCAAGAAATCGGTTTTCACCTTCCTGAATTACGTGATGCCGGAGCGCGGCGTTATGCCGATGCACTGCTCTGCAAATACGTCGGAAACAGACGGCTCTGCGGTGTTTTTCGGACTTTCGGGAACCGGCAAGACCACGCTGTCCGCCGACGCGACCCGCACGTTGCTCGGCGATGACGAGCATGGTTGGTCACCGAACGGCATTTTCAACTTCGAAGGTGGGTGTTACGCCAAGACCATTCGGCTGTCGCGCGATGCGGAGCCGGAAATCTGGGATGCCTCGACGCGTTTCGGCACCGTGCTTGAGAATGTCGTACTCAGCCCTGAACGGACGCCGGACTTTGACGATGGCGCGCTCACGGAGAATACCCGCTCGGCCTATCCGCTTGAGTTCATCTCGAACGCATCTGAGACGGGATGTGCGCAACATCCGCGGAACATCGTCATGTTGTGTGCCGATGCATTCGGCGTCCTGCCGCCAATCGCCAAGCTCAGCGCGAGCCAGGCCATGTATCATTTCCTGTCCGGCTACACGGCCAAGGTCGCTGGTACGGAGAAAGGCCTAGGGTCTGAGCCGCAGGCGACGTTTTCTACGTGTTTTGGCGCCCCGTTCATGCCGCGCCATCCAAGCGTTTACGGCAATATGCTGCGGGAGTTGATTGCGCAGCATGGCGTCGACTGCTGGTTGGTGAACACGGGCTGGACAAGTGGGAAATACGGCGTCGGGCACCGCATGCCGATCAAGGCGACGCGAACGTTGCTGAACGCAGCGCTTTCAGGACGGCTCAACACCGTCGAGATGCGTATTGACCCACTATTTGGTTTCGCGGTTCCGGTCGATGTCCCTGGCGTGGACCCCGACATTCTGACGCCGCGGACAACGTGGGCCGACCCGACCGCTTATGATGTCCAGGCTAAAGCGCTGGTCGACATGTTTCGTGAGAATTTCGAGAAGTTTGCGATGCATGTCGATGCGGACGTGCTCGATGCCGCGCCGCTCGTGCGTGAGGCGGCAGAGTAGAGCCGGACAGGCATGTGCGTCGGCCTGAGATTGGTTGTGTGCAGACGTTATAGGAAGTCCGAGCGCTTCAGAATTGCAGTAAACGGAATGCCGGCGGCTTCAAATGAGTCAGCGGCGCCTTCTTCCCGGTCAACAACCGTAACGACACTGGCCAGCGTCGCATGTTGCGCGCGCACGATCTCGGCAGCCTTCAACGAAGATCCCCCAGTCGTTGTGACATCCTCGACAACGACGACGGTGTGGCCCGCCAACGAATCTCCCGGAACCAACCCTTCGACCAGTTTCTGGGTCCCGTGAGCCTTAACTTCCTTGCGTACAAAAAACGCATCAATCGGCGTGTTCCGGCGATGACTGGCGGCCACCACTGTTGTCGCGATCGGGATCGCGCCGACTTCCAGCCCACCAATGTGGGTTGCACCAAGCGATGCGATCGCATCGAGAACAAGTTCGCCGATGAGGTAGGCGCCCTCGGCGTGGAGCATCGTTGGTTTGAGATTGAAATAAAAGTCGGACGTGCGGCCAGACGCGAGTTTGATTTCGACGCCAGTTCCATAAGAGCGCTGCCTCACGATCTCTATGAGCCGCGCGCGCTTGTCCGCATCTGACATGTCCGCATCTGACATGGGTTGGTCCTTATAGCCGCCTATTGGTTGTTGCGCCGAGATGCTGCGCGCACGGCGTTCTGTCAAGAATGGCGGGAACAACCCGTGTGGATCGACGCCTGCAGAGTCGGTCCGGCCGTCACAACAGCGCGCTGCCGGCCTAGACCGCAGCGCACGCTGTCTTCAACCAGGCGCGCGTCGCCCGGTCGACCAGCGGGCCGATCTCCTTCAAAACGCGCGCGTGATAGGCATTCAGCCAGGTGCGCTCATCTTCTGTGAGAACGGCAAGGTCGACGAGGCGCGTATCGATCGGCGCCAGCGTCAGAACCTCAAAGCTGGCCATATCCCGGTCGCCGCCTGAAACCGGTTCGAACGGCCTCACAAGCACCAGGTTTTCGATCCGAATGCCGTAGGCCCCTTCCTTGTAGTAACCTGGTTCGTTCGAAATGATCATGCCCGCCTCAAGCACATGCTGGCCGCGGCGTGAGATGGACTGCGGTCCTTCGTGCACGGAGAGGAAGCTGCCGACGCCGTGCCCGGTGCCATGGCCGTAATCCAGCCCGTGATTCCACAGCGCAACCCGCGCCAACGGATCCAGATCCAGCCCGCGTGTGCCGTTCGGAAAGCGCGCCGTTGAAATCGCGATATGGCCCTGCAACACGAGCGTGAAGTTGCGGCGCATGTCCTTTGTCGGGCGGCCGACGGCAACGGTCCGCGTGATATCGGTCGTCCCGTCCCGGTACTGGCCGCCGGAGTCGACGAGATAGAGTTCACCTTTCCCAAGTTTGCGGTTGGTCGCTTCCGTCACCCGGTAGTGAACAATCGCACCGTTCGGACCTGCGCCTGAGATCGTATCAAAGCTGACGTCCTCCAAGGCCCCCGTTTCCCGGCGAAACTCTTCAAGCTGTCGCGCAGCCGCAATCTCATCGACGGACCCGGCCTCTGTTTCCCGGTCGAGCCAGGCCAAAAAACGGGCCATGGCCGCGCCATCTCGCAAGTGAGCCGCGCGCGTGCCCGCGATTTCCACAGGATTCTTAATGGCTTTTGGGTGTTGGCAGGGGTCGTCGGCGCGATGCAGATTTCGGTTGCCGAGCTGCCGGGCGCACCACCATCCGGCTGTTGTCGGATCCACACGGACGCGCGCATCGCGCGACTTGAGAAGCTTCAGATGGTCGCGCAATTCGCTCACCTGCCGCAAGCGCGCATGCTTGCTGATGTGGCTGCGCGTGGCTGCGTCAATGCGTTTGCCAGGGCGGTCGCCATAGAGGAAAAGTTCGATTTTTCCGCGTTTGGGAACGACCGCAAAACATCGGACAATTGGCGTATGGCTGACGTCGCGACCACGGATGTTCAACAGCCAGCAGATCGAGTCCGGCAGCGTCAGAAGGCAGGCATCGTCGCCGTCTGAGCGGAGCGTCTCCTGAAGCTGTCGAATCTTGTCCTCGGCGCTTTGACCGGAGACATCTTCCGGCTGGACCGTTATGGCGCCGTCCGGCTCCTGTGGGCGCGCTTTGCCCCACACCATGTCGACAAGATTCCGCTCGACGGCGCGCAGTTTGAATCCGAAACGCGAGAGCGCGGCGTTTAGGCGCTCGGCCTGTGCGAGTGGAATCAATCTCGGATCAACGCCTACAACCGCGCCGGACTGGCAGGTTGACGCGAGCCAGTCGTCGAGCGCGTGCGGTGCAATATCCACGACTTCAATACCGGACTGTGCAACCTGGGTGCGGGCCTGGAGCGTGTAGCGACCGTCGACAATCAGGGCCGAGCGGCTTCGGCCGATGACCGCGGTTCCGGCAGATCCGGTGAACCCCGTCAACCACGACAGGCGTGCGTCACAGGCGGCCACATATTCTCCCTGATGCGCATCCGCGCGTGGCACGACGTACGCATCTATGCTGCGGCGCAAGAGGATCTTTCGCAGCTGCGAAATTCGTGAAGTTGTCCAAGCAGTTGCATCAAGGGGCGGAGACTCGAAATCTTGGAACATCATTCCTCATTTCTGGCTATCGGTGCAATTGCGAAGGGCGTATGGATGGCTCGCGGCACGGTTCTGGCAAAACCATACTGTTTGATCTCGAACTATGCATGCGATCGATGCATTGCTGCGTTGCGACGATCACGCTGGCGACTCCGACGGGATTAGACTAAATCATAACAACACGAGAGCGAAAACGCTCCGGGTCCAAGACCAGAGATGAGATGATCATGACAACGAACGCTACAATGGTTGGCGGCGAAGCCTTTGCGGCTGGTCACGCCACAACGGACGAGAAGCCTGGCTTTTTTAGTCGGCTGGGTACAGCTTATGTCAATTCACTGATGAAGGCTGGCCGCGCGCGTGCGGCACGCGAACTGCTGAACCTATCCGACGCACATCTCCATTCAATCGGTTTGTCAGACGCGCAAGTGGCGACATTCCGCAAAACCGGACGTATCCCGGATGATTTCTGGGCCAATTAACATCGCAGACAGTTAGACTTCGTAAGGGCTCGCCAATTGGCGGGCCCTTTCTGTATTTGACGTCAGCCGCCCCGTCGGCCCTGTTAACGACGCCTTTGCAGTACCAGCGTCGACCATCCCTCGATCCGTGCATGATGGCTTAGCCGAAGGCCTCGGCTGAGGTAGCTGGCCGCAACGCTGCGCGCTTGCTCGTTAAGAATGCCTGAGAGGATCACGAAGCCGCCGGGTGCTACAGCCGGGGTTACCTGAGGGGCCAGGCGGATCAGCGGCGCGGCCAGGATGTTGGCAATGATCAGGTCAAACAACGGCCCGGTGCGGTGCGTGCCGCACATGCGGGACTGTTGCGGAATACCGTCTGCCCGCGCAACCGACACATGATGTTTGGCGCCGTTCTTCACGACATTCTGCTGTGCAACGTGTACCGCATCCACATCACGATCGCTGGCGATGATTTCGGCATTTGGCCAAACCCGTGCCGCCGCAATCGCAAGTATTCCGGATCCGGCGCCGAGGTCCAGCACGCGGCGCACTCGGGTGGGGGCGAACGCCAGGGCGTGCCGCGCGATGGCTTCAAGACATCCGTATGTGGTTGCGTGGTGCGCGGTCCCGAAAGCCTCTCCGGCATCAATCTCGATCACGAACCGCCGCCGGCCGATTTTGTCGGCGTCGTGAGATCCGTGGACGGTGAACAGGCGGCTTGCAACTGGCGGCAGCCCGGCTTGAACGAGCGCGACCCAGTTCGTGTCGGGCAAAGCCGTCCAATCTGCTTGCACCTCTGACAGGCCCGCAAATTCAGCAGCGCGCGCGACATAGGGCGCGCAGCCTTCGCTTGGCAGCGTGCAGAAATGGGCGTCGATCCGCCAGCTTCCGTCGCTTTCGAACACCGAAACAGCATCCGGTGCCGGGATCATCAAATCCGTCAGGATGCCGGCGAGCTTCAGCACCGCGCCGCGGTCCGCAATGGCTATCGAGAGAACGTGCTGTTGCGTCGCCATTGCTTCTCGGTTCGTGCTGCCGCGCGGGCGCGTTTTAGGATAGGCAGGCTCTATTGAGCAGCGTTTGAGAGATATGGGTCCGCCGTGGCAGCGGGCCCCGAATCGGCGCCCCCTGGTTGACCCACGAACTCTCGGCCCTCGCCGTCGACCGTGTCGGGGAGGTCGTCGAGAAAGCGGTCCCACATGGCATCGATGTGTTGGGCGGCAGCGGCTGGCGGCAAGGCGTACATCAATCCGTCGACACCTTCTGACACAATCCCATCCGCAAGCAGGCGCCCGAGCGCGTCATCCAGGTCGAAGTCCACGTTGATCCCGAACGTGGAATGCAAGAACTGCTCAATCCCGCGATCCACAGCGTCAAGATCTTCCCGGTAGACCTGCTCTTTGGCCAGTACGCTGTAGAGCAGGATCTCTTCCTTCACGTCCTCCTCCGCGGCACGGTCTGCCAGGAGAATGAGGACGCCGCGATTATCGGCCAGCGAGTGGAAGTACAGGTTCTGGGCCATGACGACCATGTACTTCTGATGCTGGTTGAATGCGCTCATGACCTGACGGAACGCAACGCCACCCAATCCGGCAATCGCCATGGCGGCTGGGATCGGATTGCTGGCTGCAACCGCGATCTTTCCCGCAGCGCCGAGAGCGCCGGCGCCGATCCCACCAGCCCCCGTGATGCCGAGCTTGACCTTATCAAGCATCCGGAATTTGACCCGTGTGTTCGGGAAGATCATCTCAATGTCCGCCCGCGGGATATCGCGGAACATCTTCATGTAGATGTTGTCTGCGCGAACTGCCGGCGGTAGGCGGGACCGGAGCTTTTTGACAATCTTCGTTGCCTTTTTCTCGGTGACGCCGCGCTCCTTCATGATCTCAGAAACACGAACGTCGTCAGGCTTGATCTTGAATAACACAAATAACCGCTGAAAGACCGGGACCTCAAACTCGGTCTTCCGGAAGAATTTCCGCAGTGTTCGCTTCTGGTCTTTCTTCGTCGACGCGCCGCGATAGCAGATCACGAGCTCTTCGAAGGCATCAAGGTCCAGTTCGAAATCCAAGCCGTAATGTGTTTGACCTTCCAGGATCTTTGCGACGTCTTTCGGGTCTATCCGAACGAAATTCGCCTGCTCCAGCAAATGCTCCATGTGCCCGACCAGGCGTTTCTGCATCTGCTGGCGTTCTGCGTCGGTATATTGACGCGTCAACAAAAGATCCGTATCCGGATTGAATGGCTCGTACGTTTGTTCCAGGCGCAGCGTTTCAGCGGCGTACTGCTGCTGGCGCCAATAGGCGAGATAGCGGAAGAAGCGCGACGCGTCCCGGGCTTCACTATGGTCGTCCCAGGCGTTTGGCCGGGTCAGGCGGTCGATAAGCGCGGTTCGCGTGACTGGCAGGAAGGTTTCGCGCCGCACACCGTCTGGCGGCACCACATCGGGTTCCGGCTGTGCGAAATGGCGCAGCTCAGCTTCTGTGTGCGCGGCCGTCCGTTCGGACCCGGCCGCAGTTCCATTACTCGCGGTGGTATGGGCCATTGACGCCTCCCTCTCCCGGCTTGCGCTACGCTTACCGCTTAGATCATTTCCGCCACGGGCGGACTCTCTTCGCCGGCCCACATCCCCGCCCTGAACTCGGATACATCCGAATTCAGCATTCCGGAGTCAACGACATCGAAAATAACCGATGTCGTGGCGCCACCCGACGGCACGACTTCATCGGTGGCCGGGCCGGGATGTGGGGATGGTTCCAGAAACCTGAAACGCTCTCAGTCGGGCGTCATGTTTTAGGAAGCCATCCGGCAGCTTGTCGAGCATGTCACGCCAATCCGATGGAAATTGGGTAACACACGTCGTCGTTCAGCCAACCGACGGCGCGTGGGAGAGGTATATACTCACAACCAGAGCCAGGAGCAGCAGACCCGCTTCAGAGACAGGACACTCCAGAGACAGGAGAGGCGCGATGGCCGAGCCGTTTCCCGCGCTGATTCGCGCTCGACGGCGTCCGCGAATTGTGCACCGTCGGTTGCCATTGGAACTCCTGATCCGGTCAACATCACATCGGTCTTTGGCGGTGTGATTTCCGTCACGATGCAGACTATCAGTTGACAGCAATATTTTGAGGCTTGCGACGCTGGAAAGACCGGCAGAGTTTGAACCGGTCGATTAAGGCCACGAGTTGATACGATTTTTTCGGTATTTGGCGGCTGCTGGCCTGAGGCATTCGCAATGACAAACAGCGTTCGCAACTGAGTTCGTAGCCGAGTTGATAACCGCGAATTGCAAACTGTCGACGCATATCCCTGCGCGCAGATTTCTGTGAACAACAACGTGCAGCTGCAGTTTGCCATAGAAGTGCCCCCGTTTGGACGAACATACTATCCTCAATGGGACCACAAGCGATTGTGTGGGGGCACGTGTGGGTCGCTTGATTTCAAGACGATGGATTGCAAGACGATCGATTGTAGGACGATCGGTTCTGGCCGGCGCGGTTTTGCTAACGAGCGTTCCAGGTGCCGCGTCCGCGATGGGGCGCGACCATGTGGTGATGCCGTTCTCATGCACGCTCGTTGGTAACGAGGTTCGCGTTGCGCCGAGCACGCCGCACTACTACGCCATTGACGGCCAGCAGCGCGTGCGCGTCTTTGAGATCTGCGATCCTGAGACTGGCGAGAATTGCCGCAATCTCAGCGTCCACAAGTTTCAGGTCGCCTGTGAAGGTGGCGCGGTGTCGTGGGCGCGCGTTGCCCGGGCCGCGGCCGGTCTACTCGGCGGCGGCGCACGTCTTCGGCGTGGGCAGTTGTTGTTCCAGTTCCGCGGGCGACTGAGACCGTGGGGCCACCCGCCGTGCCTGCGTGGCGCCTGGCCAAGCCGTGACCATCCCGTCGTTCCGCCGGCGGACTCGTTTCCCAACACAGGGTGCGAGGCGACCGGCGTGTTTGAGCCTTTGGCCCCCTATCTCGCGTTTCCGCAAGGCTTCGCGCCATTGACCGAGCTGGGTGCACGGGTCATTCCGGCATCGTCGGATCGGTTCGCGACGGCCATCGGATCCGTTCCGCCTCGGCCGGAGCCGTCATCACGACGGGTCAACCGCGTTGCGGCATTGGCAACGCTTGTTCCGGCCGTCGCCGGCCCGCCGGCGCCAGAGTCTCTGCAACAGACAAGCGCTGGAACGTCGGTCGCGTCGGCGCCGGCTCCAGCGCCGAAAGACTCAACTCAGTCGCAGTTCTGGCTGACGCTGGTCGAGATTCCTGCACCGCTGCCTGCGGACGCCGATGCGGCCAACCTGCTGTCACAACGTGCGTTTGCAGGGATGCTGATCATCATCGCACTGCTGGCCGGCATGCTCTCAAGCGTCGGATGGTGGTACGTGCAGAACCGGCGCCCGCCCTATCGGCCACTGGATGCCTATGAGCTTATTATCCGGCGGGACGGTATTGATCTCACACGGCCGCATGCGCAGATTTGTAGCGATCTTTGTCGCTCAGCACAGGAGTTGATCGAACAGGTCCATATTCGTGCCGGCGACTTGAAGGGGGTGGCGCCGTTGCGGCGCACGCTCCTTCGAGAAGTGAGAGACATGGAGCATTTTCTTGCCTCGCTGATCACCACATCGCCTGCGGACGACACGGAGTGGCGGCGTATGCGCGCGAAGTTGCAGCGCGTCGTTACCGACATGATGCGCATGCAGGACATCGTCGAATCGGCGCATCGCAGCTTGACCGAGGCGCCGGTCAATCGCGGTGTGCCGAGAGACCGCAACGAAGCGCTTGAAGTGCTTGGCGCCAACGAACATGCGAGTGATCGCATTTTGAAACGTCTTGTCGATGCGTTACGCGCGACATGGCACCCGGACCACGCTGTCGACGAAGACGACCGTGTGGCGCGAGAAGACCGCATCAAACAAATCAATGTTGCGTGGGATCTGCTCTCCGGAAAACGCGTCGAGGCGTAAAGGCGCTCGTGAGTCTTTAATTGCGCTGTTCGCACGCGAGTCTTTCGTTGCGCTACCGCTCGCGACAAGCGCTCGCTACTTGAGCGCGGGCCAGCCGTCGAGCACTGTTCCAGGCCGCGACTGCGGCCCGGCGCGTTGCGGCGCGCCCGTGCAGGGCCCGGCCGGAGGCCGGAACAGCCCGTGAGCCACAAACAATCAGCGCGGGCCAGCCGTATGGCACCCCAGGCCGCGACTGCGATACGCTTTAGCTGGCGCGTTTCGCGGTGACTTTGATGTCGAGTGGGATTTCGAGGGAGACCCATGCGCCAGAGGCGTCAGATGTCTTGCCGATGCCGAAGTCGAGCCGGGCAATCGTTGACGTTCCCGTCATGACGGCAGTTTCGCCGTTGATCTTCAGAGTAAACGCCAATTTCACAGGAATGTCGGCACCGCGGAGCCGCAACTGCCCGTCCGCGAGATAATCGCCGTTGTCGGTTTTTGTGATGGATTGCGTTTCGAAAACGGCTGTCTTGGCCGATGCCGTATCAAGCCAGTCCGCGCTCGGCAGCGTCTTGTCGTAGGTGGCGTTGCCGGTGCGCGCGGACGTGAGATCGACGGTCACCACAGCTTTCGAGTTTGCAAGATCTTCCGGATCGAATCGGATGTCGGCCGACCATGTTTCGAATGTACCCTTGAACGTGGTGCCGGCATGCGTGCCGGAAAAACCGATCCGGCTTTCGGTGCTGACGACTGTCCAGGATTGCGCCGCAGCGCCCGCGGTGATCGTGAAGCCAATCAGAAGGGCGGAGAGGGCCAGCGTAATCAGTCTAGGCATGAGAGGATCTTTCCGTAGCATCCGTTGATTGCCGCACTGTCAGAAACGGAACCATGCGGCCCAGCAAGCCGTCTTTGTCGATAAACTGATGTTTCAGCGCGGCGGCGACGTGCAGGACCAACAAGACGATCGTTGCGTAACCCATAGACCGGTGTGCCAGCTTCGATCCGGCTTCGATCTCCGCCTTGCCGTCAGATGCGACGATCCACGGAATGTGCGGCCATTCGAACAGGTCAAACACGATCGTTGGCAGGCCGAAGGCGCTGGCCGAGACCATAACCCAGCCGCTGATCGGTAGCGCCAGCATAAGCCCGTAGAACAGCCAGTGCGCGACGTGGGCGGCAAATCGGCTTGCGAACGTCATGTGTGCCGGAAGCGGTGGCGGAGGATTCAAGAGGCGCCAGATCAGGCGTGCGATACTGAGGACGAGAATGGTCAGGCCAATCGACTTGTGCAGTTGGTAGGTCTGAAATGCCAGCGCCTGCGTCTCCGGCACCTTGATGGCATCCACCATCCAGGTTCCCATGACCAGCATGGCTATGATCGCAACCGCAATGGTCCAATGAAGGACCATTGCAACGCGCGAGTACCGCAGTGGGTTTACCTGAACCATTGGGATCGTCTCCGCGCAAAATGTGCCGCGATCGACAACGGCACCATGTAAAACGCAGAACGCTTAGCCCTGGATGAATTCCACCTCGACCAGCAACGTGACGTCATCACCAACGTTCGGCACCAAGTGAGTCATACCGAAGTCGCTGCGCTTGATCTTGGCGGTGCCGGAAAAACCCATCGCCGGCTTCTTGGCGAACGGATGCATGATGGCCGCGTTCAGCGTGACGTCTAGTGTAACGGGCTTCGTCACACCGAGCAGTGTCAAATCGCCGGTAATTTTTGCGGTCTTGTCGCCGGTTCGCTCAACTTTGGTTGAGACGAACGTGATCTTCGGGAATTTCTTTGCATTAAAGAAGTTCGGGCTTTCGATCAGCTCTTTGTCGAAGTCCTTGCGGCTGGCAAACGGATAGTCTGTGCGGATCGATGTCGTATCCACCTCAACCGAGAGCTTGGCTGTCTCAGGCTTCGCCGGATCAATGTCGAGCGTCGCGTCGAACTTGGTGAAGCGCGCCGTATAGAACGATAAGCCAAGATGGCTGACTTTCCACGTCAGGCTGGCGTGGGAGCGGTCAAGCTTATAGGTGCCAGCCGTCACATCAGTGGACTGCGCACGTGCAGCAGACGTCGCAAGGCCGAGAGCGATCAGAAGTGCAAGTGTGGATTTGATCATGATCTGAGGGTCCGGTTTGTCTAGCGTTCGTTTTGGCGTCAGTGATGCGCGCCGGATGTCGAGCGGCATAGGTCACATGGGGCAGGGACGGCATACCGTAAACCCAAATGCGGGAGACGAGTTTTTCAACGGTCTGTCAACGCTGGCGAGACAACACGGAAATTCGGCAAGGGTTCGTGCGGGCACACAGCTGGTGCGGCATTGCGCCGTCTTTGTCGCCACCAAGGTGCGGCAAACAGGCTCAGGTGGCTCGGACGAAGCTGTCGATCACGCGTTTCCGACCGGCATCGGCAAATTCGACGGTCAGCTTGTTGCCGTCGGCCTCGACCACTTCCCCTTCACCGAACTTTGCATGAATCACCCGATCGCCCACCGTGAACCGCGCAACATGCTTGGTTGACGAGGCAACAAGCTCGCCCTCGATCGTCGTGGGGCCGCTACTCCGGCGTCGTGTGTTTCCCGACTGCTGGCGCGCGCGTGCCCGTTGCCAGCCGGGTGTGTCGTAGCTGTGGCCCTGAAACGGTTGGACGGCATCAAAGCGGCTCGACCCGAACGGACTATTTCCGCCGAACGGCGAACGTGTTTCGACCACTTCGACATGCGCCGCCGGCAATTCATCGACGAAGCGCGACGGCATCGCCGCTTGATACAACCCACGGTTCCGCCGGTTCTGGGCAAACGACACTCGAGCGGACTTCCGCGCCCGCGTGATGCCCACATAGGCGAGTCGGCGCTCCTCTTCGAGACCGGCAAGCCCGCTCTCATCCATCGTACGTTGAGACGGAAACAGGCCGTCTTCCCACCCCGGGAGGAAGACCGTGTCGAACTCGAGCCCTTTGGCAGCGTGCAATGTCATCAAAGTCACACGCTCGCCGTCGTCACCTTGATCGACGTCCATCACCAGCGACACGTGCTCGAGAAAGCCGGCGAGCGTGTCGAACTCATGCATGAACCGAACGAGTTCTTTAAGGTTTTCGAGACGCGACTGAGATTGTGGATTCTTATCCGCCTGCCACATCGCAGTGTAGCCGCTCTCATCCAGGATGAGTTCGGTGAGTTCGGTATGCGACATCGACGACAGCAATCCGCGCCAGCGGTCAAAGCTGCCCACCAATTGCGTCAGGGATCGCCGCGCTTTGCCCGCAAGTTCTTCGGTTTCGACGATTTCCCGCGCGGCGAAATAGAGCGATTGGCCCGTTCCACGCGCCAATTCGCGGATCCGCCGCACAGACGTGTCGCCAAGTCCGCGCTTGGGAACGTTGACAATCCGCTCGAACTTCAAGTCATTTGCCGGATTATTGACGACTTCGAGATACGCAATCGCGTCTTTGATTTCCTGGCGCTCGTAGAAGCGAGGCCCGCCGATCACGCGGTACGGAACGCCGACGGTGACAAACCGGTCCTCCAACGCTCGCATCTGAAACGACGCACGGACCAGGACCGCAATTTCGTTCAAGCTATGCCGCTGTTTCTGCGCGTTCTCGATATCGTCACAGATGTTGCGGGCTTCCTCCTCGTCATCCCAGACGCCGCTCACACGAACCTTGTTGCCGGGCTCACCGTCGGTGAAAAGGGTCTTCCCGAGACGGCTTTCGTTGTGTGAGATCACACCGGAGGCTGCGGCCAGTATGTGCCCGGTTGAACGGTAATTCCGCTCCAATCTGATCACGGCCGCGCCGGGAAAGTCAGTCTCGAACCGAAGGATGTTGTCGACTTCCGCGCCGCGCCAGCCGTAGATCGACTGGTCATCATCACCAACGCAGCAGATGTTTGCCGGTTCGCCACCTTTCGGCCGCTGGGCCAACAGCCGAAGCCAAAGATATTGTACGGTGTTGGTATCTTGATACTCGTCGACAAGCATATACCGGAACGTGCGCTGGTAGGTGGCGAGCACGTCTGGATTATCCTGCAGCAGGCGCAGTCCTTCGAGCAGCAAATCGCCAAAATCGACCGCGTTCAGCTCCTTCAGCCGATCCTGATACGCCGCATACAACTCGGCGCCCTTGCCGTTGGCGAACGCGAAAGCTTCGCCACTGGGCACCCTTTGCGGCGTCAATCCTTTGTTTTTCCAACCGTCGATTTGCGCGGCCAACTGTCTGGCCGGCCATCGATCTTTGTCGATACGCGCGGCTTCGATCACCTGTTTGACAAGACGCAGCTGGTCGTCCGGGTCGAGGATCGTGAAGCCGGACTTCAGGCCGACCAGTTCACAATGGCGGCGCAGCAGACGCACACCAATTGCATGGAAGGTGCCGAGCCACGGCATACCTTCAACCATGCCGCCGACCAGCGCGCCGATCCGCTCTTTCATCTCTCGAGCGGCCTTGTTCGTGAACGTGACTGCGAGGATCTGGGATGGAAACGCGCGCTGCGTTGCAAGAATATGCGCGATACGCGTGGTCAGAACGCGCGTCTTCCCGGTGCCAGCGCCGGCAAGAACTAGGACCGGTCCGTCCAGCGCTTCGACCGCACACCGTTGTTCGGGATTGAGCGCGTCCAGATAGCGCCCCGCTCCTCCCGCCATGGCACGTTCTGAGATCCGGCCCGTCAGCGTCGGCGCCGTGTGCGTATCGATTTCAGATGAATCGCGATTCGAATCCATTGGCGAACAATACCATAACAAGCGCGGCGGCAATCGGATCGGCGGCAAGTTCCACTTGGCTTTTGACAAACAACGTCAGTTTACACCGACTGCGTGTGTCATGTGCTAGGTCAGGTCCGTTATAGGCGCAACCACTGCGCCGGCCCACACCTCATGTTCGCCGCTGCACGTTCAACCCAACATGCTCAACGCAACTTGGCCGGGCATGAAGACGAGGGGCCGGGTACGGGACGGTTCCAGCGCAAGCTGAAACGCTATAGAAGGCTCACGGACAAGATAACACAATGACCTGTCGGATCAGCGTCAGGCTGAAACGCTTAAGGACGTAACCATGGAAGTCACAATGGCCGGGCGCGCCGCACTCATCACGGGCGGTAGTCTTGGGATAGGCCGCGCAATCGCCAGACGGTTCTCAGCCGCCGGCGCCGACATTGCGCTCGTGGCGCGGAGATCAGATGTTCTCGATGATGCCGTGCACGATGTTTCAGCTACTGCGCGCGGCAACGTTATCGCCATTTCAGCCGATGTTGCGACGACCGAAGGATGTCAACACGCGTTTGACGAGGCCGTTCAGAAGCTTGGCAAGGTGGACGTACTTGTCAACAATGCCGGTCAATCCATAACCGGCAAGATCGAGACGCTCACCGATGAGGTGTGGCGCGCGGATATTGACCTCAAACTCATGGCGGCTGTGCGTCTTGCAAGAGCGGCTTTGCCTGAAATGGCCAACCGCAAATGGGGGCGCATTATCAACGTCTTGAATACCGCGGCCAAAGCGCCGGATGCCGGACGTGCGCCAACGGCAGTTACGCGCGCCGCTGGTTTGGCGCTGACCAAAGTTCTCGCCGGCGAAGGCGCGCCCAATAACGTGCTGGTCAATGCGCTACTGGTCGGGCGGATCGAGAGCGACCAGTGGGTCCGGCGACACAACGCGGAAGGTGGAAGCCGCTCACTGGCGGACTTCTATGCCGAAATGGGCCAATCAATCCCACTTGGGCGAGTCGGGACGGCGGAAGAGTTCGCAAACGTGGCCTGTTTTCTGGCGTCGGAGCAGGGCAGCTATGTAACCGGCACCGCAATCAACGTCGACGGCGGCATGTGCCCGGTCACCTAAGGCCAAATTGATCGCCTGAGATCGGCCCCGGACAGTCGATAAGATCGTTCGGCGATTGCCGTGCCGCGTGGCGATAACAGTGCGAGTGCGCGCGGCCGACAAGCGAACCGCACGCACTGCTATTGAGTCGAGCTAAAGGTTAGGCCGCCGAAGTCTCCGTAGCGGCGACGTCAGCAGTCAGTCGACTGGCGTTCGCGCCTTTTTGGGAGATCGCAATTGTCCGCGGCTTCATACGCTCCGGCAGATTTCGCTGAAGCGTGATACGCAGCATGCCGTCACTCAGGTCGGCACCGGTCACTTCGACAAACTCCGCCAACTGGAAGCGCCGTTCGAATGCACGCTGTGCAATGCCGCGGTGCAGATAAGACTGGGCGTCGTCCTCGTTGTCCTTGGCTCCGCGAATCTTAAGCGCATTCTCTTTCACTTCGACACTCAGGTCGGCGTCTGTGAAACCGGCAACCGCAAGCGCAATCTCATAGGCGTTTTCGCCCGTGCGCACGATGTTATAGGGTGGATATCCGGCAACGCCCTCCGAGCCGTCAGCAACGGCATCAAGCAGGCGGAACAGATGGTCGAAACCAACGGTCGAACGGTATAGGGGAGCAAAATTTGCAGTTCTCATTCCACGTTCTCCTCGTGAAGCAACATGTTGGTTGGCCTGCCGTTTCATGGCCTGGCCAGAGTGTGCGTCGCCCGATATTCGGCGCGACGCTCTTGAGATAAGGTGATTGTGGCGACGTTCAAGAGGTGGATGGCGCAACCGCGAATGCAGAGCCAACTGGAGAACAACCTTTTGGTATAATTGGAGATTTCTTGCGTCTTCATTCTTTGTTCATATTGCTGCTGGAAGCATGCCACATTGTGTTCAGTGGAGTGCGTCGAAGGGAATTCATTATGGGCCGGAGTATGAGTTGGGCGTATTTTGTAAGCGCGTTGGTGTCTGCTTGTGTTGTCGGCTTGACACCCGCAGTGGCTGCAGATCTTTACGATGATGATCGGAACGGTAAGGACTCGCCGTATGGCGATCCGCGTTATGCGGACATTTTCGGAGAGCCCGACCGGAAGTACCATCGCAATGGTTATCGCGATCATGACGATCTAGACGATGACGACCGGTATCCGCGCAAGTACGGCAAATACAAAAAGTATCCCAAGTACGGACGAAAGTACGACAGGTACCGCAGTTACGAAAAATATCGGAAGTACGGGCGCAAATATAGCAAGTACGATTACGACGACCCGGAATATCCGAGCCCGCGACGGATCGCCGGCCCACGTGGACACCGATACTATTCGAACCGGCATGATTATCACAGCTATAAAGACTACGGAAAAAGCTACAAAGACCACAACGGGG